>NZ_JAVAJJ010000028.1:0-72078 GCF_052112305.1 Pseudomonas sp. QLc11A
CGGTCACGGTGGTGGCGGCGGTGGAGGCTCTGGCTCCGGAGGCGGCGGTCATGGTGGTGACGGCGGAGGCGGCCACGGTGGTAGCGGTGGTGGTCACGGTGGTGGCAGTGGCTCCGGCAGTGGAGGTTCCGGAGGCGGTGGTCACGGTGGTAGTGGCGGAGGCGGTAACGCTGGCAGCGGCCATGGCGATGGTGGCGGTGATGGTGCCGCAGGACATGGCGGCAAGGGGCGCGGCGATGCTGACCATGGTGGTGTTGCCGGAAACGCAGGACCAGGCAATGCCCGTGGCGATAAGGCCGATAAAGCCGATAAAGCCGATAAGGCTGATAGGGCTGATAGGGCTGATAAGGCTGATAGAGCCGATAAGGCCGATAAGGCTGATAGAGCTGATAGAGCCGATAAGGCCAATAGGGCCAATAGGGCCGACAACAATCCCGCAGATGCAGCCAGGAACGCTGCCAAAAATGACGCAGATGCAGCCAGAGACGCTGCCAAAGCTGATGCAGACGCAGCCCGGGATGCTGCGAAAGCTGATGCAGATGCAACCCGAGATGCCGCCAGAGCTGCGGCGGATGCTGCCCGTGACGCTGCAAAAGCTGCAGGTGTAGCGGGTGCAGATGCAACCAGAGATGCTGCGAGGGCCGCTGCGGATGCCGCCAGGGACGCTGCCAAGGCAGACGCAGATGCAGCCAGAGATGCAGCCCGGGCTGCTGCGGATGCTGCCAGGAACGACGCCAAAGCTGATGCGAACGCGGCCAGAGAGGCGGCCAAGGCCGAGAAGAGAGCCGCCAGAGAGGATGTGGCGGATGCCCCGGACGCTCCGGATGCTCCAGATGCCCCAGACGCGCCGGATGTCGACGTGGTGGAGGCACAGAACTAGGCCTGCACGCTACGCAACGGCAGGCATACCCGTAGAAAACGTCCCGTGAATTTGAAGGACGTATCGAAAAAAAGTCGCAAACCCTGCAGGGTTTGCGACTTTTTTTGGTTGTTCACGTCATTGCGGGGAACACCGATACCTGTAGGAGCGAGCTTGCTCGCGATGGAGGCCAACGATGATGCGGGGAGCCTGACACCCCGCGGTGCTCTCAGGTTTTTCGCGAGCGAGCTCGCTCCTACAGATATTTCGTTATTTGTGTGCCCCGGGATTCCGTGAAGTCCTTTTTTACCATCGTGTTGCGCAGTCCGAAATGCCAGAGCAATCAATCCCGGCTTGTCAGCCTGCGCACGCGCTACACGGATCAGCCGTTGCTGCGATTGGTTGCCTTGGCCTTGCTTTGAGCTACAGCGGCTTCAGCCTTCTGCTTCTGCGCAACCTGGAAGGCTTCCATCGAGACCTTGCGGGCCGACTCCATGCGATTGAATGTCTTGTCACCACCACCGGTGGCCATCGCCAGAGAAGAAACGGTCAGAGCGGCGATTACGAAGAGAGCTTTCATGGATTTCATTTGGATATCCTCAAGTGAGAAAGTGAAATGGGTAAACAGTGAAAAGCGCAATTTATTGGCCAAGGCTGAACGGGTTTGTTCAACCTGGCTTCACCAGCCAGCCAGGGCGGCGTTTCCGGTTGCCCAGGTGCGTTGCTCCATACGGCCTTCAGCGTTTTTGTTTTTCGCCCAGACGGTGAGCAGCACCATCATTGCAAAGCCACCGACGATGAGAACCGGATAGGCCGCCAGCAACTCGACCAGCGAGTATTTCCAGGCCAGCGGACGACCGACACCGAGCATGGCGGCATAGAACCAGGACACACCAGAGAGCGCGCCGGAGAACAGCGCCAGCATGCGCAAGTTGAAGGAGAGTTTGAGTATCGAACCGGCTTTTTTCAGCGCCGGCAATACAGCGCTATGCAACAGGAAGCCGTTAAAGGTCAACAAGACAACGATGCCGATTTTGGCTTGCAACTTTGGATTGAGGAAATATTCCATCCCCTTGCCGGCATAATCTATTCCGATAATACCAATGCCCGTAATCCAAAGAGCAACAAGTGCAAGTGATACGGTTTTTTGAAGGCTTTCCAGATGCGCGTCATCATGGTGACCCGACACATCCCCCTTCAGGAGTTGCTTGACCATGGCAATGTCACTGGTCAACACAAGCCCGATTGCAACGCAGCAGGCGATAAGATGGAAATATACAACGCCCAAGCGAACATATTCCGCGGCTGGCGAAGTCAGTATACCAAGATCCATGATTACCTCTTTGTACTCTTAGTGGATCAACATGACTTCAGCACGGCTTAGTTGCATTTATCCGTTGCTGACTGCAGTCAGGATCCAGCAATTTCTATTGTTTAATCTTGCGGCATTGTGCTGCGAAGAAAAAAGCGAGTTTAGCGAATGAACTTTTTGATCATTCGGTTAGTTCCATTTTCAGGTAACAAAAAACCTCATTCGCACTGGGCGTCTATATGAGGTTTAACTTCCGCTTCTTGAGTCAGCTGAGCATCGGAGCCCGTGTGACCTGTTGCGTATTCTGAACGAAAAAAGCCGTGTGCGTTCATTTTTTGATCAATTTTGCTGACCAACGGCAGTGCCGAAACTGGTCGCATATTGCCATCATTGGAGGGCGCAGCCAGCACCATGACTGGCTTTCGGCGGGTCGGGGGGCGGATAAAAGTCCCGTCGATTTTTTCGTCTTTTTTTGCATATTCCAGGGTAAAAATCGGGGGTTATAAGCCAATCAGCCATCAAAAAAGCCCTGGTCGGGGTAAAAAACCAGGGCAATGCACTGCCATTTTTTCCTCGAAAAAGCACATTCCGGACAGTTGATTGCGTCGGCATTAACAGGGCAGTCTCACCGAACCAGTTCGACCTCGCTCGGGCGCCACTCTTTCGTGAAGAACGACTCAAGGGGGCTGTAGAGGCGCAGGAGCATGAACCAGCCCTTGTCCGGCATGGTTTGTATCCAGTTGCCGGCTTTGGCGTCCGCAGGTCTGGAAGGGCCGAAGTAGATGGTCATGGAACCATCCGCGTTTTCAACGGCCGCCGGTGACGGGTAGGTTTGACTGCCAGCACGGGGGTAGCGCTGTGGTGTCTGGAGCATGGAGCGCGTCTGGTTGTCGTAGACGGTGAAGGACCAGAATTTCGCCGCAGGGATCTTGGGTGGCAGGGTCACCTTATAGGTCTTTGCGCCATCGAAGGGGTTCTTGTCGGCGTCAGTGAAACCCATGAGGTACTGCGAGCCTACGTTGGGCACACGCATGATCATGCCCGGCGAATCCATGGTGTAGCCATAGTAGAAGGCCGTGCGCGAATCAAGCGTGCGCGCGCCTGTCGGTGGCAATGGCTTGAACAGGCCTTCCTTGGTGATCAACGGCGGCGGTGTTTCAAAATTGAAGCCGCCTTGCCACAGCATGTTGGCCCACATCGAGTTCGGGTAATAGGCCCAGCCGGGATACTCGGCGGCACGCCAGTTCAGCGCTCGTCCAGCGGCGTTGCCCACGGCTGCCGCGTCGCTGAGGATCTTCTTCATCCGCTCGTCCGGAGCAAAGGGTTTGCCCTTCACGATACCAATGGCCGCCAATTGCCCCATGAGTTCCGGGCTGAACGAGGTGGCGGGTTCCAGCTGTACAAGCTTGTCGAGCATCTCGAAGTAGGAAAAATCGTTAGGCGGGATGGTGTTGAAGGATTTGCCACTGCCCTCGATGAACTTCGTGGGCGGTATCGGGGGGATGGGCTCCAAGCGGATTTTGCCTTCGAGTGCCGTGGCAATGCTGGTGCCATGGCCACCCGGTGTGTAGGGGTAGATCTTCAGTTTGTCCTTGATGAGATCAACGGCAGGTTTCGGGTCGTTGTTCTCCATAAAGGCACGAACGGCGTAGAGCACATGGTTGGTTTTGGAGCGACCGACAAAGTAGCCGCCATCAGGAACAGGACCCTCGTAGTCGGGTGGCAGAACCAGGTATTTACCCCCTTCACCCCGATCGGGTCCGGGCGCGCCGATGTCGATGATCCAGCCAAACCACATGTCATTGAGCGTGCCGAGGGCCTTGGGTGGCACTTCAATCACTAACGGTCCTTTCGTCAGGTCGAGCGTTGCCACCGAGTAGATCGTATCGGCGTTGGCCGTGAGAAAGAGCGAGTTGGAGTCCATCAGCTCGGAGAAGATGACCACCGAGTTGTCTTCAGCGCCAATGCTGTGGAAGCCCTCGCGAATCGCATAGGCCGAGGCACCCGAAAAACTGTTCACGAAGGCATCGACACCCCGAGTGAACGCCAGTGTGTCATAGACATTCCGGGCGGTTTCGGCGCTTGGCGCGCCATCCTTGAATTCCAGCACGCCGATTCGGGTCTCGACCCGGTCCGGCGTCTTGACGGCGGGTGGAATGTCGGTGGCCGCCTGCGCCGAGGTCAGCACCGGCAACATCAGGGTAAAAAAGGACGTGAGTACGGCGATTGGTTTGAGAAGGTGCGCCATGGGTGTCTCCCGGGGGGACGTTTGAAGTATTGATGACTCAAACTGAGGAAGGGCATGGCGCAAGGATTTTCGAAAGCCAGGCAAACCACAGCCTGGTTCCAGATCATCGAAGGTGTGCTGAAACTGATTCGCCCGGATGACCTTTGACGGATATTGCGCGCAGGTGACGGAGCAGCACGGAATGCTCGATCAGTTCTTCCAGCCGACCCAAGCATAGGTGCACATTTGCCATCGCTCCAGCCAGCGTCAACTGTTGGCCTTTTTCTGTCGGTCGACATCGGCAGCCATGGGTTGATCAGGGCCGATCGCAATAAGGACTGTCTGGAGGCTCTGCAGGTATTGCGCCTGGCACAAAGCGACCAGGGCGGACGTTCACGGGGACAGCGCTCTGACCGCAGGCAACGGCCGTACTATAATTAATGTCTGTCAATGTTTGTGTGGCGAGCGCGCCAAAACGAATCAGGTATCCATAGCGTTCACCTGACAGGCAAAGGGCAGCACAGCAAAAGGGATGGGCAATACGTCTGATTACGCGAGAGAGGGTTCAGCCATGAAAATTCACTCCTTCCAGCATTACTCTCATGGTCTGGAAATGGCCGTTCACGATGCATGGATTACTGCCAAGGTGAAGTCGGCCCTGGCATTTTCCGATCCGACCCTTAGCCTGCATATCAATGTCAAAACCCATGCGGGCATAGTGGGGTTAAGTGGCCGCGTCAACACTCATAGACAGTGTGAACAGGCCATTGATCTGGCCCGCTCGGTTCATGGTGTCGCCGAAGTCGATGCCAGCGACCTGCAGACCCATGTGTTCACGCCAGGGAGTTTTCCAGAAGCGCCCAACGCCGAAGAGAGCACTGAGCGCCGGCCACCATCGTCAACAAAGATGGACGACAAATGACAATGGCAACTTTGTAGGCGCCGCGCTCCCAGTCGGGAACCGGGAGCGCAGGGAAGCTGAATACCTGTGTGCCCCAGAGTGAAACGCCCATGGTTTCGTGGACATTTGCGACTGGCTGGTGAGGCCGTTTTCTGCCTGTCATCCAAGGGTCTGCATCAGGCTGCGTAATTGGAGAATCGCCTGCGCAATCGGGGAGGTTGGCAGGCGGCGCAATCGCTAGTTTAGGGCCTATCCAACAACAAGACCTCGTTATAGGAAGGCTTATGCAATACAGGCTTGCCATCTCGCACTGTGTGCCCTGCGCTTTTGAGTCGACTAAGGGAAACCTTTAGCCGGATTGAAGTTTTCCCCCCAACGGATGCTGTTCATCTCGATATCGGCGCGGCGCCTACTGACTTACCTTGGGTAGACAAGAGGCGTGTCGTCTTGGCTGGCTGTTGCATTGAGTCCGCCTGGCGTTTTACCCCATAACAACAATAGGCCTGACCATGCTCGAACCCATCGTTCTTTATATCCCTGATGCAATTCGCCTTCCTGCGCAAGAAGGCTCGGTGTTCGGCTGCCGGCATTTTTAACTTTTAGTTCGAATCTGCTCCTATAAATACAGTGCCCAGCACATACAGATGTGGAGAAGTTAGATGCTTCAGGTAAAACAATCTTGCCGTGGGCTTGGTATTGCCGGCGTGTTGGGAATGATCTGTTCGCCATTGGCAGCCTATGCCGATGTTGTTGATGATAGTCACTTGAAAGTGGATACGCGTAACTTCTACTTGCACCGTAATTACACCAATAACAATGCGCCGGTTTCTGAAGTGCATAGTTGGTCTCAGGGTTTCGATGCACAGTTTACGTCCGGTTACACCGACACGGCCCTGGCGATCGGCCTTGATGTGGATGCGCAATACGCCGTGCGCCTGGATTCATCGGGCAACGACGGTTCGCTGCCTTTCAGCGTCCGTGACCAGCAGACGGCGGATGACTACAGTCGCGCCGGTGCAACCTTCAAGATGCGCTACAGCAAGACCGAGTTGAAGGTCGGTGATCTTCGCCCTCAATTGCCTGTGGCGTACGATGACACCAGTCGGCAACTGGATACGATCTATCAAGGGGCGGTGGTCGAGTCCAGGGAAGTCGATGGATTGACGATGACTGGTGGCCGGTTCTGGTCTGCCGTGACACGGGAATCTTCCAACCACGAGAAACTGTACAAGTTTGGCTCCACCGATAATCTCGACAGTGACGGCCTGGATTTCGGCGGCGCCACTTACGACATTACAAAGAACCTGCAAGCCAGCTATTTCTATGGCGTGTTGCACGATATTTATCAGCAGCACTATTTCGGCCTGATGCATATGGCTGACTTGGGTAATGGCTACAAACTCAAGACCGACTTGCGCTACTTCAATAACAATGAAGATGGCAATGCCTTGAACGGTGAGATCGACAACCGTTCCTACGGTGGCTTGTTCACCTTGCTCAAAGGCGCCCACATGTTTGGCCTCAGTTACCAGCGCATGCTCGGTGACAGCGTGTTCCCGACGATGAACGGGTTTATCCCGCAACCCTATCTGGTGCACTGGTCGTCCCTGGGGTTTGTCCGCCCGGATGAAAAGTCCTGGGGTGCGCGCTACAGCTATGACTTTGCCGGGATGGGCATGCCGGGGCTGAAGCTCTACACCCGCTACATCAAGGGAACCCACTGGGACCGTGGCGCCAACCTGAGCGACAACCAGGAAAGCGAACGCTTCCTGGGGCTCAGCTACGTGGTGCAGAGCGGGGCGCTGCAAGGCCTGGGGCTGGACCTGCGCAACATCGACGTGAAACAGAAGTACGGCTACGACTACAACGAATTCCGTTTCGCCACGACCTATACCTGGAAGTTCTGGTAAGCCCGGTCCATCCGGGGTTTGACCCCATAACAATAAGAGGCCTGACCATGTTCGAACCCTTTGTCCTTTACATCTGCCCCGCAACTTCCCAGTCGGTGTCCTGTGCACCGTCACCCGGCGCGCTGCGCCCATGAGCGGATTCCAAGAGGAGCAAACACTAGTGAATATCCAGGTCGATAACGCGGTCCTGCAACAGCAGAAGAAGAAAACCTACATTTACGAGTGGTACGTGGTCGGCCTGTGCATGATCGCCTACATCTTTTCATTTGTGGATCGGCAGATCCTGGCGCTGATGATCGAACCGATCAAAGCCGACCTGCAGATCAGCGACACTCAGTTCAGCTTGCTGCACGGGCTGGCCTTTTCGTTGTTCTACGCCTTCATGGGCATGCCCATCGCCTACCTGGCGGATCGCTTCTCCCGGCCGAAGATCATCGCCGTCGGCGTGGTGTTCTGGAGCCTGGCGACGGCTGCCTGCGGCATGAGCAAGAACTTCCTGCACATGTTCCTCGCCCGCATTGGCGTCGGTGTCGGCGAAGCGGCCCTGTCGCCCTCGGCCTACTCGATGTTCAGCGACATGTTCCCCAAGGAAAAACTCGGCCGCGCCGTGGGCATCTACTCGATCGGCTCGTTCGTCGGGGGTGGCCTGGCCTTCCTGGTGGGTGGCTATGTGATCGCGATGCTCAAGGACATGAACACCATCGAAGTCGCCGTTCTCGGTGCGATGAAGGCCTGGCAACTGGCGTTCTTCATTGTCGGCCTGCCCGGTATCGTGGTCGGCCTGTTGATCTGGCTTACCGTGCGCGACCCGGCGCGCAAGGGGCTGCAGGTCGATGCACAGGGTCAGGCCAAGAAGGTTGCGATGAGCGATGGCTTGCGTTTCCTCGGTCGCCACCGTGCCACCTTCACCTGCCATTACCTGGGCTTTTCGTTCTACGCCATGGCCCTGTTCTGCATGATGAGCTGGAGCCCGGCTCTGTACATCCGCAAGTTCGGCCTGTCGCCAATGGAGGCCGGCTACATGCTCGGCACCGTGCTGTTGGTGGCCAATACCGCAGGCGTGCTGTTCGGCGGATGGCTCACCGACTACCTGGCCAAGAAAGGTCATCAGGACGCCGCCATGCGCACCGGCGTCATCGGTGCCCTCGGCATGGCGGTGCCGGCCGTGCTGTTCCCGCAAGTCGATCAACTGTGGCTGTCGGTGACGCTGCTGGTGCCGGCGATGTTCTTCGCTTCGTTCCCGATGCCGGCGTCCACGGCGGCGATGCAGATCCTCGCGCCGAACCAGGTGCGCGCACAGGTCTCGGCGGTGTTCCTGCTGATCAGCAATCTGCTGGGCCTGGGCCTGGGCACCACGCTGGTGGCGCTGTTGACCGACCGCTACTTCGGATCGCCTGCGGCGGTGGGTTCGTCGATGTCGCTGGTGATCGCCGGTGCATCGGCGTTGACGGTGCTACTGCTCTGGCGTGGCTGCCGTCGTTTTCGGGAAAGCTATGCCCGGGAGTATCCGACCCGGGCCTGATTGGTCATAGTCCACGATCGGCGTCTCGGCCTCGCTCCCTTTGAAGGGCGCGGGGCCGAGGTGCTCCAGGACAGGAGAACCCGTGATGTTGAATGATGTACACCTGCTGGAACGGCACAGCCTGCTCAGCTCGGCCGATTACCGCGAGATCAAGGACAAGGTCAGCCAATACCTGTGCCCGCACAGCTTCAACGTGCTGCGTGACGAGCCCATCCACACTCGGCTCAACGGGGTGTTTTTCGGCGATTCGGCGCTGCTCGACCTGCGCTATGGCGCGCCGGTGGAAATCACCATCGGCGACATTGCCGATCAGTACCTGTTCCGCATTACCTTGCAGGGGCACTGCGAAGTGGCCCACGGGCGGCGCAGCGCGGCGATGCAGTCGGGCTACCTGAGTGTTTCCTCGCCGTTCGCGCAAAGCCGTATCGTCACCGATGGCGAGTGCCGCAACCTGATCCTGCGGGTCGACCGTGATGCCCTGGAGACGCAACTGCAACGCCTGCTCGGCCGCAGTCTGCGGCAGTCGGTGATCTTTGATGTCAGCGTCGACCACCTGGGCGCGGGCGTCGTCAGCCTCTATCACACCCTGGATTACATCTGCCGGCTGTACGGCAGCGGCGTCGACGGTTCGCGTCTCGCCAGCGGCTTGTCCGAATACCTGATGCAACTGCTGCTCACACAGCTGCCGCATAACTACTCGGCGGATCTGTTGATCGACTCGCGCGCGCCGCTGCCGCACCACGTGAAAAAGGCCCGTGACTACATCGAAGAACACCTCGACGAACCGATCAGCCTGACGACCTTGAGCGAACTGTGTGGCGTCTCGGTGCGCACTCTGCAAAACGGTTTCAACCAGTTCCTCCAGCAGGCGCCGGTCGAGTACATCCGCGACCGGCGCCTGGCGGTGATCCACGAGTCGCTCAAGCAGGGCAGGGCCGGTGAAACCGTCACCGATATCCTGTTGCGTCACGGCATCAACAGCTTCGGGCATTTCTCCAGCGCCTATCGGCAACGCTATGGCTGTCTGCCGTCGGACACCCTGCGGCGGCAGAAGCATTGAGACTCCTGCGCAATCCGTCAGTCGGCTGCGCAATCGGATAAGTGCGCGACGGTGCGGCTCGATAGGATCGAGTCACTAACAAAAAGGAGTATCTGCATGAATATTACTGTGCTGGGTGGTGGTCACGGCTGTTACGCCGCTGCTGTCGAAATGGCTGAAAAGGGGCACCCGACCCGCCTGTGGCGTCGAGACTCCACCGCGCTCAAGGAGCTGCTGACCATCGGCAACCTGACCATCAAGGACTTCAAGGGCACTCGCCAGTTGTCCGTCGGCCAGCAGGGCGACAAGCTGTCGTTCACCGACGACCTGGCCGAAGCCCTGGGCGATGCGCAACTGGTGATCATCCCGCTGCCGTCGACCTCCCACGAAGACCTGGCCAGACATGTTGCGCCGCACCTGCACGACGGTCAGGTGGTGTTCTTGCCGCCAGGCACTTTCGGCAGCTTCGTGTTCGCCAAGGCCATGGCCGATGCGGGCAACCGGAGCAAGGTCGCCTTCGCTGAAACCGGTACGTTGCCGTACCTGGTACGCAAGCATGGCGCCAGCGACCTGGTGATCAGCGGTTACGCCACCCGCCTGCCAACCGGCGTATTCCCCAGCAACCTGTCCGAGCATGCTTTCGCGGTACTGCGCGAGGCCTACCCGAGCGTCGAGCCGATTGAAGACGCCCTGAGTGGTGCGCTGATGAACGCAGGCCCCATCATCCATCCGCCGCTGATCATGATGAACGCAGGTCCCCTGGAGCATTTCGAGGCCTGGGACATTCATAACGAAGGTACCCAACCGTCGATCCGCCGCGTGACCAACCAGCTCGATGCCGAGCGTATGGCCGTGCGCGAAGCACTGACCTACGGCGCTCCGCACTTCCCCCTGGCCGACCACTACAACACCACCGAAGGCGATGAGTGGATGTACGGTCGCGGTGCCCACGGCAAGCTGACCGACAGCGGCGACTGGCGCGAAGACATCGACCTGCAGAAGCACCGCTACATGCTTGAAGACACACGCCTGGGCCTGTCGTTCCTGGTGTCCGTCGGCCGCTGGGCCGGTGTGCCGACTCCGGTCGCACTGGGTCTGCTGAGCATTGCCTCGGTCGTCGCTGCACGGGATCTCTACGCCGAAGGCCGCACCCTGGAAAACCTCGGTCTGGCCACGCTGAGTCGGGCGCAGATGACCGAACTGCTGACCAAGGGCTACAACTGATGAACGCCGCGCTGCCCCAGGTCAGCGTGGTCGGCGCCGGCCGGATGGGTGAGGGCATTGCCCTGGCGTTCATCCATGCGGGCCTGCCGGTCACCCTCATCGATATAAAGGATCGCGCGGAGGATGAGCGACAGGGCTACTTCGAGCGTGTGCGCAACAACATCCACAGCGAACTGCAGATGCTGGTACGCCTTGGCGTGCTTGAGCGGGAACAGGCGGACATTGCGATAGCCCGGTTGACGCTGCAATCCCGGTCCCAGGCCGCAGAGGCATTGCGCCTGTGCGACCTGGTGTTCGAAGCGGTGCCGGAGGTCATCGCGGTCAAGCAGGAGACCTTCGCCTGGGTCAGCGAGCATGTTCCGGCGTCGACCATCATCGCCTCGACGACGTCGACGTTTCTCGTCACCGAGTTGAGCGAAATGGTCAGCACCCCTGCGCGCTTCGTGAACGCGCACTGGCTCAATCCCGCGTACCTGATGCCGCTGGTGGAAGTCAGCCGCAGCGAAGCGACCTGCCCGCAAGTAGTCGAACGGCTGCTGCAACTGCTCAAGCGGATCGGCAAGGTGCCCGTGGTGTGCAATCCGGTGGCTGGCTACATCGTGCCGCGCATTCAGGCATTGGTAATGAACGAAGCCGCACGGATGGTGGAGGAGGGCGTGGCCAGCGCAGAAGATATCGACACCGCCGTGCGCGTCGGTTTCGGGCTGCGCTTCTCGGTGCTGGGCCTGCTTGAATTCATCGACTGGGGCGGCGGCGACATTTTGTACTACGCCTCGCGCTACCTGAGTGGAGCGCTGTCACCGCGCTTCGAATCGCCACAGGTGATCGCCGACAACATGCAAAGCGGCCGCAATGGCTTGCGAGATGGCCAGGGTTTCTACGACTACCGTGACATGGACGTGGAAGCCTACAAGCAGCAGCGTCTTGGCGATTTTGTCCGCAAGCTGCAATTGTCGGGGTTGACGCCAGCGTTCGATGGCGCCTTGAAGCAGGCCTGAGCCTCAGGGCCCGGACGCCGGGCCCTGACTACATGGGGTTGCAGCGGGGGCCTAGGCCATATCGTAGAAGTGGCG
Organism: Pseudomonas sp. QLc11A; assembly: GCF_052112305.1. Taxonomy (NCBI): domain Bacteria; kingdom Pseudomonadati; phylum Pseudomonadota; class Gammaproteobacteria; order Pseudomonadales; family Pseudomonadaceae; genus Pseudomonas; species Pseudomonas sp. QLc11A. The sequence continues at coordinate 12,068 of NZ_JAVAJJ010000028.1, forward strand.
AACAGCTCGCCGCTCGCCGCCGCTTCCTGTAGCAGGCGGACTCGAACGCGAACCGATTCCTCGGGATCGTGTTCGGAGCCGTTGTGCCAGTCGGGATGGGCTTCTGGCCGTTATCTGCTTGATGCAAAAGCCAGTTATCCCTGGCAACGCAGCCGGTCCGCGCGGCTATCGGTCCAGCAGAGGTGCCAGCAATGCACACATACCGCGCCAGTGCGAACCCTCCCAGTAAACCCGTTTGCAGGCGTCGCAGCGCAGGAAGTGCGAATAGAGGGCGCCAACGCGTGGCGGCACCTGCGGCCGAGCCAGTTCCGGGCTGATCTCGTGCAGCGGCAGGTTGCAATGAAGGCACAAGCTGAATGGCCGTGCGCTACGCGCCAGGTCGAGGCGCTCGTACAGTTCGCGCAGCTGCAGCGACGGTTTCAGGGCATGCACATAACAGCCATGGCTGATGATCCGTCGCTTGAGCAGTTCGCGGTCGCGGGTTAGCACGATGCGTCCTTGCTGCGCAGCGATCTCGGCGATCTGGCCATCCTCGAAGCCATTGTCATAGAGGGTGTCGAAGCCGCTCATGCGCAGCAGGCTGGCCAGCCCGCCAAGGTGCGCATCAGCGACGAAGCGCAGCACCCGTAAAGGTTGCGCACGAACCTTGAGCAGCGGGCTGATGTCCAGCGCTTCGAACTTCGGATACACCGCCAGCCGGTCACTGTCGAGGATCACCCGCTCGAAGCCCACCGACTCGCCGTTGAGCAGCACCAGCTCGACCTCGGTGTGCGGTACCCCGAGCGCCTCGATCATGTGCTTGACCGTCGCCCCTCGCGCGCATTTGCAAGTGAAGGACTGCCGCCGCCGTTCGGCCGGCAGGAAATCGTTGAGCTCCTCGTAGAAGCGAAAGGTTGCACTGGTCATGCTGAACAGTATGGCAGGGCTGCAGGATGAGCGAGTCCGGTCCGGACAATTTCTGCGGCTGGTCCCAAACTACGATCGTCATCATGTTGAAATGGATGATGCCATGGAGCTTCGATGCTGGATGTACTGCTTGAAATTGTTATCGCGTCAGTCAATGGGCAGCGATATGGTCAATCTCGTGCCTTTGTCCGGTGCGCTGTCGATCGTGAACTCCCCGCCCAGCATGCTGATGCGTTCCTTCATGCCCACCAGCCCGAACGAGTTCAGTTTTTTGCGATCCGTCATGCCTACGCCGTTGTCTTTGATCTGCAGGTAAAGCCTGTGACCCTCCCTGGAGAGTTCGATGTGCACCTGTGTCGCTTGCGCGTGCCGGGCAATATTCGACAGTGATTCCTGCACGATGCGGAACAGCGTCGTGGCGGATTTTTCATTCAGGTCGCAACGGAAATTTTCGTCTTTGGCCAACATCGTGCAATCGATCGCGCTGCGCTGCCGGAACTCTTCAAGTTGCCACTCGATCGCGGCCTGCAATCCCAGGTCGAGTACGGGTGGCCGAAGATCATTGATGATACTGCGCACACTGCGGATGGCTGTATCGAGGTGATTCAGCGCATCGCTGGCCTTTTCGTTGAGCCTGGGGTGCATGGTACGGGTGCGCGCCTGCAGCATGGAGACATCGATGCGCAACGCCAGCAGACTCTGTCCCAGCTCGTCGTGGATGTCGCGTGCGATGCGCTTTCGCTCTTCTTCCTTGATGTGCTCCTGATAGGAGGCCAGTTCACGCAGCTGCCGTTTCGATTGCAGCAATTCTTCGGCCTGCATCGTCAGTTTGCGCTGCAAGTAGAACAGGTCGACAAACACCTGGACCTTGGCGCGAAGCACTTCGGCCACAATCGGCGAGAAGATGTAATCCACGGCGCCGGACGTATAACCGCGGAAACGCTCGGAATCGGTGTCGGCCTCCGCGGTGACGAAGATAATGGGTGTATGGGCCGACTTCGGGCGGCCGTGAATGAGTGCAGCGGTTTCAAAGCCGTCCATCACCGGCATTTTCACGTCGAGCAGAATGACGGCGAAATCGCGTTGCAATAGCAGGCGCAGCGCCTCGCGTCCGGACGTCGCCGTGGCGACATCGAGGCCCATGTCGGTAATTACCGCGGCGAGCGCGGTGAGCTTGGCGGGATTGTCATCCACCAGCAACACGGAGGCTGGCACGCCATCAGGCGGGGCAGGGTGCCGCACCTGGGCGTTCTCTTTGAATACCGGAGGTTGCTTCATCGATAGAGCCATCTGCGCATCAGTGACAGCAGCTGGTCGGTATCCACCGGCTTGCTGACGTAGTCCGAGGCGCCTGCCTCAATGCACTTTTCACGGTCACCCATCATCGCCTTGGCCGTCAGCGCAATCATGGGCAGGGCTTCAAATCGTTTGAAGGTACGGATCTGGCGCATGGTTTCAAAGCCATCCATCTCGGGCATCATGATGTCCATCAGCACGATGTCGGTATCGGGCTGCTGCTGCAGCAGTTCTATGGCGGTCCGGCCGTTTTCGGCCGTGGCCACCCGCATGTTGTTGCTCTCGAGCACGCTGGTCAGGGCAAATATATTGCGCACGTCGTCGTCGACCACCAGGGCCTTTTTGCCCTCGAGGCTGTCTGAGCCCTCATAGAGTTTTTCCAGCATCCTGCGCTGGGTCTGCGACAGCCTGTCGACGACACGGTGTAGAAACAGTGCGGTTTCGTCGAGGATGCGCTCGGGGGATTGAACGGCCTTGATCACGCCCTTGCCCAGCAGTGTCCGGAAACGCTCGTGTTGCGGCTTGGTCAGTGTCTCTGCACCGTAGACGACGATCGGCAGTTCACGCCTGGCCTGGTCTTCCTGCAACGCCTCGAGCAGCTCGATGCCGGATGCATCGGGCAGTTCGAGATGGATTGCCATGCAGTCGTAGCGTTTCTTTGCCAGTTTCTTCAAGGCTTCAGCGCCGCTGGCGGTCGTTTCGATCTTCACGTCGGTGTTGCCGAGCAGATCGAGGATGCGGGCGCGGTTCGCTTCGTCGCCGTCGATCAGCAGCAGGTTCCTGGTCTTGCGCCCTGCGAAAGCCACGATGCCGACCAGCGCATGCTGAATCTCGTCGGCTGTGACCGGCTTGAGCAGATAGTCGAAAGCGCCATAGCGCAGCCCGCGTGTGCGGTCGTCAGCGTTCGAGATGATCTGGACCGGGATGTGACGCGTGGCGAAACTTCCCTTCAACTGCTCGAGCAGCAACCAGCCATCGATGTCCGTCAGGCCCGGGTCCAGCGTGATCGCGGCGGGTTTGAAGCGCTCGACCAGCTCCAGCGCATCCGCGCCACGGGTCGTGACGACAGCCCGGAACCCCTTCTGATGCGCGGCCTCGAGCAGGATGCCGGCGAATCGGGCGTCGGCCTCGAGCATCAGCAGCACCTGGTCGCCGGGTTGGACCGACTCGCGGTCGTCGAGTATCTGTGCAGAAGGGCCTGACACAAGGTCGCGCCTGACCTGGCCAGGTACTGTCTCTGTCACTGATTCGTCCAGCGTCTGACGCTGGGCATCCTGTGTACGCAAGGGCACGTACAGCGCGAAAGTACTGCCCTTGCCGATCTCACCGGGGATCAGCCGCAGCTCACCGCCCAGCCGGTGTGCGAGCTCGCGGCTGATCGACAGGCCGAGGCCGGTGCCGCCGTATTTTCGTGAGGTTCCGGTATCGGCTTGCTGGAACGCCTCGAAGATCAGCTTCTGCTTGCCGGCCGATACGCCGATGCCGGTGTCGGTGACCACGAAGGCGACCACCGCATCGGCGCGATTCAGTTCGCTGTGATCCATACTCCACCCGGACACAACGGGCTCGATGCTGATCTTGACGCTGCCTTGTTCAGTGAACTTGAAGGCGTTGGACAGCAGGTTCTTGACCACCTGCAGCAGGCGCTTTTCGTCGGTCCACAAGGCGGGGGGCAGGTTAGGCGCCAGTTCGATCGTGAAGGTCAGGCCGCGGCTTTCGGCGACCGGCCGGAAGGTGCGTTCGATCTGGTCGTGCAGATCGGCGAACAGCGCTTCATTCAGATCCAGCGTGACCGTACCCGACTCGATCTTGGACAGGTAGAGAATCTCGTCGATCAGCTCCAGCAGGTCTTTGCCTGCGCTGCGGATGGTCTTGGCATATTCGACCTGCCTGGGGGTGAGATTGTGTTCCGCGTTGTCGCTGAGCTGGCGGGCCAGGATCAGCAAGCTGTTCAAGGGCGTTCTGAGTTCATGGGACATACTGGAGAGGAATTCGGACTTGTACTTCGAGGTCAGCGTCAGCTGCTCCGCCTTCTCCTCCAGCGACAGTTTGGTGATTTCGACTTCGCGGTTCTTGCGCTCGACTTCGGCTTTCTGCTCCGCCAGCAGGCCGGCCTTGTCCTCCAGCTCCTCGTTGGTCTGTCTCAATTCCTCCTGTTGCCTTTGCAGTTCGTGCGCCAGCGATTGCGACTGCTTGAGCAGTTCTTCGGTACGCATATTGGCTTCGATCGTGTTGAGCACGATACCGATCGATTCGGCAAGCTGATCGAGGAAGGTTTGATGAATGATGCTGTAGCGCGTGAACGAAGCCATTTCGACGACGGCCTTGACCTTGTTCTCGAACAGGATCGGCAACACGATGATATTCAGCGGGGCGGCAGCACCCAGACCGGATGAAATCGCGACGTAATTGGCCGGTACATCGGTCAACAGGATGCGCCGTTTCTCGTAGGCGCATTGCCCGACCAGGCCCTCGCCGAGCCGCCACTCATCGTTCACATTGATGTTGCCCTTGTACGCATAAGCGGACAGCAGCTTGAGTTTCGCCGGATCCGGCGGGTTCTCGTCCATCATGTAGAACACACCGTGCTGGGCGTTGATCAGTGGAGCCAGTTCAGACAGCACCATCTTGGAGACTGCCGCCAGATCGCGCTGGCCCTGCAGCAGACGGTTGAACTTCGCCAGATTGCTCTTGAGCCAGTCCTGTTCCGCGTTTTGCCGCGTGGTTTCGCGCAGGTTGCGGATCATCTCGTTGACGTTGTCCTTCAGTTCCGCCACTTCACCCTTTGCTTCTACCTCCACGTAACGGGTCAGATCGCCCTTGGTCACGGCAGTCGCCACATCGGCAATGGCGCGCACCTGGTTGGTCAGGTTGGCCGCCAGACCGTTCACGTTGTCCGTCAGGTCGCGCCAGGTGCCGGCAGCACCCGGCACGTTGGCCTGGCCCCCCAGCTTGCCCTCGACGCCCACTTCACGCGCCACCGAGGTCACCTGGTCGGAGAACAGCGCCAGCGTATCGGTCATACCGTTGATGGTGTCGGCCAGTTCGGCAATCTCGCCCTTGGCTTCCAGTGTCAGCTTCTTCTTCATGTCGCCGTTGGCGACGGCGGTCACCACTTTCGCGATGCCTCGCACCTGGCTGGTCAGGTTGGCTGCCATGAAGTTCACGTTTTCGGTCAGATCCCTCCAGGTGCCGGACACGCCTTGCACCTGTGCCTGCCCCCCGAGCTTGCCTTCGGTGCCGACTTCGCGCGCGACCCGCGTCACTTCGGCGGCGAAGCTGTTGAGCTGGTCCACCATGGTGTTGATGGTGTTCTTCAGCTCCATGATTTCGCCCTTGGCTTCCACGGTGATCTTGCGCCCCAGGTTGCCTTTGGCCACGGCCGTCGTCACGTCGGCGATGTTGCGCACCTGATTGGTCAGGTTGGCCGCCATGCTGTTGACCGAGTCGGTCAAGTCTTTCCAGGTCCCACCGACGCCCGTCACCTTGGCCTGGCCGCCGAGTTTGCCGTCCGTCCCCACCTCGCGAGCCATGCGCGTCACTTCGTCGGCAAAGGTCGAGAGCTGGTCCACCATGGTGTTGATGGTTTCCTTGAGCTGGAGAATTTCACCTTTGGCTTCGGCTGTGATCTTGCGCGACAGGTCGCCGTTGGCCACCGCCGTCGTCACGTCGGCAATGTTGCGCACCTGGGTGGTCAGGTTGGCCGCCATGCCGTTGACCGAATTGGTCAAGTCCTTCCAGGTACCGGACACGCCGGTCACTTCGGCCTGTCCGCCCAGTTTGCCTTCGGTACCGACTTCCAGCGCGACGCGGGTCACCTCCGAGGCGAAGCTGGAAAGCTGGTCGACCATCGTGTTGATGGTGTTTTTCAGTTCGAGAATCTCGCCCTTGGCTTCAACGGTAATTTTCTTGCCAAGGTCGCCGCGCGCCACCGCCGTCGTCACCTGTGCAAGGTTGCGCACCTGGGTGGTCAGGTTGGCCGCCATGCCGTTGACCGACTCGGTCAGGTCGCGCCAGGTGCCTGAGACGCCGCGCACTTTTGCCTGACCGCCCAACTTGCCTTCAGTACCGACTTCCAGCGCCACGCGGGTCACCTCCGCAGCGAAACTCGAGAGCTGGCCGACCATGGTGTTGATGGTGTTTTTCAGTTCGAGAATCTCACCACGGGCTTCGACGGTAATCGTCTTGCCCAGATCGCCTTTGGCCACTGCAGTGGTCACGTAAGCGATGTTGCGCATCTGGGTGGTCAGGTTGGCGGCCATGTCGTTGACGGAGTCGGTCAGGTCTTTCCAGGTGCCGGACACCCCTTTGACATTGGCCTGCCCACCGAGAATCCCTTCAGTGCCGACTTCGCGCGCCACGCGGGTGACCTCGGAAGCGAAGGAGCCCAGTCGCGTCACCATGGTGTTGACGATCTCGGCGGACTTGAGGAACTGGCCCCGCAGTTTCAGACCGTCGAGTACCGGCGGTACCTGCTGGCTCAGATTACCCTCGGCCACCGAACCGACCACGCGAATGATCTCGTTCATCGGGCTGATGAGGTCACTGGTGAGCGCATTGCTGGAGTTGACGATCTTTTGCCACGAGCCTTTCATCATCGGCAATTGGATTCGCTCATCGACCTTGCCCTGCTTGCCGATCAGTTGCGCCACGCGTTCGAATTCGGTGGTGGTCTCGGCGGCCATGTCGATGATCTCGTTGAGCGTGTCGGCGATCTTGCCCGGCATGCCGGTCCAGTCTTCCGGCATACGCGTAGTGAAGTCACCTTTGCGCAACGACTTCAGCGCTGCCAGCAATGTCTTCATGTCCAATACTTCGATCGGTGTCGTCACTGTGGCCATGTCTGTGTCCAGTCAAAATTGATGCCGCGGGCAAGGCATTACCCCTTGCCGCAGGAGCCGGCATTGCAGCATTCAGCCTGTTGAAAACGGTGCGTTGACTTACGAAATACTAGCAAGGTTGACGCAATGCCCCGGATTCTGGGGGCAATTGTCATCTTGCAGTGCAATCCCGACCTGCTAACGTAGAACCCGGCAGCAGATTCAATGGCTTGCTGGCCACTGGCCGCAGGATGGGTGTGGGAATGCATGAGCGCGCACTTCTGTAGCGGCGGGGCCGGCGGGTTCAACATCATCTGTACATCGAGACACGAAACGGCCAGGGCCTTGCGGGTGCGAATGGAAAAGACAGATGACTGACCACAAAATCAGAGTCTTGCTGGTGGATGATCACAGCATCGTGCGTAGCGGCGTGCGACGCATGCTGGAGACTGCCAGCGAGATCGACGTAACGGGTGAAGCCGAGACCGCACAAGACGCCATGCTCCTGGTCCGCGAACAGGATTTCGACGTGGCGCTGGTCGATATTCAGCTTCCCGACAAGAACGGCCTCGAACTCCTCAAGCTCATGCGTGCGCACAAACCCAAGCTCGCCGTTCTGATGTTGAGTATGCATTCGGTCGAGGCCTATGCGTTACGCGCCATCAAGCACGGCGCAGCGGGATACCTCACCAAGGATATTTGCGCAGCTACCCTGGTGGCGGCCGTTCGCAAGGTGGCCTCAGGCGGCAAGCACGTCAGTCCTGAGCTGGCGGAAAAACTGGTAAACGCGATCGGCAAAGGCGACGAGGCACCCCACGAAGCGCTCTCCGACCGGGAGCTTGAAGTACTGAAGCTCCTGGCTGCAGGCGAAAGAATTGTCCGTATCGCCCAGATTCTGCACTTGAGCCCGAGCACCGTCACGACGTACCGGGCACGTATCCTGGAAAAAACCGGGATGGACAGCAACGCGCAACTGGCCCGCTATGCACTCGAAAACGGCTTGTTAACCTAGAGTGGCTGCTTGTAGTGGAATCACTACAAGCTTTTGGCTGATATCTCCACAAAGAACTCCTGCTAACGTCGATAGCGGGGGGCGTCCCAATCAAGCATATTGACCCCTCGGAAATTATCGTCCGCTCAATCGTCAATGAGTCAGAAAAGACTCCGGAATGGATATTCACAAGTTGAGCACTGAGTGCAGGCTGCATTCAGGTTGAATTCTGGAGGCATCAAGATGATAGGTTATGGGTTATGCGCATTACTGTGGGGTGTGGTGCTGCTGGAGGAAATCCAACTCATGCCCCGTCAGGAATGGAAAGAAGAGGGTCTGAAAAAGGTTCTATTACTGCGTCGAACCAGAACACGGACTGGCTACTTTATTGCACTGGTCGCGGGCGCCATGTGCCTTTATAGCGAAATACTGGTGGCGCCGGTCGATCAGAGCTTTTTCAATCCGGAGTTGATACTTGCCCTGTGTGGTGTCCTTTGGGGGGCTTATCTTTCCGTAGTCTGCATGAAGGGGAAGCGATAGAGGCGTTAGCAGCACCGTTTTCGAACGGCTGACAGCAGGCTTTATTGGCTGAAGCTGAACTTCCTTGTTCAGTCTGGTTTCACCATCCAGCGAGGGCGGCGTTTCCCGGGATCCTGAAGCCTTGCTCCCTACGCGTTTCGGTGTCTCTGTCTTTTGCCCAGGCAGTGAGCAGGACCATCATCCCGAAACCGACGACGATGAGAACCGGATAGGCTGCCAGCAACTCCACCAGCGAGTACTTCCAGGCCAGCGGACGACCGACACCGAGCATGGCGGCATAGAACCAGGACACGGCGGAGAGAGCGCCGGAGAACAGCGCCAGCATGCGCAGGCTGAAGGAGAGTTTGAGTAACGAACCGGCTTTTTTCAGCGCCGGCAATACAGCGCTATGCAACAGCAAGCCGTTAAAGGTCAACAGCACAACGATGCCGATTTTGGCTTGCAGTTTTGGATTGAGGAAATACTCCATCCCCTTACCGGCATAATCGATCCCGACGATACCAATGCCCGTAATCCAAAGCGCTACAAGTGCAAGCGATACGGTTTTTTGAAGGCTTTCCATGTGCGCGTCATCGTGGTGACCTGACGCATCCCCCTTCAGGAGTTGCTTGACCATTGCAATGTCACTGGTCAAGACCAGCCCGATTGCCACGCAACAGGCGATGAGATGAAAATAGACAACGCCCAAACGCACATATTCCACGGTGGACGAAGAAAACATACTAAGTTCCATGGTGACCTCTTTTATTAAATAGTGAATCAACTTGGCTCTCGGCACGGTTTGATTGGAATTTACCGTTGCTGACTGCCATTCAGATTCAGCCATTGTTATCAATTAATCCTGGGGCAATACACCTCCAAGATAATAGTGAGTTTCGCGAATGAACTTTCATTCATTCGAATATGTCCATTTTCAGGTAACACAAAACCTCAATCGCACTGAGTGCACAGGAGGTTTAACTTCCGCTTCTGGGGAACCCGATCGACGTGCGGATCAGGCAATGCTGGTGGGGTCGGCAGGGCTTCCACCCCATTCGAGGAAACGGATCTTGTGAATCTCGCCCTCGCTGTCTTCGTAGACCAGGGTCACCGGTACTACGCCGGTCTTGTCGGATGTATCGGTGCGCTGCAGTACCCGTTTCACATCGATGTCCATACCGTAGTGGTATTCGACGGCTGAGACATGCGCGCCGGGGTCTTGCAGGTTGTTCTGGTCAAAGACACTGGGTGCGAGACTGGAAATCACGGCACTGACTATCGTGGCCATGCTCATAAGGCTGTACCTCCACTGAAGTTCACTTGACAAGGACTTAATGTGACACGTCATGAAAGTGAAGTTCACTTCACCACGACGAACGTGCCCGTCTGAAAAGCCTGTAGTGGCTGCAAACTCCCTGCAATTCCCCGCGCTTGACGCCTCTCGACCATTCGTCCTAAAACCCCTGAATTTGTTGGTTAAAGTCCGTTTTTCAGGGAGGTCATAACATGTCATGACGGATTATCGCGCAAGGTGAATCAGTGCCTTCAAGCCAGTCGACCGAGTCCTTCGTGACAGGCAGCAATGGGCTGTGGATTGAGCCCGGCGGTTGACGGGGCGTCCGTCTGACGCGCGGGCTGCAGCCATTAATTCCATTGGTTATGGAGGTGAGCAGCATTCGTTCTATTGAGCGCGGCATTGGTGGCTAATCTACGGAAGTTGAGGGGACAACCTTCAGGGCGGTGCAGCCATATGGACGAAAATCCGATCGAAACCGATTACCTGGTCATCGGTGCTGGCGCGACGGCCATGGCCTTCGTCGATACGCTACTCAAGGAAACGAATGCACGCATCGTGATGGTGGACCGACACGAACGAGCTGGCGGGCACTGGAATGATGCCTACCCCTTTGTACGGTTGCACCAGCCCTCGGCCTTCTATGGCGTCAACTCACGGGAACTGGGTAGCGGAACGAAAGATACGACGGCACTGAACGAGGGCTTGTATGAGCTAGCCTCCGGCGCGGAGGTGGTGAGCTACTTCGATCAGGTGATGAATCAGCAGTTCCTGCCATCAGGTCGGGTCCGTTACTTCCCCATGTGCAACTACACCGGCGACCGCATTGACGACCACCGGTTTACCTCGCTCGTCAGCGGCGCAGACCATCTGGTGCGGGTGCACAAAAAGGTGGTGGACGCCACCCATGCCCAGACAGCTGTGCCCTCGACCCACCCGCCCAGGTACAGGGTGGAACCCGGCGTGCAATGCGTGCCACTGAACGACTTGCCGAAAATCCGCCACCCATACTCCAGCTACGTAGTGGTGGGGGCGGGCAAGACCGGGATCGACGCTTGCCTGTGGTTGCTGCAAAACGGTGTTGCGCCCGAAAAAATCTGCTGGATCATGCCGAACGATCCGTGGTTGATCGACCGGGCCAACTTGCAACCTGGCCTCGACGGCTTCGAACGAACAATCGGCGGTCTCACGGCACAGTTCGAGGCAATCGCCGACGCGGACTCGATCCCGGACCTGTTCTTAAGGCTTGAGGCGACAGGCCAGCTCCTGCGCCTGGACAAGTCCGTCGAACCCACTGCTTACCGCTGCGCCACCGTCACACAGGCGGAGCTGCGTGAGCTTCGACGCATCGACAACGTCGTGCGCCAGGGGAGGGTGCGCGTTATCGAGCCAACGCGCATCGTGCTCGAGCAGGGCAGCATCGCCACAAGCCCACATGCTCTGCACATTGATTGCAGCGCCAGTGCCATCCCGAGACTGCCTGAAATGAAGGTGTTCGACGGCGGCAAGATCAACCTGTTGATGGTCAGCAGCTGCCAACCCGTGTTCAGCGCGGCCTTGATCGCCTATGTGGAAAGCCACCTGGTCGATCAAGCGCAAATGAACGGGCTGTGCATGATGGTCCCGCCGCCTCACGTCCCCACGGACTGGATCAGAATCTGGGCGGTCTACCTGGGTAACCAGCTACGCTGGGGAGAGCATGAAGGTTTGGCCCGCTGGATCAGGCAGTCGCGTTTGTTCTTCATGACAGCGGTGGTCAGGGGCCTTACGGAAACCGACACCGAGAAACTCGCACAGCTGCATCGGCTCTCTGTCAGCAGGCAACAGGCTCTGGCGAGCTTGCCACGGTTGCTGGGGGCCATCGATTGAATCGCAGGAAGCGCACATGAACGAGCCACACCTGGAACTGCTCGACATCAATGGCATCCGCATGCAGATAGCCACGCAAGGAAGCGGCCCGCTGGTCTTGCTCTGCCATGGTTTTCCGGAGCTGTGGTACTCGTGGCGCAACCAGCTCGCTGCGCTGGCGGCCGCCGGCTACAGGGCGGTAGCACCCGACATGCGCGGCTATGGCGGCACAGATGCGCCGGCCGAACCCGACGCCTATACCACGCTCCACCTGGTAGGCGACATGGTCGAGTTGGTCAATGCACTCGGCGAACAGCAAGCCGTGATCGTCGGTCATGACTGGGGCGCGCAGGTGGCCTGGAGCGCAGCAATGATGCGACCCGATCTGTTCCGCGCCGTGGTCGGCATGAGCGTTCCCTTCTCGCCACCGGCGCGCGTGGAACTCCTCAGCGCGCTTGTCTCACGGGGTATCAACGACTTCTACATCCAGTATTTCCAGACGCCGGGTGTGGCCGAGGCCGAGCTGGAAAGGGACGTCGAATCGTCGATCCGGCGCATCTACTTCAGTGGTTCGGGGGACGGACCCGATTGGCCGGTGTTCGGCCGGCTGCAGCCGGATCAGGGCTTCCTGGGCGCGATGATCGAGCCTGAAACCCTGCCAGCCTGGCTAAGCCTGGAGGATATTGCCTATTACACCCGCGAATTCACCCGCAGCGGATTTCACGGCGGCTTGAACTGGTACCGCAACATGACGCGCTCATGGGCACTGCTGGCACCCTGGCGCGGTTGCAAAATCCAGCAGCCGTCGATGTTCATAGCCGGCAGCCGCGACGCCGTGCTGAAGTTTCCGAGCTCCCCGCGGCAGATCGAAGCTTTCGCGCAGACTCTGCCGCAACTGCGCGGCTGTCATATCCTCGAAGGTGCCGGCCACTGGATACAGCAAGAGCGCGCGACAGAGGTCAATGAGCTGCTACTGGGCTTCCTGAAAAAACTCTGAATGGATCGAAACTGGAGGGACCCATGAGCAACTTCATTGCCACCGACGAGCCACCTGAAGCCGTTCGCCTCATGGTCAAGGTTTACGCTTGCTTGCTGCTCGCAGGGTTTGCGCTTGTTCCGGCCTGTCTGATTGGTTACTTGTACTTTTTTCAGGACTCCACGCTTTTATTCGAGAATCACCTGTTCCATATCATTGCGATCACGGCAGCCACCCTGGCAGGCCTGTTTGTTACTTACGTCACGTGGCGCTGCTATCAGTCATCGGGAGAGCCGCTGCTGCGATGGATGACGCTTGGATTTCTCGGCTTTGTAGTGATCTACGCGTTGCATGGTGCGTTCACCGGGCTTGCGCACCACAATATCTGGCTCTTCCTGCTTTATGGACCGGCCTCTCGACTGGTCATGTCGGTTCTGCTGTTAGTCGCAATGCTGTCGTACCACCGCCCACCAGATGCCGCGGACCAACGAATGACTGCCCGCCCGTGGTTGATCTGGATAGGACTGTTCCTGTTGGTTGACGTGGCAGTGGCGTACGTCGCGAATTCGCCGATCGCCGGCAATCTCGCAGTGCGCCTCTCGATGGAGGGGGGCGCCCTCGTTCTTTCCACATTGACCGTGACAATTCTCCTGCTGCGCCGTATCCGTTCGCCGTTGATGACCATTTTCATCATCTCGGTCACCGCGTTCGCGCTGTCCTCCCTTGCCTTCATCCTTGCGCGTCCGTGGAACCATATGTGGTGGCTCGCGCACGCGATCTTCGCCGGTGGATTCTTCATGTTGAGCTATGGGGTGGTGCAAGCGTTCCTCACCACGCGGTCGTTTTCCAGGATCTACAGCCAGGAGGAGTTGATGGTGCGTCTTGCCGAAGCGATGGCGTATGCCGAGAACGCACTGCAGGAACTCCAGCGCACCAATCAGGAACTCGGGCACCTTGCGGCGACCGATCCACTGACAGGCGCTGATAACCGGCGCCGGTTCATGGAGCGGGTCGAAGGCGAAATTGGCCGGACCAAACGCGGCGATGCGCCGTTCTCCGTGTTGGCACTGGATCTGGATAATTTCAAGTCCATCAACGATCGCTTCGGGCATCAGGTTGGCGATGACATCCTGAAGAGTTTCGTGGAGAAATGCCTCGATTCGATCCGGCCGTATGACGGCGTAGCCCGAGTAGGCGGAGAGGAATTCATGATACTGCTACCTCAGACTTCACTTGAAGGCGCGCACGAAATCGCCGAGCGTCTGCGAAGCACCGTGGCCAATAGTTCTTTTCATGGCCTGCAGCGGTCAACCGTGGTCACAGTGAGCATCGGCGTATCGCAATCCGGTCGCGATGGCGACACCATCGAGGCCATTCTGCGTACAGCCGATCAACGCCTGTATCACGCTAAACACCAAGGCCGTAACCGTGTGGTCACTGCCTTCAAAACCAGCCTCCAACCTCTGCCCTGACCGTCGTCTTGAAGTCGCCGAAAGCGTTTGCGCCACAGTATTGACTGTCATTCGCAGGGTTGAACCTGTTTCACCGGCATTATCCGATGACGTTTCGCCGCCCATACGACCCCGCCCACCAGCAGCACGATCGAGACCACTTCCATCAAGCCAGGCATTCGCTGGCTGAACAGAAAACCGTATACGCAGGCAAACAGCGTTTCGAACACGATCATCTGGCCACTCAACGACGCGGGCATGCGGCGCGAGCAAGCATTCCAAAGCCCATTGGCCAGCCATGAACCACAGAGCGCCAGGAACAGGCAAACCCACAGGAAAGTCGTCCAGCGGCTGCTTTCAACCTCAGAGGGCACCAGGTTCGGGAACAGCATCAAGGCCGCGATGCCGAACACGATCGCCACGATGCCCGTCACGATGCCTGTCAGCGTCGACCATTCGCTGCTGTTGAAATGGCTTTGCTTGAGATACCGGGCGTTGTGGGTGGCGTACCACGACCAGCAGGCCACGGCACTGAACCCGCAGGCCAGGCCCAGCAACCGGGAAGGCAGCGAGGTGCTCTGCGCCGGCGCGCCCGTATGTTCCAGGCTGACCGATACGATGCCCAGGAATACCAGCAGCAGGGGGAGCTTGAGCCTGGTCAGGGGCAGGGACCCTGCATCGCTACGCCCCAGAAAGGTGATGGCGAGCGGCATCATGCCGTTGATAAGGGCGGCCGCGGTCACCCCGCTCAGCTGTACGGAAGCGCCCAGGAGCGCGTAGTTCAGGATATTTCCGGTCAGTGACAGACGCAGTAGCATCCAGACATCGCCTCGCGTCAAACGCGACAGCAGGCGAGACGCGAAGGGCAAGGCCACGAGGAGCGAGATCATCCCATACAGGGCAAACCGTACACTGCTGATCAGCACGGCATTGAATTCCGGCAGCAACGAAGGGCCGATAATCACGCCACCCCAGATGGCACCCGCCAATATCGCAAATACAACTCCACTGTTCATCATCTCGGCTCTGGCAGGCTGTTTAGCCGCATTCTAGCCATGGCAGATAAGCGCCACCTGCGATATAAAGTTGGTCACCCATTCCGCAGGGGAATGTCTTGCAGCAATCGCCAGTCCCGGAGAACCGTCATTAACCGTTATCTGCGTACCTTGCCCCCATTGGAGACCCTGATCACGTTCGAGGCCGTGGGAAGACACGCCAGCTTCACGGGCGCCGCCGGCGAACTGTTTCTGACCCAGAGCGCCGTAAGCAAACAGATGCGCCAGCTTGAGGACTGCATGGGCGTCCCGCTCTTCGAGCGCAAGCCACGAGGAGTCAAGTTGACCAGCGCAGGGGATGAACTGCTGATGACGGTCAACGTGCTCCTCACCACGATGTACCAAAGCGTCACGCGAATTCGCAACGTTCATCAGTCCAACGCCGTCTCGGTGCTGGCGACCCATGCCCTGGCCCAATTCTGGCTGTTCCCGAAGCTGATCGAATTCAACAAGGCGTACCCGGACATCGCCGTGCACGTTCACGCGATCAATGAATTCGATGAGGCCAGCCTCAATGATTTCGACGTGGGCGTACTCTATGGTTGCGGCCAATGGCCCTCGCTGGACAGCGATTTCCTGCTGCCGGAAATCGTCTATGCCGTGGCTCATCCTTCACTGGATGTCTCGGGGGTTGAGACACTGGAACAATTGGCGCAAGCCAACCTGGTGCAAATCGACACCTGCGCCTGGCAGTGTCTGGACTGGCATCAATGGTTCGGCCACTTTGGTATCGACTTCGTCGCGCGGGACAAGGCCCCGGTCTTCAACCAGCTGACGTTGGCGTATCGGGCCGTTCAACAAGGCATGGGCATCGGCCTGGCCTGGTCGTTCATGGCGGATGAGGCGCTGGCCAAGGGAGAATTGCAGCGGGTGACGCCTTTTGAATGCGTGACGGGCAATGGCGAGTTCCTGGTATCGCTCAAGCATCGCAAGCGTTCTGCCTCTGCCGAGATATTTCGCCAGTGGCTTCTGGGGTCGATGGGCGACTGATGACCAAGGCGGCTATTGTTCTTTCGTAACCCGTGCCTTGCTCTTCGTCAAAGTCAGGCTCAACAGTACCGTAATCAAGATGATGCCGCCGATTGTGCTCAGCGACCATTGGATCGGCATGTGCCACCACGGCGTGACCAGCATCTTGCCGCCGATGAACACCAGTACGATGGCCAGACCATATTTGAGCAAGTGAAAGCGGTCAGCCATGTCGGCCAGTAGAAAATACAGTGCGCGCATGCCCATGATGGCGAAAATGTTGGAAGTGAACACGATGAAGGGGTCGGTGGTGACGGCGAAGATAGCCGGGATGCTGTCGACTGCGAATACCAGGTCGCTGGCCTCGATCAGTACCAGCACCAGGAACATAGGCGTCGCCCAGCGCAGGCCTTTCTGGCGCACGAAGAAGTGCTCGCCGTGAAAACCGTCGGTGATGCGAAGATGGCTACGCAGCCAGCACAGCAAAGGGTTTTTTTCGAGGTCTGGCTGCTGGTTGGCGAAGATCAGCATCTTGATGCCGGTGATGACGAGGAAAGCGCCAAAGACATAGAGCAGCCAGGCAAACTCCTGCACCAGCCAGACACCGGCGAAAATCATAACGGCACGCATGAAGATGGCGCCGAGCACACCATAGAGCAGGACACGGCGCTGCAACTCTGGCGGCACGGCGAAATAGCCGAAGATCATCACGAAAACGAACATGTTGTCGATCGACAGCGACTGCTCGATCAGGTAACCCGTCAGGAATTCGAGCGTTGTACGCTGGGCCACTTCGGCGCCGAACATGCTGCGCAGATACCACCAGAGCAGGACGGAGAAGACCAACGCCAAACTGGTCCAGGCGATGACCCAGGCCAGCGCCTCGCGTACCGAAACACGATGCGCCTTGCGACCGCCGAAGACGAAAAGATCCAGCGCCAGCATGGCGAGGACGAACCCGATGAAGGCGGCCCACATCCAGGATTGGCCGACGCTAATGGCGGTCATTTAAGTATCCAGGGTTGGTCGATACCCATGTGGCGCCGCACGGTCACCCGCTCCAATGCGGGCAGCGCCGTGACTTAAGATGTAGGCCAGGCGCTTGCTGAGATAACCGTGCAAAACCTCGGTTAGCTCGAAACCGCGGCGTTGAATGGCCATCTGCATGACTGTCTCCGCATGGCGCAGCAATGGCCTGCAAGAGGTCATGCTAACGGGCATGTTGCATCAATAAAAATCGTTTATTCGTTTTGAAATGTTCGTTTTTTACGAAGTATTTGATCCAGATGCTCAACTACCGGCCATTGCATTAGTGCTGCTCCGTGGCCAACGGGTGCTATTGCGGTTTTGACCCAAACTGCTGACTTTAGCTGGCTTGGGGCAGAAGAGGCTGAGCATCCCCGAACCCAATGATAGAATCTCGTTTTGAAAAAGGAGTTTCATCTGTGGAGGCTGGAAAAAAGAGCTGTCCCTATTGCGCGGAAGTCATCATGGCTGAAGCCATTTTATGTAAACACTGCCAATCTGACCTCAGGCAGAAAATACGAATCCCGCCCGGGTGGCCAATACCTTCAGAAAAGAAAGTTGGCCGGGTCGGCAAGATCGTCGTCGGCATCACAATCGCAATCACCTTGTACCTGGCAGTCGGCTTTTATGTCAGCAACACATCGCAAGACAAGGAAAGCATGCAGGCCCATGATGCCGCCGAACGGTGCCGCGAGGAAGTAGACAGCTACTCCGGCCCGGCAGTCGGAAAAAGCATAATCGCAGAGGTTTGTCGAAAGCTGGAGGACGATTTCCGCGAGAGTTTGAGCCACACGCCATAAAAAAGCCGATTACGAAGCCCGCTATTGAGCGTAATGCTGTTCACTTACGGCCGACACTGAACCCGTGGCGAGGGAGCTTGCTCCCGCTTGAGTGCGTAGCACTCACAAAAAATGGCATTGTTGTCACATTTTTGGGGCCGCTACGCAGCCCAGCGGGAGCAAGCTCCCTCGCCACAAAAGTAGGTGTGCCTGAAGTACCGCGCTTAAGTGAACAGCGTTACGCTTTTGAGCGGGCTTTTTTACCTTTGGCATCTGGCAGTCTGATTCAGACCAAGCCGACAAACGACAGGATAAACAGGATGATCACGACGGCGCCAACGAGGTAGACGATATTGTTCATGACTTCACCGCTTCATTTGGGTTGAGGGAAGAAACAGGGGTGCCTAAACAGCTGACACCCTCGTTCGCGTTTCCGTTCCGTTACCCTTGCAGCAGGAGCGATCCAGAGGTTATCGGCTTGCCGGCGCGCGACCGTGCAAAAGGTGCTGATGCTCGACGGATCTGGTCGCGACCGGGCGCCGAGCTAAAGCCTGAAAAGCACGAGCTCAATCGTCTGGCGGTATGGCTTAGTTTTTCTTCTTGATTAATTTGTTCATGTAGTACTTGAGACTGAAACGATCTTTGGGTCTTGGTTTGTAGTGGGTTTTGTTTCTTTGCGCAGGATCGATCGCCAAGGTGCCTGCGGTGTAGTAATAAAGCGCTATAGACCTGCGAGTGATGTGCTCTGGGGTCGTTAAAGGCTCCGGGTGCCCATGATTGCTGTCTTTGTCTGTATTGAAAATGACGCAGCGATTGTAAATGGGCAAAACCTTTTTAAGACAGGTTTTCATCTTGACATCCCAAAGCTCCAGGTTGCCTCCATACTCGTCTTTCCAGTCTTCGTTCAGATAAATAATGATATTCAGTCTGCGCTCGACGTTAAGCTTCTTGTTGAGCCTGAAGTCCGAGTGCACCCCCAGGAACCCCCCGCTTTTCGTTTCATGCAAGCCGCCACCGGTGAAGTAGGGGTCAGGTATCAAACCTTCGATGCCTGTTAACTTTTCAAGAAACTGCAACATGGGTGCCGAATTGAAAGCATTGAAAACGGTCTTTAAAAACGGCGAGCATTCGTTGGGACTGATTTGACGTTTTCTTTGCCCTTTATAGCCGCGCTCGTAGAGCATTTCGTTGTTGGTTGGCTCGACCGGGAAGTTCGAGCAAATACTTGCAATCAGATCTTCGTCCAGGAAGTTGTCGATGACGATGTGCGGAAATGGCGTAGCCTGAACATATTGGCTGGTCAATGACTCACCAAAGGCGCTGGCGTCGTTCTGGTCGAAATCAAGCTCCGGTGAGAGGGTGATGGGTAGTGCCTGAGTGATGACTGCCATTATTGCTCCGATAACTTGATATAACGACCTGTGGGTGACGGGCTCATACGTGTCGGCGTAGCTTAAGCCTTGCCGTCACCCTTGTTCAGGCGCTTAAGTATATTATTGTACATTTTGGTTCGTCTATGAGTCTTTCCATAGCCGCCAGTCGCTGCAACAGTACCCGCCTGGATATGATCAAGATAGCTGAAGATTTTACGTGGCGATAAAGTCTCAACGACGTAACCAAGCTGGGTCATCTGGTCTTGAAGGGTATATCCAGGAACGCGATCATCCATCGAAAAGTGCATGCCGTGCTGTTTGACGAGCTTGCAGTTCCACAATGTAAAGAAGCTCTTCAAGTAAACTTCTTTGTATGGCTTTGGTTCTCTTGAACGTAAGCCCATGGAGATTTTAAGGCGTCTGTAGTGGTGTTTGAATAGTCGTGAGCTGTAGCGCCAAACCGTTCTCGCGGTGCCGCGATTTAATTGCTCTACACACCCGACGGCGACGACTTTTTTATTGTTGGCGCACTTGTTCAGTATCATCGGGAAAATGTTTTTATCGAAAACAAAAGTATCGGTATGCATCAGAAGTAAATAATCGGTGTCGACTCGCTCCAAAACCATGTCGAGTGCCTTGCCGTGCGCGATATGGCCTGCTTCTGGTTCGGAAACAGATCGTTCGATTAAATTGATCCAGTCAAGTGTTCGCAAGTATTGAGTGCTTTCATCGGCCGAGTAGTTGTCAACCACCCAGACCGGGACGTTCTTGTCACCCACGTGCTGGTGCAATAACTCTAAGCATATCTTGGTGATTTCCGGTGTTTTGTAATTCACGATGACGATGCTGAAGTTATTGGGGAAATCAGCCGGAGGGCTAGTGCTGTTCATTGTTCGGGTGCTCAATGATATTGTATTTATAGGTGGGGGCGATTGAGTCCGTATCCGGTTTCGCGTATTTGCCCGCGCAATGTTTTTCGTCTGTAAAGCTCAATTTTCAAGTCGCTTTGTCATGCACTAAATTTAGATGGCTTACTCGCGCCTGATGGAGAGCAGTGGCTTTGGGCCTCATCGTATAAGGATCCACTCTATAGGTAAATATCCGCGAAATGGTTCGTTACATCGGGCGGCGGGTCAGATGAGCCCACCGGGGGTGGTGTGGGGCTGGATTCAATCTCAAGGTGAATCGGCGCCGCGGTCCGGAAAAGAAACCGCGGCGACCGATCGATCAGGCGGTGGGCAGCAGGCCTTTCTGTTTGGCGACATGGGTCGCCAGTGCGTCCATCAAGTCCGGGGACAGGCAGTCATAGGGTTCCAGGCCGATCGAGCGCAAGCGCTCGCGGATCGCCTTCATTTGCCCTGGCGGTGTGCCGGTTTCGATGATGGAGGATACGAACGCCGCGAATCCCGGCGCTGCCCATCCGCTCTGTGGCGAAAGTTCGGTGTGGACGAAATCCAGGCCATAAAACGCATGGTCCTTGTTTTCGATGCGCCCGAAGAGATGGGCGTGACACTGCTTGCAGGCGTGGCGCTGGATGGTGGCGGCTGCGTCGACAATCGCCAGTTTTTCGCCGTGGGCAATCACGCTGACCTTATCTCTAGGCACCACGGCGATGACAGCGAATATCGCGTTTTGTGGTTTCCAGCATTTGCTGCAGCCGCATGCGTGGTTATGCAGGGTTTGTGCGTCGATCCTGACCTCGACCTTGTCGGTCGCACACAGGCATTGCAGGGTGCCGCCTGTGAAATTCGCGGCGGCGGGTTGGATACCCTTGTCCAGTGCAGGGTGAAGTTGCAAGGTGCTCATGCTGGCGTCTCCGTTTCAGGGGGCAGACACAGGTGCCTGGGGCCGCGCCCCAGACCGTTGGATCATCGGATTTTGAAAAGGACACAGTGCATAAACGAGTGACCTCCTTCGGTGCGACCGGTGGGTTACCCTGATCAAGAATAGTCTGCGATGACGCCTTGAGCGCGGCCAGGGTGACCTCACCGCAGCCGCAAGGTTTCAAACAGCGCGCGGTCTTCTTTTTTGGCCGAGCGGGCATGGCGCCGAATGACCTGCAACAGGCACTCGGTGAAGCAGACTGCCGGGTTGCTCAGTGCGCCATTGCGGCGTGTCACGATGCTCAGCTGCCGGGGCTCGAACTGCTCGGTCAGCCCCAGGGATACCACACGCCCCAGAAATGGCGGGGCGGTGCTCACGATGGAAGGCCCCCAAGTGCACATATCGGCCCGCTCGACCATCATCTGCAAAATGGCCAGTGAATGAGCGCGCAGGATTCGATTCTCGTCAATCTGCGCGCCGTGTTTCCAGAACAGTTCCTGCATCAGCCCATCGTGCCCGTCCGGCGCGTAGTTCAGGGTCCAGTTTTCTTCCAGTAGCTCATGGATCGATCGCGCATGCTGTCGGGCGTGACCCTCGCGGACCAGCACCGAGGTCTGGTAATCGAGCAAGGTTTCGCTGGCGAATTCCTGGGTCGATTGGGTGGGATTGAGTTGGCCAATCGCAAAGTCCATGCTGCCGTCGCGCAACAGCGGTTGGGCAACGGCCATCAGGCTTTCGTACAGCTCCAGCCTGATTTGTGGCATACGCTCGCGAAAAACCGACACGACTTCGGGCAGGAAGGTCAGGGCGACCCATGGGGTGATCCCGACGCAGAGCCGGCCCTGGGCCTTCCCACGCATGTGATCAAGCTCGGTCTGTGCGTGCTCCAGTTGCTTGATCACCAGCCTGGCGTGAGTCAGCAGCACTTTGCCGTATTCGGTGAATTTCAGACCGCTGGCGGTTCGGGTAAACAGCGGTAGCTGCTGGCTGGTTTCCAGTTCGCGCAGCGCTTTGGTCACCGCGGCCTGGGAAATCTCCAGCGACCGAGCGGCCGCGCGGATGCTGCCGGTTTCGGCGCTGGCAATCAGCGCCTGTAATTGATGCAGTTTCATCTGCTCACCCTGGTGACAACTCATGGTTGTCATCATAACCAAACTGCGGCTCCCCAGCCCAGCGCCAGTTCCCTAAGATCGAGCCCAACAGCGCTTTTGCTGCCGCACAGCCCCTGTCGAAGGAGAACACTGATGAATGCCGGTTTGGTCCTGCCTGGTATTGCCGCGATGCAAGATGAAATGATCGCGATACGTCGCAGCATTCACGCGCACCCTGAACTGGGTTTTGAAGAATTCGCCACCAGTGAGCGGGTTGCCGCGTGTCTGGCTCAGTGGGGCTTTGAGGTCAGCACCGGGGTGGGCAAGACCGGGGTCGTTGCCACCCTGAAAAATGGCGAGGGTCGGTCCATTGGTTTGCGCGCCGACATGGATGCGTTGCCGATCCAGGAAACCTCCGGTTTGCCTTATGCCAGCCGGATAGACGGTGTCATGCATGCCTGCGGTCATGACGGTCATACCGCCATCCTGCTGGCGACGGGTCAGTATCTGGCCCGGACACGGGCATTCAACGGCACCGTGCACCTGATTTTCCAACCGGCGGAAGAGGGGCTGGGCGGTGCCAGGAAAATGCTGGAGGACGGACTGCTCGAACGGTTTCCGTGTGACGCGATCTTCGCCATGCATAACGTGCCGGGTTATCCCGTCGGGCATTTGGGTTTTTACAGCGGACCGTTCATGGCGTCTGCCGACACGGTGAACATCAAGATCATCGGCAACGGCGGCCATGGCGCGGTGCCGCACAAAGCCGTCGACCCGGTGGTGGTCGGTGCCTCGATCGTGATGGCCCTGCAAAGCATCGTCTCGCGCAACGTCAACCCGCAGGAGATGGCGATTATCACCGTGGGTTCCCTGCAAGCCGGGAGCGCCTCGAATGTCATCCCGTCCAGCGCCGACTTGAGCCTGAGCGTACGAGCCCTGACTCCCGAGGTTCGCCGTTTGCTGGAGGTCAGGATCACCGAACTGGTCAAGGGCCAGGCCGAGAGTTTCGGCGCCCGGGCCCACATCGATTACCAGCATTGCCATCCAGTGCTGATCAACGATCCCGAACAGACGGCATTTGCCCATGAAGTCGCCCGCGACTGGCTGGGAGATGAACACCTGATCGATGACTTGCGGCCATTCACGGCCAGCGAGGATTTTGCTTTTGTCCTGGAAAAGTGCCCCGGCAGCTATCTGGTGATCGGCAACGGCGAGGGCGAAGGCGGGTGCCTGCTGCACAACCCCGGCTATGACTTCAATGACGGCTGCCTGCCGGTAGGCGCGAGCTATTGGGTCAAGTTGGTCGAACGTTTTCTGAGTTGAGACGGCGCATTTTCATCCGTTGTGCCGGTAAAAAACCTACGGTCTGAGAGGAATAAAAATGAACAAGATGATTGCAGCCGTTTCCCTGGTGTTCCTGACGGCCTCGAGCCTGGCGGGGGCGGCCGACTGGTCCGGCAAAGTGTTGAAGCTGGGAGTGGACCCGACGTACCCACCGCTGGAGTACAAGAACCAGGATGGCACGCTGACCGGCTTCGGGGTCGACATCGCCGAAGCGTTGTGCGCCGAACTGAAAGCCCGCTGCGTCTGGGTGGAAAGCAGTTGGGACGGGATGATCCCGGCGCTGCTGGCGCGCAAGTTCGATGCGGTGGCGTCCTCGATGACCATCACACCCAAACGCCTTGAGCAGATTGCGTTTACCGACAAGGTGTCCAATGCGCCGGCACGCCTGGTGGCCAAACGTGGATCGGGATTACAGCCGACCCTCGAATCACTCAAGGGCAAGCGCATTGGTGTGGAGCAGGGCTCGACCCAGGAGTCCTATGCCAAAGCGGTTTGGGGTTCCAAGGGCGTGGACGTTCTGTCCTATCAGAATCAGGACCAGGTGTACGCCGACCTGGTAGTGGGGCGACTGGATGCCTCGTTGCAGGGGGCCATTCAAGCCAGTTACGGCTTCCTGAAAACAGCGGCGGGTCTGGACTATGAATTTGCCGGTGCCACTCTGGAGGACCCGGGCTTCTTCGGCGTCGGCGATGGCCTTGGTCTGCGCAAGGGTGATGTCGCGTTGCGCGAAGACCTGAACAAGGCCCTGGC
Organism: Pseudomonas sp. QLc11A; assembly: GCF_052112305.1. Taxonomy (NCBI): domain Bacteria; kingdom Pseudomonadati; phylum Pseudomonadota; class Gammaproteobacteria; order Pseudomonadales; family Pseudomonadaceae; genus Pseudomonas; species Pseudomonas sp. QLc11A. The sequence goes on from NZ_JAVAJJ010000028.1 coordinate 36,380, forward strand.
CACCATTCTCGCCAACGGTACTTACGCGCGGATCAACGACAAGTACTTCGATTTCGACGTCTACGGCGCTAGGTAAACCGTCGTCGTGACCTTGAGCAGGGCGCTCGCTCGAGCGCTCTATTGCCCCCTTCACCTCACCCTAACAAGAACAAGGAGAGTGAGATGCTTCTGGAAGGTTTTGGCCCGCAGATTCTGCTGGGCACCCTGGCTACCGTCAAACTGGCGCTATGTTCATTGCTGATCGCCGTCCTGGCCGGGCTGATTGGCGCCAGTTCCAAGTTGTCGTCCAATCGATTGTTGCGCGCACTGGCCGCTGGGTATACGACGGCGATCCGCAGCATGCCGGACCTGGTGATCATGTTGCTGCTGTTCTTCAGCCTGCAGATGTTGCTCAACCGGATGACCGATTGGCTGGGCATCACTCAGATTGACATCGACCCCTTTCTGGCCGGTGTCGTGACGCTGGCGTTCATTTACGGGGCCTACTTTACCGAGACGTTTCGCGGTGCCTTCCAGGCAGTCCCGGTGGGGCAGATCGAAGCGGCGAGGGCTTACGGCATGACCCGTGGGCAAACCTTTCGCAAGGTCCTCTTTCCACAAATGCTGCGCCACGCCTTGCCGGGCATCGGCAACAACTGGCAGGTGCTGATCAAGTCGACGGCCCTGGTGTCGATCATCGGCCTGACCGACGTGGTCAAGGCCACGCAGGATGCGGGCAAGGGCTCGATGCAGTTCTTTTACTTCACCCTGGTCGGCGGCCTGATTTACCTCGCCATTACCACGGTCTCCAATGGCGTGTTGCTGTGGCTTGAGCGCCGCTACTCGGTCGGCGTCAGGAAGGCTGCGCTATGACCGCCATTCTCGAAAATTACTGGCAGGCTTACCTGTGGAGTGACGGGCCACACTTTTCCGGGCTGGTGGTGACCTTGTGGCTGCTGATTCTGGCGGTGGCGATGGGTTTTTTGCTGGCTGTGCCGTTGTCGATGGCCCGCGTCAGCCGCAACCCGCTGCTGCGCCTGCCGGTCTGGTGCTACACCTACGTGTTTCGTGGCACGCCGTTGTACATCCAGCTGTTGTTCTTCTACACCGGGGTGTACAGCTTGCATGTGGTGCGGTCCCAGGACTTTCTCAACGCGTTTTTCCGTGACGGCTTCAATTGCACGGTGCTTGCGTTCGGGCTCAATACCTGCGCCTACATGACCGAGATTTTTGCTGGCGCTATCAGGGCGACCGCCCACGGTGAAGTCGAGGCCGCCAGTGCCTACGGAATGAGTCGGTTCACGCTTTATCGGCGGATTATCCTGCCGTCGGCGTTGCGCCGCGCGCTGCCGTTTTTCAGCAATGAAGTGATCCTCATGCTGCATTCCACTTCGGTGGCCTTTACCGCGACGGTGCCCGATTTGCTGAAGATCGCCCGGGATGTCAACTCGGCAACCTATGCATCCTTCACTGCTTTTGGCATTGCCGGCGTGTTGTACGCCGCCTGTGCTTTTTTCCTGATCTGGCTGTTTCGACGCGGCGAACTGCATTGGCTGGCCTACCTCAAACCGCGCACGCACTGACCCCTATCGGACTTGCTCGAATGTATAAATTGATCGTTGAAGATATCCATAAAAACTACGGCAACCATGAAGTGTTGAAAGGGGTTTCGCTCAAGGCCAAGGCGGGTGATGTGATCAGCATCATCGGCTCCTCCGGGTCCGGGAAAAGTACCTTCCTGCGTTGTATCAACCATCTTGAACAACCGTCGTCCGGGCGCATTGTCGTCAACGACGAAGAGTTGCTCACCCGCAAAAACTCAAGGGGCGAGTTGAGTGTGGTTGATCCCGGGCAGCTGCGGAGCCTGCGCAGCCGGTTGTCGATGGTGTTCCAGCACTTCAATTTGTGGAGCCACATGACCGTGCTGGAAAACATCATCGAGTGCCCGATGAGCGTGCTCGGTATCAGCCGGACGCAGGCGCTGGAGCGGGCGCGTCATTACCTTGCCAAGGTGGGGCTGCCACAAAAAGTCGAGGTCCAGTACCCGGTGCATTTGTCCGGCGGCCAGCAACAACGGGTGGCCATTGCCCGTGCATTGGCCATGGAACCCGAGGTGATGCTGTTCGACGAACCGACCTCGGCCCTTGACCCTGAACTGGTGGGTGAGGTGCTCAAGGTCATGCAGCAACTGGCCGAAGAGGGCAGGACGATGGTGGTCGTCACCCACGAAATGGCGTTTGCCCGGCAGGTGTCGAACCACGTCATGTTTCTGCATCAGGGGCGGGTGGAGGAGTCGGGAGCGCCAGGCACGCTGCTGGAACAGCCGCAAAGCGAGCGGTTGCAGCAGTTCCTGGCCGGGAGTCTCAAGTAGCTGCCCGTTAATCTGCGAAAGAAAGGCACCGGCGTTCAATTGCGGGTGCCCAGGGGAGACAGACTTCACAAGGGGGATTTCTGACAGCAGTGCCGAGAGAGTATTTCGACTTTCCAGGCGTGAAGGATAATTTCGAGTACTAACGTCAGCACAGCAATCGACCGGCTGCTTTTGGCCGGTAGTTGCCCGTCGCGAGAGGCAGAAAACGGCCAGGAGCGGACATTTCATGATTGGCAATTCCGGCAGGTAACGGCATCCTCACCATCGCTTGCGGTACTCTTCCATTGGCGCTGTTTAGGCCCGCAGCTTTCGTTTTGGAAAGTTTCGGAGCATCGGTACTACTTGGCGTGATGTGTGGGCTTCTGTTGCTGTGCTTCATCGCCACTTGGCGTCTGCCGATTACGCAAAAGGCAAACAATGACGATGTTCCCGTAGACGCAGCGTCAATTTGAAAAACGTCGATACCCGGTATTAAGCGAACACTGGGTGCGATGTATTGTGAACGAAGCGCATCAAGCTGGAGATGATGTGAGAAGCATCTGGCCCAACGCCCCTGAGGGTGGCCGAAGCAAAGTTACGCTGTTTCGGCAATCCCAAAAAATACAAACCCGGTACGTGCTCCGCCTGCCCATTGTGCTGAGCCAGGCTCCCATTGGCCCCCGTGTGTAAGCCTGACAAAAAACCAAGGTTCGGACGATATCCGGTCGCGAAAACCAAACTGTCCACTTCGGTGTGCTGCCCATCGGCCCAGATCACACCCGTTGACGTTACCTCCGTGAACATCAGCTTACGCTCAAAAAGTCCCTGCTTCATGGCTCGACGATAGGTGCCATCATCCAGTACGGGGGTACTTTGATCATTCAGCCAACGAGTCTTCTCCATCCCTGTCCACTTGAGCCAAGCATGAAAATCCACGCCGAGGATTTTTTGCGGAAAAAATCGAATCGATTCCTTTGTCGCCAATACGACGCTGCTGACTTGAGCCAACTCATGGGCAATTTGTACAGCTGAGTTGGCCGCACCTATGACCACTACTCGTTGATCACTGAAGCCGTCGACATTTCGGTAATCAGCACTGTGTAAACGTTGCCCGCGAAAGCTCTCCAGCCCCTGAATATCAGGGATGAACGGCTGATTGAATCCGCCAGTGCAAACGATCAATGCTTTTGAGCAGAAACACTGACCATCAGATGCCTGAAGCAAAAATAGTCCATCCTCCCTACGCACTTTCTGGACTCGTATGTTCTGCCGAATGGGTAGCTGGAAAGCGTCCGCGTACTGCTCCAAGTAACGTACGACTTCATCGCGTAGCGGATAATGCTTGGCTTCAGCTGGAAAAGGCATCCCAGGTAACGATGAGTAAGCAGCAGGGGAAAAAAGTCTCAGACTGTCGTAGTAATTACGCCAGTTTCCACCTGGCTGGCTCTCGGCATCCAGGATGAGAAACCTGAGGCTCTGCTGCCGCAGATGCCAACCGCACGCGAGCCCGGCTTGGCCCGCACCAATAACGATGGCATCCATGGGCTCATTAATTACATTCATGTATGCGCACTCATGCATATATTATGATAATAAAAAAACTACTCTGAGCCACTAGGGCAGCAAAACGGGGCCAGACTCTTCATATGCTGGAGAATAGCTTCGAGCCGTGTCACCACCGCCGCCCCATCCACCTCATAGAACATCTGCCGGCTGACCTTGGTAGCACGGACGATGCCCGCCTCTGATAGCACTTGCAGATGACGAGATACCACAGATCGCTCTTGAGGTACCCCTTCGGCAATCTCGGCGATATCCGCACGCCCCAGTTGCATGACTCGCTTGAGCACAGCTACCCGCGACGGCTCGCAAAGAGCTTTGAAGAAGGCTCCATCGAGAGAGTCGATTGCTGCATCAATTGCCCGGGAACGTATAGAGGTTCGGTTCGTCATGCGGATGACTATATATGCATATCTATGCACACGTCAATTCGCCGAACAGACGTCAACAACAGATCCCAAGCGGTCAATACCGCGTCGTGGACAGGCGACAAGGCTACAGCGGCTAAGTCTGCTAGCCTTGAGGGCTTTGGGAGCTATAGAAGGGCTGATAATGCAGATGTTTAAAATCGAGGCGAACGGATTGAGTCAGCTCCGTGAGGCTCTGAGTCAAGCAGCATTGCCCTTTGATGATGTAAGCGACCCGGGGCGGCAGTTTTTCCGTTTTGAGATAGACGGAAAATGGATCGCGTACGGCGGGCTGGAGGGTTCTGATCAGGACATGCTGCTTCGCTCACTGGTCGTTTGTGATTTACATCGTGGGAAAGGACTGGGCAAAGCTGTGCTGTCTGAACTGGAACGATATGCTGCCTCCCAGGGTGCGCTTCGGTTGCACTTGTTAACTCAAAGCGCTACGGGATTTTTTACAGCCAATGGGTATGAAGTTTTCGATAGGGGTAATGCGCCGGTCGTTATCAGTCAAACCGTCCAGTTCAAGCATTTGTGTCCTGCATCGGCAACCTATCTACGAAAGTCGTTAGGCAACGTGGTTGTTACGAAGTAGCCCGTAAATTCGCGTTTATGGACGGGATCCGTGTTGTGAGTGTATGTCCGCACTTGGCCGTTTTCTGCCCGTCGCGAGAGGCAGAAAACGACTGTGGATTCAACCCATGGCTGTCAGTGACGGCCCGGGTCTGCAAGGCAAATCGACAACGCAATCACTTCTTCGCGGGTTTACCACTGGCGGGAATGTGCAGGTACGACATCACGCTTTCAGTCAGTTCGGTGGCCAGTTTGACCGCTTCCTTATTGCGCGCCATCACGCCGGCGACCAGGCCTTCGATCAGGGCCAGCACGGCGATGTTGGAGCTGGTCAGCACCGGGTGGTCGCAAGGGGCAAACAGCGTGTGTTCGGCAATGCCGGTGAGCGGCGAGGCGGGTGAGTCGGTGATTGCCAGCACGGATGCGCCGCGTTCATTGGCGAAGCGTGCCAGTTGCAGGGTGTCGAGGGAGTAGCGGGGCAGGGAGATTGCCAGCAACACGTCCTGATCGGTGATCGCGGCCAGGCGGTAGGCGGCATTTTCGTTGCCACCCTCCATGCTGATGGCCGTGGCGTCGGCACAGAAGGGCATCAGGGTCGACGCGGCGAGGCCGGCGAAGTAAACACTGTTGCCGAACCCCAGGATGTAGATTTTGCGTGCCGTGCTCAGGCGAGTGACGAAGGCTTCAAAGGTGTCGGCGTGGTTGTTGGTCACCGCCGTGGCCAGGTTGCTGCTGGCGCTCTGCAGTTGCTCATGCAGGCCAAACGCGCCGCCCGGGCGATGGGCCAGTTCGTTGCGCAGTTTGTCCACCGGCGAGACCATCTGCTGCAAGGTTGCGACCAGCTCGGCCTTCATGCCGCTGTAGCCACCGAGGTCCAGCGCTTTGGCCAGGCGGTTGACGGCGGCGGGTGAGGTCAGTGTTTCGTGAGCCATCTCCTCGATGGTCAGCGTCGCGGCCTTGAGCGGGTGACGCAGGATGAAGTCCGCCACCTTGCGCAGTGACGGTGGCAGTTCGGAAACGATTTCCGTCAGTTTGCGCATGACCGGCGCGGCATAGACGGTGGTGTCTTTCGATGGGGTTGGCATATCCGGCTCAACGTTTCCTGAAGGTGAGAGAAGGGCTGTGCCTGATGCCCTGACAAGGTTGGCCGGAGTGTATCCCAAGCCTGCCTGGTCAGGGCAGCGCCGAGCAGTGGACGGGTGGCGGTCTTACTTCAGACTCCCGGCCAGAAACTGCCGCAGGCGTTCGGACTGCGGGTTGACCAGCACCTCACGCGGGTCGCCGCGCTCTTCGACAACGCCCTTGTGCAGGAACACCAGTTGGTTGGATACCTCACGGGCAAAGCCCATTTCGTGAGTCACCACCACCATGGTGCGGCCTTCCTGTGCCAGGTCCTGCATGACTTTGAGCACTTCGCCAACCAGTTCGGGGTCGAGGGCCGACGTCGGCTCATCGAACAGCATCACTTGCGGTTCCATCGCCAGGGCGCGGGCAATCGCCACGCGCTGCTGCTCGCCACCGGACATGTGCGCCGGCCAGGCGTGCTTGCGGTGCGCCACACCGACTTTGTTCAGGTAGTGCTCGGCCTTTTCCCGTGCCTCTTTCTTGCTTTGGCCCAGCACATGCACCGGGGCTTCCATGACGTTTTCCAGAGCGCTCATGTGCGACCAGAGGTTGAAATGTTGAAACACCATCGACAGCTGCGAACGCATGCGCTGTAACTGTTTGGGTTCGGCCGCTTTCAGCCCGCCAAGTTTGTTGGTCACCAGCTTGAGCGGTTCGCCATTGAGCACGATGTTGCCTGCATTGGGTTGCTCCAGCAGGTTGATGCAGCGCAGGAAGGTACTTTTGCCGGAGCCGCTGGAGCCGATGATGCTGATCACGTCGCCGGCCTGCGCTTGCAGGGACACGCCCTTGAGCACCTGGTGCGCGCCGTAGCTTTTATGCAGGTCCTGAACTTCAAGTTTGTACATGGTTTGAACTCTCTGGAATCAGTCGCTGAGCAAGCGACCCTGGCGAATGGGGGTGATGCCTGCCACTTTGGCCAGCCACAATCCAGGCTGGGCAAAACGCAGGCGTTCGCGGGCATAGAGAATGCCGTCGGTGCTGGCGCTTACCACGCTATGGCGGTCGGTCAGCGGGTCGATGACTTCGAACAGCGGATCGCCGACCTTGACCTGGGCACCCAGCGGTTGCAGAAAGCTCACTACACCGGGATGGGGCGCACAGGCGTACTGGGCGCCGGCGAATGGCATGGCCTGGCAACGGCTCGGCGGTGCCGCTGGCCAGTCACCGCTGATCAGGCCCTGTTCGGCGAGATAGCCAAGAATGGCTTGGGCGCTGTCGGCGCATTGTTCGCGCCCGGTGTCTGCCATGCCGCGCAATTCGATGGTGGTGGCCGCGCACGCCAGGGGAATATCGGCTTCGGGAAACCGCTCGGCCAGGCGCAGCCAGGCAATGGCGCAGGCTTCGTCGAAGGCGCTGCCGCCGGCACCTTCGGCCAGCAACGTGACTTGCGCGCCGAGGCGTGCGGCCAGTGACTGCAAGCGTGGCCAGTGTTGCGGCATCGCATACAGCAACATGATCGATTCGAAGTCGCAGTGCAGGTCCAGCACCACATCGGCGTCACAGGCATGCTGCAGCAACAGGCGGCGCAGGCCGTCGAGTTCCGAGGCCGGTGCCGGCAGGGCTGCGAGGGCATCGCCCATGGCGCGGCGGATCAGGGCGATGTTGGCGTCGGCGTCGTCTGTCAATTTGCCTTCCAGCAGCGGTGCAACGGCATCGACCAACTCCGGGAAGTCGCGATTGAAGTTCTTGCCGCTGGAAAACTCGAAACGCCCCTGATGGGTGGCCTGGAACATCTGGGCGATACCGATCGGATTGGCCATGGGCACCAACTCGATCACTCCGGTCAGGCGGCCTTGAGTTTCCAGTTCCAGCAGACGGCGCTTGAGTTCGACGGCGACGCGCATCCCCGGCAACTCGTCGGCATGCAATGACGCCTGGATGTAGGCCTTGCGTGCTCCACTGCCAAAGCGGAACAGCGACAGCGTGCGTTCGGTGCCCGAGGCACTCCACGGCAACAGGTGTTGAATGTGCTCCATGTCAGCTCCTTAGTGCTTGCGCGGTGCCTGGTACGCCAGCCAGCGGCGCTCGGCCAGCTTGAACAGACGCACCAGAATGAAGGTCAGGGCGAGGTAGATGAGGCCGGCGGTGATAAATGCCTCGAACGGCAGATAGAACCGTGAGCTGACAGTCCGCGCGGCCCCGGTGATGTCGACGAGGGTGACGATGGAGGCCAGGCTGGTGGTTTGCAGCATCATCAGCACTTCGTTGCTGTACTGCGGCAATGCCCGGCGCAAGGCCGACGGCATGAGAATGCGCCGGTACAGGGTCAGGCGGGACATGCCCATGGCCCTGGCGGCTTCGATCTCGCCGTGGTTGGTGGATTTCAAACTGCCGGCCAGCAGCTCTGCGCTATAGGCACTGGTGTTGATCGCGAAGGCCAGGCAGGCGCAAAAGGTGGCGCTGGAGAGGTACGGCCAGAGCAAGCTTTGGCGCACCGCTTCGAACTGCGCCAGGCCGTAATAGATCAGGAACAATTGCACCAGCATCGGCGTGCCGCGAATCACGTAGGTATAGAGCCAGGCCGGGAAGTTGATCAGCGGCGATCGCGAGACCCGCATCAGCGCCAGCGGAATCGCCAATACCAGGCCCAGGGCCAGGGAAATGAGCAGGACTTTGAGGGTCAACAAAGCGCCATTGAAGTACAGCGGCAGGTTTTCCCAGATCAGGTTGTAGTCGAGGATCATGGGTGGCTCCCCTCACAGTTCGGCGGCTTTGATGCCGACCGAATACTGTTTTTCCAGATAGCGCAGCACCAGCAAGGACAGGCTGGTGAGCATCAGGTACAGCGCCGCCACCGCGAGGAAAAACGTGAAGGGCTCGTGTGTGGCATCCGCTGCGTTCTTGGCTTTGAACATCATGTCCTGCAAGCCGATCACCGAGATCAGCGCGGTGGATTTGGTCAGTACCAACCAGTTGTTGGTGAATCCGGGAATGGCGAAACGAATCATCTGCGGTACCAGGATTCGCCAGAACACCTGCGCACCGCCCATGCCATAGGCCACGCCGGCCTCGGCCTGGCCTTTGGGGATCGCCATGAAGGCGCCGCGAAAGGTTTCCGAGAGGTAGGCGCCAAAAATGAAGCCCATGGTGCAGACGCCGGCGATGTAGGGGTTGATGTCGATATAGCGGGTGTAACCGAGCGCCAGGGCGAGGCGGTTCACCAGGTCCTGGCCGCCGTAGAAGATCAGCAGGATCAGCACCAGGTCTGGAATGCCGCGAATCAGGGTGGTGTAGCTTTCCCCGAGCAGGGCCAGCCATTTGAGCGGCGAGAGGCGAAAGGCTGCACCGATCAGGCCCAGGGCAATCGCCAGGGACATGGAGGTCAAGGCCAGGTTGATGGTCAGCCAGGCGCCATCGAGAATGCTCGATCCGTAGCCGTGGAGCATGATGAAGTTCCTCAAGCGAGCGCCGCGAGGCGCGCAGGACAAGCCCCGGCAGACGCCTGCAGGGGCCGGCGCCGGGGGCAGGTTTCAGGGGGCTGGCTTACTCGCCGTAGATATCGAACGCGAAGTACCTGGCCATCACTTGCTGGTACTTGCCATTGGCTCGAATGGCGTCAATCGCGGCACTCAGGCGCGCAACGTTGGCACTGTCGCCTTTGCGCACGGCGATCCCGGCGCCCCGACCAAAATATTTCGGGTCGTTGATATCGGGTCCTGTCAATGCGAAACCCTGGCCCGCCGGTGTCTTGATGAAACTCTCATAGGTGTTGACGATGTCGGCTAGGGTGGCGTCCAGACGACCCGAGACGAGATCGAGGAAGGCTTCATTCTGCGAGGAGTAGCGCACCACGACGACGCCGGCTTTTTCCAGTTGCTCGGTGGCAAAACGATCGTAGGTCGAGGAGCGTTGCACGCCGAGTTTCTTGCCCTTGAGGTCGACCAGAGGATCGTTGATCACATTGCCGGCCTTCATCGCGAACTTGCCCGGCGTGTGGTAGTACTTTTTGCTGAAGTCCACGGACTTCATGCGGTCTTCGGTGATGGACATCGACGACAGCACGGCATCGATCTTGCGCACTTTGAGCGACGGGATCATGCCGTCGAACTCCTGAATGACCCACTCGCACTTGACCTTCATTTCTTCGCACAAGGCGTTGCCGATGTCGTAATCGAACCCGCTGACGTTGCCCTCCGGTGTCTTGAAGGAGAAGGGCGGGTAGGCGGCTTCGATACCGATACGCAGGCTGTCTTCGTCGGCATGTGCCAGAAAGCTGAAAGCGCATAGCGCCAGAGCACCTAGAAGTTCTGTCTTGTTCATATTGTTGACTCCCTGGAGGGCATTGGGGGGACGGGTGCCCGCCATCCGGGTTGGCGCGGTGGATCAGTCCTGTGATCGGCGAGGTTATAAATGACACAATAAAAATCCATATGCAATAGATATGAAAATAAACATATCAGTCTCGGGTATGACAAAGTGCACCTGTGGCCGTTCGGTCCAGGCACTGGTGAGCATTTCTGCGGGTTTTCACAACGATTTTTCCGGGGGACGAAAGAGCGCTTTTTGGCGGCTCTCGTTCGGTTCACAGGCTGATCGACAGGGCTGCCGTCGCTGCAAAGTCATAGGGCTGATGGCCAAGGCTTCGCTTGGCCACTGCATGCTTCATAAGCGCTGGAGCGGCGGTTTTTCCTGGTGCGCAAGGTCTGCGGCCTGAGTTGCACGCAATGCACCCTGCAGCATACTCATCACCATCTCATGCAGCAGCTTGCGGCGTGCTCCAATGCCGGCCTGGGGCTTCCCGACCCAGGCCGGCAGCTGATTGAGCAGGGAAACGATACCGTTCATGGTTGCGCGCAGGGTGGCGCCAGCCGGTTGACCGGTGAGCTGCTCTATGGCCTCCACCAGGTGCTCCTCGTAACGTCCGCGCAGGGTCAGGATCGAGGCCTGCTGTTCGCAGCTCAAACAATGGAGGTCGTACTCAGCCAGGCGGAAATGCGCGGCCATGCGCTCGTGGAGCCGCAGGTGCGCCTCAAGCAGGCCGTGCAGTCGTGCAGTGGGGGCGGATTTGCGTCGGGTCACCAGGCGGGCGCCATCAAGCAACGCTTCGTAGAGCTCCTCAATCAGTTCAAACAGCAGTGCCTCTTTGTTATCGATGTGGTTGTAGAGGGAGCCGGCCGTGATCCCCAGGCAAGTGGCCAGGTCGCGCATGCTGACCCGGCTGAAACCGTGCCTGGCGAACAGCTCGACCGCCTTGTGCCGCGTTTCCAGGTAGCGCGTGTTGCGCTCTTCGTCGACAGGTATGGCAAAAAGGGATCTGGAAGTCTGCATGTTGCTCATCCACCTCATACGCGAAACTGCCCCAACAGCCGATTGAGCTGACCCGCCAGTTGGCCCAGTTCCTGGCTCGCCGCGTTGGAACGGTCTGCTGCCTGGGCATTTTCGTGGGCCAGAGAGGCTGCTCGGGTCACATTCTGGTTGATGTCTTCGACCACGTGTGACTGCTCCAGGGTGGCGCTGGCGATCGAGGCGTTCAGTTCAGTGACATTGCGCAGCGCGCCGAGTACCTGGTGCAGGCTTTCAGCCGTTTGGTGGGCCTGTTCCACGGTTTGTCGGGCGGCCTGGCTGCTGGCATTGATGACATCCACCGCGGCTCGCGAGTTGCCGTGCAGGCGCTCGATCATGTCCTGGATTTGCGCGGTGGACTGCTGGGTGCGCTGTGCCAGCAGGCGCACTTCGTCGGCCACCACCGCGAAGCCGCGACCCTGTTCGCCAGCGCGCGCCGCCTCGATGGCGGCGTTCAGCGCGAGCAGGTTGGTCTGCTCGGCGATGGCGCGGATCACTTCCAGCACGCTGCCGATCTGGGTGCTTTCCCGGGCCAGGCTCTGGATTACCTCGACGGCCTGGCCGATGGTATCGGACAACTGGTCGATCTGGAGCAGGCTGTTGTCGATGTTGTGTTGGCCCCGGCGTGCCTGCTCTTCGGCCTGGCGAACTTCGTTGGCCGCGTGCTCGGCGTTCTTCGCCACTTCCTGCACGGCGTAGGAAACCTCATGGATGGCGGCGGCGACCAGCTCCATCTGCTGCGATTGCTGCTGGCTGTGGTTCTGGCTATCGGCGGCGATTTCACCGAGTGACTTCGAAGCCTGGTCCAGGCTGTCGGCGGACTGGATGGACTGGCCAATTACGCCACGCAGCTTGTTGGTGAATACGTTGAAATGGCGGCTCAAGTCTGTCAGTTCATCACGCCAGCGGTTATCCAGATGGCGGGTCAGATCGGCTTCGCCGCTGGCGATGTTCTCCATTGCATCAACTACCCGCGCCAGTGGCGAGGCGATGCTGCGGGCAATCAGCAGGATCAGCGTACTGAGCAGCAGGGTGATCGTCAGCAATATGACGAAAGCCTGGAGCAGCTGGCGGCGGAATTCGACCTGCACGTCGTCGATGTAGATGCCCGAGCCGACAATCCAGCCCCAGGGCTTGAACAGTTCGACGTAGGAAACCTTCTCTACCGGTGCGTCGGAACCCGGCTTGGGCCAGCGGTAGTGCACCAGGCCGGCGCCATCGCGTTTGGCGGTGGCGACCATTTCGTCGAACAGCGCCTTGCCGTCCGGATCGAGCGTGCCGGCCATGCGCTTGCCCTCAAGCTTGGCATTGGGGTGCATGACCATTTGCGTGTCGAGGTCTTCGAGCCAGAAGTAGTCCTCGCCGTCGTAGCGCAAGTCGCGCATGACTGCGATGGCCTGCTGCTGCGCCTGCTCACGACTGAGGCCCTGGCCTTCCAGGCTTTGGAAGTGGCGCAGGATGCCGCTGGCGGTCTCGACCACGTGGCGGGTTTTCAGCGCCTTGGCCGTGTAAAGGTCGTCATGGCTCTGCTTGAGCATCAGGCCGGCGAGAATCAGCAGCATCAGGATGGATGTCAGCAAAATCAGCCACAGACGCCGGCTAATGGAAATATTGCGCAAGCCGGGCATGGGCAACTCCGCGAGAGGGAAGGCAGGTGAAAGCCGGAGGCGGCAGTCGCGTCCGGCTCGAGGGGGTCAGAGTGCGTAGTGGCTCAGTTCGCGGGCGATCAGCAGGCGCTGGACTTCGCTGGAGCCTTCGTAGATCTGGGTGATGCGTGCGTCTCGGTAGTAGCGCTCCACCGGGTAATCCTCCAGGTAGCCGTAGCCGCCATGGATCTGCATGGCGCTGGAGCACACGCGTTCGGCCATTTCCGAGGCGAACAGCTTGGCCTGGGAGGCTTCGGACAGGCAGGGTTGCCCGGCGCTTTTCAGGCGCGCGGCATGCAGGACCATCAGGCGGCTGGCGTTGAGCCGGGTGTGCATGTCGGCGAGCAGGTTGGACACGCTTTGGTGTTCGATGATCGGCTTGCCGAACTGGACGCGTTCGCGGGCATAGCCCAGGGCGGCCTCGAAGGCGGCGCGGGCGATTCCCAGGGCCTGGGCGGCGATGCCGATGCGGCCGCCTTCCAGGTTCGACAGGGCAATGGCCAGGCCCTTGCCGCGCTCACCCAGCAGGTTGGCTTCGGGAATGGTGCAGTTGTTCAAGGTCACCGCGCAGGTATCGGAGGCCTTGATGCCCATCTTGTGTTCGCGTCGGTCGACCACGAATCCGGGGTTGTCAGTGGGGACCAGGAAGGCCGACAGCCCTTTCTTGCCCAGTTGCGCATCGGTGACGGCGAAGACAATGGCCAGCCTGGCTCGCTCCCCGTTGCTGACGAACTGCTTGGCACCGTTGAGAATCCACTGACCGTCGCGCAGTTCTGCACGGGTACGCAGGTTGTGCGCTTCGGAGCCGGCCTGTGGTTCGGTCAGGCAGAAGCAGCCGATCGCTTGACCACTGACCAGCAGCGGCAGCCAGCTGTCCTGTTGCGCGGAGGTGCCGTATTTCAGCAGCGGGCCGCAGCCCACCGAATTGTGGATGCTCATCAGCGCGCCGAGGGCACCGTCGCCGGCCGAGATCTCTTCCACGGCCAGGGCGTAGGCCACATAGTCGGTATAGCTGCCGCCCCAGGTGTCCGGTACGACCATGCCCAGCAGGCCCAGCTCGCCCATCTGCGCCACCACGGCGTCATCGATCCAGCCGGCCTTCTCCCAGGCCTGGGCATGCGGCGCGACTTCGCTGCGGGCGAAGTCGCGCGCCATGTCGCGGATCATGCGTTGTTCTTCGGTCAATTCGATATCGTGCATTGCAAAGTCTCCTGCCGATCAGGCGGTGCGTACGGGCTTGCCGGAGGCGCATTCAAAGTCGTTGAAGAAGGCTTGCACCCGGGCAGGTGCCAGTTCTGTCAGGGTTGGCGGGTTCCAGCGTGGGCACTTGTCCTTGTCGATGATCAGGGCGCGCACACCCTCCATCAGGTCGCCCTTGTCGAACCACTGGTAGTCCAGGTGCAACTCAAGGGCGAAGCACTCGGCCAGGCTCAGGTCACGACCACGGCGCAACAACTCGAGCGTCGTGGCCATCGCCAATGGCGAGCGGCTGTCGAGCAGCTTCACCGTCTGCTCGGCCCAGTCTTGCAGCTCGGGGCGTTGTTCGCGTTGCAGCGCGGCGTGAATGGCCGGGACATCGGGCAAGGCGAAATACTCGTCGATCGCCTGGCGACAGGCCTTGAGCTCGGAACCGGCAAGTCGCTCGGTGGCCATGTCGGCGAGCAGGTCCTGCAAGTCTTCGACGGGCGCAGCGGTCCAGTTCAGGTGGTCGAGGCAGGCATCCAGCTCGGCCAGCCGTTCGCTAGGCAGGTAGTAGTCGGCAAGGTTCGCATAGAGGGCATCGGCGGCACGCACCTGGCAGCCGGTGATGCCCAGATAGGTTCCCAGTTCACCTGGCAGGCGCGGCAGGAAATAGCTGCCACCGACATCGGGGAAAAAGCCGATGCCGACTTCCGGCATGCCCATCCGCGTGCGCTCGGTGATCACCCGCAACGAGGCGGCCTGGGCCAGGCCCATGCCGCCACCGAGGACAAAACCATCGAGCAGTGCCAGCACTGGCTTGGTGTAGCCATGCAGGTACTCGTCCAGGGCGTACTCCTCCTCGAGGAACAGCTCATGCAGGTTGTCGCCGGCCTTGTAGCTGTCGTACAGCATGCGGATATCGCCACCGGCGCAGAAGGCCTTTTCACCGGCGCCGCGAAGGGTCACGGCGACGATCTCCGGGTCCTGCTCCCACGCCCACAGGTGCCGGCAGAGCAGACGCACCATGGGCAGGTCCAGGGTGTTCAACGCGCTTGGCCGATTCAGTGTCAGGTGGCCGACACGGTTGCGTACGCTGGCCAGCACCGGGGCTTGCTGCTCGCTCATGCTCAGGCTTCCCGGCGGAACAGGTTGATGATGGCGGAGAAGTCCAGTCCGCCGTTACCTTGCAGGCTGAAGGTCTGGTACAGCTGCTGGGCTACGGCACCGAGCGCGACCGGTTGGCGCGCGTGCCTGGCCGCTTCAGTGGCCAGGCCCAGGTCCTTGAGCATCAGGTCGCTGCCAAAGCCGCCGCTGTAACCACGCGAGGCTGGAGCGTTTTCCAGCACGCCCGGGAACGGGTTGTTGATTTCCGAGCTCCAGCAGCGACCGGTGGAGGTATTGATCACTCCGGCCAGGACCTTGGCGTCCATGCCCAGGGCTACACCCAGGGCCATGGCTTCGGCGACGCCAACCATGGAGATGCCGAGCAGCATGTTGTTGGCGATCTTGGCCACCTGGCCGTTGCCTGCTGCGCCGCAGTGCACGATGTTCTTGCCCATCGCCGAGAGGATCGGCAAGGCCTGGTCGAACACGCTGTCCGGGCCACCGACCATAAAGGTCAGGGTGCCTGCCGCCGCACCGCCGGTGCCGCCGGATACCGGCGCGTCGAGCATCGGGTTGCCTTGGGCAAGGGCGTATTTGGCCACCTCGCGGGTGCTCAGCGGGTCGATGGTCGAACTGTCGATCAACAGCACGCCCGGGCCGATATTGGCCAGCAGTCCATCTTTGCCGCGATAGACCTGCTTCACGTGCTCGGCGGTCGGCAGCATGGTGATGATCACCTCAACCCTGGCCTTGGCCACGGCGGCGGGTGAGTCGGCGGCGCTGGCGCCGGCCTCCACCAGGGCGGCGACCGCCTGGGGGAAGGGATCGAAGACGGTCAGGCTGTGGCCGGCCTTGAGCAGGTTGCGGGCCATTGGGCCGCCCATGTTGCCCAGGCCGAGAAATCCGATATGCATGTTGGCTACCTTTTACGAGTGGGGGCAGTGGCGCAGGAAACCCTGCGCGCGCTTGTCGTCGGCCGACGCAAGGCGTCGGCCGGCAAAGGTCATTTCAGGGTGATGGTGGTGTTCACCGCGCCGCCGGTGTCGTCCTCGTCGAACCAGCGCTGGGTGATCGTCTTGGTCTGGGTGTAGAAGGTCACCACTTGCTTGCCGTAGGGACCCAGGTCACCCAGCTTGGAGGCGCGCGAACCGGAGAAGGAGAACAGCGGGACCGGTACCGGGATTGGCACGTTGATGCCGACCTGGCCAACGTCGATCTCTTCCTGGAAGTGCCGCGCGGCAGCGCCGGAACGGGTGAACAGGGCAGTGCCGTTGCCGTTCGGGTTGGCGTTGATGATCTCGATCGCCTCGTCCAGGTTGGCGGCGTGCATGACGCACAACACCGGACCGAAGATCTCTTCGCGGTACACCGACATTTGCGCAGTGACGCCGGAGAAAATGGTCGGGCCGACGAAATTGCCATCCCGGTAGCCCGGCACGTTCGGGTTGCGTCCATCCAGTTCGAGCCTGGCGCCTTCTTCGATGCCGCTGGCGATCAGACCGTTGACACGCTCCAGGGCGGCGCAGGAAATCACCGGGCCGATGTCGGTGCCCGGCTCGGTGCCGCCATTGATCTTGAGGGTCTTGGTTCGTTCGATCAGATCCGGCAGCCAGGTCTGCGCTTCACCCACCAGGATCACCACGGGCAGGGCCATGCAGCGCTGGCCGGCAGCGCCAAAGGAAGCACCCAGCAGGTTGTTCAGGGTCTGTTGTTTGTTGGCATCGGGCAGGACGATGGCATGGTTTTTCGCACCCATCATGCACTGCGCGCGCTTGCCGTTCTGGGTGGCGCGGTTGTAGACGTGGGTGCCGACTTTGGTCGAGCCGACGAAGGACACGGCCTTGATGTCCGGGTGGTCGCAGATCAGGTTCACCGCGTCGACGCCGCCGTGGATGACGTTGAGCACGCCCTTGGGCACACCGGCCTCCAGGGCCAGTTCCACCAGGCGCATGGTCACCAGCGGATCCTGCTCGGATGGCTTGAGGACGAAGGTGTTGCCGGTGGCGATGGCCATCGGGAACATCCACAGCGGGATCATCGCCGGGAAGTTGAACGGGGTGATGCCGGCGCACACGCCCAGCGGCTGCAGCAGGGTGTAGGTGTCGACGCCGTTGGCCACGTTGTTGGCCAGTTCGCCCATCTGCAAATTGCCGATGCTGGCGGCGTGTTCGACCACTTCCAGGCCGCGGAACACGTCACCTTCGGCATCCGGCAGGGTTTTGCCTTGCTCGGCGGTGAGCAGGGCGGCCAGTTCCTTGATGTTCTCGCGGATCAACTGCTGGTACTTGAGGAAGACACGGGCACGGGCACCGATCGGGGTCTTGCGCCAGGTCTTGAAGGCTTGCTTTGCGCTGGCCACGGCGGCGTTCATTTCCTCGGCGGTGGCGAAGGGCACTCGGGCCAGGATTTCCTGGGTGGCCGGGTTGACCACGTCGCGCCACTGGGTGCTGCGCGATTCGACGAACTCGCCGTTGATGAGAAGCTTGACGCTGGGAACGATGGAAGAGGTCATTTACGGGTCCTGCCTGCTTTTGTTAGGGCGAATGAGTCCCCTCGGCGTGGTTGGCCGAGTGGTCGGGTCTGGATTCGGGAGAGGGGCCGGCATGCCGGCCCCAGGGGTCAGCCTTTGAGTTGCGGGAAGTCTTCTTCGAAGTATTCCTGCGGGCCACGTGCGTCGCCCTGGCGACGCTGCACTTCCATTTGCCGCAGTTCCACCCGGCGGATTTTTCCGGAGATGGTCTTGGGCAGCTCGCTGACAAATTCGATGCGCCGTACCCGCTTGTAGGGCGCCAGGTGCTCGCGGGCGAACGCGAGGATGCTGCCGGCCAGTTCGTGACTGCCCTGTGCGTCATGGGCCAGGATCAGATAGGCCTTGGGCACTGCCAGGCGCACCGGGTCGGGGCTTGGCACCACGGCCACTTCCATCACCGCCGGGTGCTCGATCAGCGCGCTTTCCAGCTCGAAGGGGCTGATGCGGTAGTCGGAGGCCTTGAACACATCATCGGCACGGCCGACGAAGGTGATGTAGCCCTCGTCGTCGATCTGTGCGGTGTCACCAGTGCGGTAGTAGCCGTCGCGCATCACTTCGGCGGTCTTTTCCGGGCTGTCCTCGTAGCACAGCATCAGGCCAAGCGGGCGTACGTCCAGCGGCAGGGCCACTTCGCCTTCGTTACCCGGCACGCCATCGGGATCGAGCATGGTCACCCGGTAGCCCGGCAACGGACGGCCCATGGAGCCCGGCTTGAGCCGCTGGCCAGGCGTGTTGCCGACCAGTGCGGTGGTTTCCGACTGGCCGAAGCCGTCGCGCAGCAACAGGCCCCAGGCATGCAGGATCTGCTCGATGATCTCCGGGTTGAGCGGCTCACCGGCGCCCACCAGTTCGCGCAGGCGCAGGCGAGACTTGTAACTGGCCAGGTCTTCCTGGATCAGCATGCGCCACACGGTAGGCGGCGCGCACAGGCTGGTGACGCCGTAGCGCTCGAGCACGCCGAGCAGGGCTGGCGCGCTGAAGCGTGCAGTGTTGTGGATGAAGATGCAGGCACCGGCATTCCACGGTGCAAAGAGGCAGCTCCAGGCGTGCTTGGCCCAGCCCGGGGACGAAATGTTCAGGTGCAGGTCGCCCGGCTGCAGGCCAATCCAGTACATGGTCGAGAGGTGGCCGACCGGGTAACTCTGGTGACTGTGCAACACCATCTTCGGCTTGGAGGTGGTGCCGGAGGTGAAGTACAGCAGCATCGGGTCGGTGGCCAGCGTGCGACCCTCTGATTCGAACTGCTCGGAATGCTCGCTGGCGGCGCTGTGCGGGGTCCAGCCGGCGGGGGACGGGCCGACGCAGATGCGGCTGCAGTCTTCACCCAGCCCGTCGAACTTGTCGACATGGGCGCTACCGACCACCAGATGGCGAACATGGCCGCGCTCGATGCGGTCGCTGAGGTCATCGGGGGTCAGCAGGGCGGTGGCGGGAATGACCACGGCACCGAGTTTGAAGGCGGCCAGCATGGTTTCCCACAGGGCGACATCGTTACCGAGCATCAGCAGGATGCGTTCGCCGCGGCGCACGCCCAGGGCACGCAGGTGATTGGCCACCTGGTTGGAGCGCGCTGCCAGTTGCTGGAAGCTGTAGCGTTGTTCGCTGCCGTCCTCTTCGACGATCCACAGGGCGTTGGCCTGGTTGCCTTCGGCCATGGCATCGAAGTAATCCAGCGCCCAGTTGAATTCGTGCAGTTGCGGCCAGCGGAAGTCACGTACGGCGGTGGCGTAGTCGGTACGGTGGGCGAGCAGGAAATCACGAGCGGCCAGGAAGGGTTGGCAGTGGTTGTTCATTGGAGGCTCCCAAGACGCGCGCGGGTACTTGAAAGTGGGGAGACGACGGCAAGCAAAGATAGCTTCACGGTGGGTGCCCTATTTATTTTTATTGGGACTGACCGGGTTCATGGCCAGGTGGTTGAATCGAGTATAGGCAGGCATAAATCAAATAAGAATGCTCAAAAAATCCCGTATGTTGTGCAAAAAAGCATGGGTCTGCTGCATCGTTGAATCGACAAGGCGGGCGCTGCCCGCACCGTCAAGCGATGCAGGCAGCGCCCGCCTTGTGCGGGGATTTACCAGAGCGCCAGGGTATAGCTGAGGATCAGGCGGTTTTCGTTGAGGTCGTTACCGAAGTGGGCGGTGCGCACCGTAGCGTTGCGCCACTTGAGACCGAGGTTTTTCAGCGGGCCGCTCTGGAGGACGTAGCCGATGTCGGTGTCGCGCTCCCATTCGTGGCCGTCGGGTTTGCCGACGCCCAGGTCGATGCTGTCGCCGGATAAGTAGCGGGTCATGAAGGTCAGGCCGGGAACGCCGAGGGCCGCGAAGTTGTAGTCGTAGCGCGCCTGCCAGGAGCGTTCGTCCTTGTTGGCGAAATCGTTGATCTGCACGAAGTTGACCAGGTAGGCGTCGGTGCCATTGACGTAGGCAAAGCCGGTGTCGCCGCTCATGCGTTGGTAACCGAGACCGAAGGCATGGCCGCCGAGGGCATAGGTGAACATGGCGCCGAAGGCATTGTTGTCGATGTTGCTGTGGCCATCGTCGGTGGAGCGGGCGTAGCGCAGGTCGCTCTTGAGCGTCTGGCCTGGGCCCAGCGGCAGGACGTGGACCAGACTGAACTGGTGCTGGTGATAGAAGTCGTCCAGGCCGCCGTAGTTGTAGCCCGTGTTCAGCCGCTCGTTCCACTGGTAGGCCAGGCCGGCGAAATTGAAGGCGTCGCTGCGGGCCTGGCCACCGACAATGCCCTTGGCGCCGGTGGTGGTGATGGTCATTTTCTCGTAGTCCGAGGAGTCGCGCTGGTTGACCCGATCCACGCGCCCCGCGTCGACGCTCAGGCCTTTGATCTCCTGAACATTCAACTGGCCACCGCGGAATGTTTGCGGCAACAGGCGCGAGTCATTGGCCAGCAGCACCGGCAGCTTCGGGGCCAGGGTGCCGAGCTTGAGCACGCTGTTGGACGCTTTGAACTTGGCCGTCAGGCCCAGTTCGCCATACTCGTCCTTGGCGCGCCTGGGCGGCTGGCTGTCGCGCTTGAGCAGGCCGGTGCCGGCGCGATCAGGACTGGAGTCGAGCTTGACGCCGAGCTGGCCAAGGGCATCGATACCGAAACCGACCGTGCCATCGGTATAACCGGATTCGTAGCGCAACAGGAATCCCTGGGCCCATTCTTCTTGCTTGGACTGGGTGGCATTAGCCTGGCGGAAGTCGCGGTTGAAGTAGAAGTTGCGCATCTCCAGCCTGGCCGTGCTGTCTGCCAGGAAGTCGGCGTGAGCCTGTGCAGCGAGGCCGCTGCCGGCCAGGAACAGGGTGAGGGTGGTGGGTTTCATTGGATGCCTTTTGTTGTTTTTGTTGTCGACGAGCCGCTCCCGCGCCACTTGGAGTGGCGAGGGAAGGGCGCTATTGGGGGTGTCCTGCGCCGAGCGGCGCAGGGCGGGTGTAAAAAAGCGCGAAGCAAAGGAGCGGACTCGCGCTCGGGGCGAAAGCCCCGGAAAATCAGCGTCAGTGACTGCTGGCCATGGCCGCTCCAAGGCCGGTCTGGGCACGGACGAACTGGTCGGCATAGGCAGCGCGTTCGCGGTCGGCGCGTTCGCTGCGGTCAAGCCTGGAGGCGACCACTATGACGAGGAAGGCCAGTGGCATGGAGAACAGCGCTGGCTGGTCGTAAGGGAAGAGCGCCTGGGCATGCCCCAGTACGCCGACCCACACCGACGGCGAGCCGATCACCAGGGCCAGGGCGCTGACCAGGCCGGTCAGTCCGCCGTAGAGGGCGCCGCGGGTGGTCAGGCCGCCCCAGTACATGGCCATGATCAGTACCGGGAAATTCGCCGAGGCGGCGATACCGAACGTCAGGCCGACCAGGAAGGCGATGTTCTGGCCTTCGAACAGAATGCCGAGGGAAATCGCCACGATGCCCAGGCAAACGGTGGCGATGCGTGACACGCGCATTTCCTGTTTCTCGTCGGCGCAGCCCTTCTTCAACACCGAGGCGTAAAGGTCATGGGAGATGGCCGAGGCACCGGCCAGGGCCAGGCCGGCCACCACCGCGAGAATGGTGGCGAACGCCACGGCAGAGAGGAAGCCGAGAAACAGGTTGCCACCCACCGCCTTCGCCAGGTGCATGGCTACCATGTTGCCGCCGCCGATCATGGCCCCGCCGAGCTTGCCATCGACGTAGTACTGCGGATCCGTGCCGACGATGACGATGGCGGTATAGCCCAGGACGCAGACCACCAGGAAGAAGAAACCGATGAACACCGTGGCGAACAACACCGATTTACGTGCCTCCTTGGCATTGGGCACCGTGAAGAAGCGCATCAGGATGTGCGGCAGGCCGGCAATGCCGAAGACCAGGCCGAGGGATAGGGACACAGCGTTGATCGGGTCGGCCAGCAAGGTGCCAGGGCCCATGATCTGCACACCGCTGGCATGCACCGCCACCGCCTGGGCCGCCAGCGTTTCGAAGCTGAAGTCGAAGCGACTCAGGGCCATCAGCACCAGGGTGGTGCCGCCCGCCAGCAGCAGGACTGCCTTGGTGATCTGTACCCATGTGGTGGCGAGCATGCCGCCGAAGATCACGTAGACCAGCATCAACAGTCCGACCACCACCACCGCCGTGCGGTAGTCGAGACCGAACAGCAGCTTGATCAATTGGCCGGCACCGACCATCTGTACCACCAGATAGCAGCACACCACGGTCAGCGATCCGAGGGCGGCGAAACTGCGCACGCGGGTTTGATCGAGTCGGTAGGAGACGATGTCGGCGAAGGTGTAGCGGCCCAGATTGCGCAAGCGCTCGGCCATCAGGAAGGTGACGATCGGCCAGCCGACAAAGAAGCCGATGATGTAGACGAAGCCGTCGTAACCCTTGGCGAAGACCAGGCTCGACAGGCCCAGCAGAGTGGCGGCCGACATGTAGTCACCGGCGATTGCCAGGCCATTCTGGAAGCCGGTGATACCGCCGCCTGCGCTGTAGAAATCGGCGGCGGAGCGGGTGCGCCGTGCCGCCCACCAGGTGATCAGCAGGGTGGCGAGGACGAAGACGAAAAACATGCCGATGGCGTGCAGGTTGAGCGGTTGCTTCTGCGCAATGATGGGGTCGGCATGAGCCAGCACAGGGCTGAGGGCGAGAAGGGCGGAAAGGCGTTTCATGCGCGGGACTCCTGGAGGATCTGCGAGCTGAGCACGTCGAAGCGGGTGTTGGCGCTGTGCACGTACCAGGCGGTGAGTAGCCAGGACAAGAGGATGATCGTCACGCCGATTGGCATGCCGAGGCTGAGGTGACTGCCGTCATACAGCGGCAGGTGCAGCCAGGCGGGAGCGAAAGCCACCACCATGATGAAGCTGTAATAGATCGCCAGGACCGCGCCGCTCAGTGTCCAGGCCAGCAGCGCACGCTGGCGCGCGAGGCGCTGGAACTTGGGGTTGGCCCTGACCCGTGCACAGGTCTGGGTGTGGTTCGGATGGTCAGTCGTCATGGTGAGGCTCCGCTTTTTCTAGTTGTTTTTGTTGTTCGGCCTTTTGAGGGGCGTACGGGTACCCGGGCAGCGACCCGATGCGGGACGCCACCTGAATGCTGATGTGCTGGAGTTATTGCCGCCTGGACGATCTTGCGAAGGAGAGTGGGCGGTGCAGGAGGGCGGGCCTGATCGGCTGCGAGGCGAGCAGAGGATCGGGCCAATGGCAGGCGAGAACCGTGGTCGCGATTGCGCTGTTGCGCAGCTGTTTGTGTCCGGCGTGCAGGCCGGCGTTTATCCATGCGCTCATGCTGTCAGCCCTCGTTATTTATTATTGGGGAGGGGACTTTCCTGGCCGGAAAACGACGCTGGCCAAGTTGGGTGAGATGCGAGTATATAAGGGCATATTTCCCATATGTATTGGCAGAAAAGCTCGATGGATATGCAAAAACGCACAACGCAGCCGCCGCTGAACTGGGACGACTTGCGTTTCTTCCTCGAAGTTGCCCGTGCTCGCACCGCCAGCGGTGCGGCTCGACGCCTGGGAGTGGACTACACCACCGTGTCGCGGCGCATCCGTGCCCTGGAGCAGTGCCTGGGCGCCCTGCTGTTCGAGAAATCGCGAACCTCAGGTTTCGTCCTGACCGTGGAAGGGCAGCGTCTGGTCAGCCACGCCGAAAGCCTGGAAAGTACGCTACTGGTGGCTTGCGAACAGGTTTTCGGCACCACAGGGGGGCTCTCCGGGCATCTGCGCATTGGTTGCACGGAAGCCTTCGGAACCTGTTTCATCACGGCGCAGATGAGCCATTTCCTCGAGCACTACCCGAATATCTCGGCGGACATTTTGCCGGTCCCGCACTTCATCAACCTGTCACGGCGCGAGGCGGATATCGCCATCACCCTGGAGCGGCCCGAACGCGGTCCATACGTGTGCTCGCGACTGTGCGACTACCGCCTGCGCCTGTATGCGACGCCGGAGTACCTGGCCAATCATCCGTTGATCGGCTGTCGTGAAGACCTGTCCGGCCATCCGTTCGTGACCTACGTCGAAGACCTGGCCTTCAGCTTCAAGCTGCTCTACCTGAACGACCTGATGCCTGGCGCCAACTGCCGTCTGCGCAGCACCAGCGTGGTGGCCCATTACCATGCAGCCCTGGAAGGGCGGGCGCTGGCCATCTTGCCTTGCTTCCTCGCCGGCCCCGATCCCCGCCTGTGCGAAGTGCTGCCGGGGGAAGTGGAAGTCACGCGACAGTTCTGGATGTATTACAGCGAGGACTTGCGCAAGCTCAAGCGGGTCACCCTGGTAGCCGACTATCTGCGCGCTTGTGCGCAGCTGAATCGTCCGTTGTTGATGGGGGAGTCCCATACGATGCTCTACTTGCCGTCGCCCTGAGGGAATGGGAGGTGTAGCCTTGCAGGAGCTGCCGCAGGCTGCGATCTTCTGATCTTGCTTTTAAACAATCAAAAGATCGCAGCCTCGTTGCACTCGACAGCTCCTGCAGGAGAATGGCGCTGACCAATGGCATGGGGGTGCCTGCCGTCATCACTGGCTGGAGCGAATGGCCCCTCCGTCAATCAACAGGTTCTGTCCGGTCAGGTAGCCCGCATGGCTGCTGCAGACGAAGGCACAAAGCGCACCGAACTCCTCGGGTGAGCCGAAGCGTCTGGCAGGAATTTCGCGACGGCATTCGTCAAGGAATGCCTCACTGTCTTGCCCCATTTCGTGGGCAGCGGCGACCAGGTTGTTGCGCAGTCGATCGGTGTCGAACGAGCCCGGTTGCAGGTTGTTGATCGTCACATTGCGGCTGGCAATGTTTTCTTGCCGGGCCAGCCCCGCAATGAACCCCGTCAGGCCACTGCGCGCGCCGTTGGACAGGCCCAGGCTTTCGATCGGGGACTTCACGGCGCTCGAGGTGATGTTGATGATCCGGCCAAATCCGCGTGCCGCCATGCCGTCCACGGTGGCCTTGATCAGCTCGATAGGGGTCAGCATGTTGGCATCCAGTGCCTTGAGCCAGGCGTCGCGATTCCATTCGCGGAAATCCCCGGGAGGAGGGCCGCCGGCGTTGTTGATCAGGATATCGAAATGCTCATGGGCCTTGAGCGCTGCCGCCCGACCCTCGGGGGTGGAAATGTCTCCGGCCACGGCGATGACCGTCACTTCAGGATTTATCGCCCTGAGCTGACGGGCTGTTTCATTCAGTGTGTCCTGGCCCCGTGCGGTGATCACCAGGTTCACGCCTTCGGTGACGAGTGCCTGTGCGCAGGCTTTACCCAAGCCTTTGCTGGCGGCGCAGACCAGCGCCCAACGTCCTGCAATTCCAAGATTCATGCGTGATCCACCGCTGCAGAGAGGTTTGCCGATCGGGCACCGATGCCCATGAAGCGCCGTACCCTCTCACCTTCAGCTTCGCAGCGAATGGTCTCAGGTGCGGCATCGAGTTGAACATTGCCGTTCTCCATGAAAATCACCCGATCGGAAATCGACATGGCAAAGTCCATTTCGTGGGTCACGATCAGCATGGTCATGCCTTCCCTGGCCAGGTCGCGGATCACGTTGAGCACGTCGTTGACCAGCTCCGGATCGAGGGCCGAGGTCGGCTCGTCGAACAGCATGATCTGCGGCTCCATGGCCAGGGCCCGGGCGATCGCCACGCGCTGTTGCTGGCCGCCGGAGAGCTGGTGCGGGTACTTGTGGGCATGGGCCAGCAGGCCGACCTTGTCCAGCAGCGCATAGGCACGATGCTCGCTCAATTCGCCCGGCTGGCCGTGGTACCGCGGTGCCAGGGTGATGTTGTCGAGAATGGTGCGGTGCGGGAACAGGTTGAAGTTCTGGAACACCATGCCGATGTGCCGCACGCCTTTGCGCAGGCGCGAGCTGTTGGGTTTGTCCGAGGCTTCGATGAAGGTTTCGCCGAACAACTTGATGTCGCCGGTATCGATGCTTTCCAGGCCGTTGACCGTGCGGATCAGCGACGTCTTGCCGGAGCCCGATGGCCCGATGATCGAGACCACCTGGCCGTAATCGACACTCAGGTCGATACCCAGCAGCACCTTGTGGGTGCCATAGCTCTTCTGGATGTTGTTCAGTTGCAGGATCGGCGTTGTGTTGTTGCCTGCGGCTTTGCGCGCAATGTCGGGCAAGGCTTCGGCGCTGGCCTTGAACCTGGCGATGGTGGCCGCGTCGAGTGTGTGCGGCTTGCGGAAGTTCAGGTCCAGGTAACGCTCCAGGCGCTGCAGGAAAAAGCCGAATACGGTGACGATCAACACGTAGTAGACGCCCACCGCCGCCAGGGTTTCCATGACCAGGAAGTTGGTGGCGTAGAGGCGTTGGCCGACCGTGAGGATTTCGGTCAGAGAGATCACCGAGACCAGCGAAGTCAGCTTGACCACGGTGATGTATTCATTGATCAGGGTGGGCAGCGAAATACGGAACGCCTGGGGGATCACGATCAGCCGTTGCATGCCGAGCACGCCGACACCCAGTGCGCGCCCGGCTTCCTTCTGGCCCTTGGCCACGGAAATCAGGCCGCCACGATGGATCTCCGCCATGTACGCCGCTTCAGTGACCACCAGGGCCAGCAGGCCGGAGTAGAAGGGGTTGGACAGAATCGGTCCGCTACCGGGAAACAACTGCGGCAGGTTGTAGACGAACACCACCAGCACCAGCAACGGGATGCTGCGGAAAAACCAGATGTAGACCGCTGCGGGAATGCGCAGCAAGGGCGATTGGGATAGCTTGGCGGTGGCCAGGACAAAGCCCAGCAGCATGCCGATGAACCAGGCCAGGGCACTGAGCTGGATGACCGTGACGCAGGCATTCCAGAAGTCCGGCAGGGAGAACAGGGAGAAGAAATACGACCAATCGAATTGCATGGGACACCTCGATCTGCCGCCCCCGCGCAGGGACGGCAGATAACCAGACTACAAGGGCAGGTTCTTAGTTGGCGGTCGGTTCTTCCAGGCCATACTTCTTGAGGATTGCTGCGTATTCTCCGCTCTTTTTCGTCTCCTCGAACGCCTTCTGCACGGCCTGGTAGGTTTCGTCGTTACCTTTCTTGACGAAGATGCCCAGGGTTTGCTGATAGATCGGATGCTCGGTGGTGATCACGACCCGGCCATTGGTCTTTTCCGCGATCATCTTGGCGGCACCGGCGATTTCAACCTGGGCCTGGATGTTCCTGGACAGCAGGGCCTGGGTCACTTCGGGTGCCGAAGGGTACTCGCTGACGGTGATGGCGCCTTTGTTGTTCGGCACGCAGTATTCGTCGGACAGCTTCCTGAATTCCTTGACCCAGGTCGTGCCCTGTTCCAGGCCCAGTTTCAGGCCGCACAGGTCTTCAGGTTTTTTCGCATTGATCTCGCTGCCCTGGGGCACCATGACCGCGGCACCGGTGTTGGCATACGCAATGGTCTGGGCCTGGGTCTGGCGCTCCGGCGTGATGTACATGCCGGAAATGATCGCGTCGTACTTGCCGGAGTTCAGGCCCAGGATCAGGCTCGGGAACTTGGTGTCGACGAACTCGACCTTGGCGTTCATGTGCTTGGCCAGTGCCGTTGCCAGTTCGGGGTCCGAACCCACCACATTCTTGTCCTTGTCATAGGATTCGAAAGGAGGGTAGGTGATCTCCATGCCGACCTTGAACGATTCTGCCGCGGCCATGCTCGCCGTGGCTGCGAACATGCCGGCTGCCAATACAGCCAGGCTCAAGAGGTTCATTTTATTGTTTTTCATTATTTACTGACTCCGGCGTAGGTAGGGGTTAGCTGAAAACTTCAATCAGGACGGTTGCGCCTGATTTTTCAAATGTCCGAAACTGGCGGGCTTGCGTGCCTTGCCTGGCAGTTGAACTTCCCCGTTGGCCACCCTCTGGCGCAGATACTGATAGGTCTGCAGCGCCTGGCCATACATGTGTTCGCCGATCGTGATCTCTTCATAGTCATTGCCGGCCTGGGCGAACCCGGGCAGCGGTTTGATCTGGGTGTGGTAGTCACAGGCATAAAACAGCGGGAAGGAATAACGCTCCTCCTTCACGCTGCGTACCCGGTGCGCAGTGGCAACGAATGCGCCTGCCGTCATCACCTCCAGCATGTCGCCGATGTTGACCACGAAGGCATCGGCAATCGGTGGTGCGTCGATCCATTGGCCAAGACTGTTCATCACCTCAAGGCCTGGTTTATCGGCCAGGAGGATGGTGAAGCACTCGTAATCAGTATGGGCGCCAAGACCCGGAGCGTCATGGGCGGCACCGTCGAACGGGTAGTGGATCAGGCGCAGCTTGGACGGCGGACGGGTGACCAGGCTGTCGAAATAGTTTTCTTCCAGGCCCAGGGTCAGGGCGAAGCCGCCGAACAGGCGCCGACCCAGGGCGAAGATCGCTTCATAGTAGGCCTGCACCGAGGCCTTGAAGCCTGCCAGCTGCGGCCAGTCGTTGGGCCCCAGCAAGGGGGTATTGGCCAGTACCAGCGGATCATCGGCCGGGACTTCGAAGCCGACGTCGAAGGCTTCCTTGTGGTCCGGCTTGCCCTTGGAATAAACCTCTTCGCCTTCGGGCACAAAACCCTTGTGGGTCTGCGAGGTGCCGATGTAGTGGCGCATCTTGGTGTCGAGGGGCTGGTCGAAAAAGTCCTTGGCCGCCTTGCGCAGGTTGGCGATCAGTTGCGGGTCGATACCGTGATGGGTGATATAGAGAAACCCGACTTCGCTGGCGGCGCGCCCCAATTGTTCGGCCACGGCCAGGCGGTGTTCCAGTTCAAAGCTGAACAGACCGGCGATGTTGATCACCGGGATGCTGTTGAAGTTGGCTTTGAGTGTGTCAGTGCTGGCGCTGTTGTTTTTATTGTCAGGCATGACGCATCGGCTCCCTAAGGATGGCTTGAGTGGTGGAAACGCTCGAAGTGTTTGCGCTCGGTCTGGCCCATCCACACGTTCAACGACCACAGGTCGGCGACCGGGACATTGGTGAAGGGCAGGTGATGCAGGTAGCCGTCGGCACCGAATTCCGGGGTCAGGGTGCTGACCTGGTAACCGCGGGCCTGCTGCGAGCGCCAGATGCTTTCCCAGTGCTGCTGATGGAAAGCCAGTTCTTTTGCATATTCGGGCGCCGCCGGGTGCGGAACCTGCGGCCCCTGGTCATATCCGACCCGGGCCTGGATATGGTGAACGCGCTCGATGAACGCGCTCAGGTCGTCGGCCGGATCATTCAACAGCCGCTCGCAGGTCACGACCCAATGGCTGATGTCACTGGTGAACAGCAGATCGGGCAGTTGCCGGATCAACTCCAGAGTCACCCAGGGGTTGAACAGCGAACGCGAGCGATGGGTTTCGAAACTGCAGACCTGACCGTGCTTGCGCGCCAGCTCCAGCGCCTGGCCAAAAAACTCCACCTGTTGCGCCAGGGACCAGCGGTCGTTGCCCGCCAGCACGTTGACGAAGCGCGGGGAGAGTTCAGCGGCCCAGGCGAGCTTCTGGTCGAGGTCATTGAGGTGGACGGCAGGCGTTGCCGACTGATCCGGCAGCACGTCGTAGGCGCTGAAGACGGTGCTGATATAGCCCAGGCGGTTGGCCCGGAGAAAGGCGCCAAACTCAGCCCGTTCGCGGGCGTCCAGGGGCAGGCGCGCTTCCATGCCATCAAAGCCCGCTTGCAGCAACTCCTCGAGCGCCTGAGCCTTGCTGGCGGTGTAACCCCACAGCGTACGGAAAATTTCCAGCTTCATCGGTGATCCTCAAAAATCCCAGGGCCTACTGCAAAGCACTTCGACGGCACCAGGCGGCCAAGCGATCAATGGTCGGTGGCGGCAGAGGACCTCGAATCCGGGTCCCTGCGTAACCTGATGCCACTGAGCGATGCCGAGGCTGGTTCGCTGTGGAGCTGATGTTAGGCACAGGCTGCGCAGCGGAAGAATCTGAAAGTTCAAATGAATACTTCAGACTTTCATTAACCAATAGCTGGCTAATTATCACGCTTGTCAGAAGGGGTTTTGTGGGGGAATGCGTGTCTACGCTGGGTGTTGGCGAGGGGTGCCTTTACTACGACATCATTTTGAAGACTACCAAGCGACATCGGGCCGCGAGGCGATTTGAACTTGAAAGGTTTATGACGAACGACAAACCCGGCAGCGGACGAATCAGATTGGCAACTCTGGCACCGCGAATCATGCCGGCAGAACCCCCGATATGAACACTTCAATATTGGCAATGCCGGTGGTGTGATGTGTGCGAACAGGCGCGGCGATTTTTTGCAGCCGCGGGGGTTGACCTTAAAGTGAGGTTTAAGGTGAGCATGCACGGACCTGCATGACTGTCGGACCCCGGATGATGTTGAAAACCTTTATTTCCTGTGCGTTGGTATTGATAGGCGGTGCATTCATGACTTTTGCAAATGCCGGGCCGGCCCCTTCCACGGTTGTTGCGCAAGATCGCCAGATACTGGTGATCATGACCAACCACGCCAGCTATCCCTCACG
The DNA here is from genome assembly GCF_052112305.1 of Pseudomonas sp. QLc11A. Taxonomy (NCBI): domain Bacteria; kingdom Pseudomonadati; phylum Pseudomonadota; class Gammaproteobacteria; order Pseudomonadales; family Pseudomonadaceae; genus Pseudomonas; species Pseudomonas sp. QLc11A. The sequence continues at coordinate 67,038 of NZ_JAVAJJ010000028.1, forward strand.
AACCGATAGCACGGGCTTGTGGCTGACCGAGCTGACGCATTTCACCGATGTGGTGGAAGCGGCCGGCTACACGACGGTTTTTGCCAGCCCCAAGGGCGGCGCTGTGCCTCTGGACGAGCGTAGCCTCGGTTGGCTTTACATGGACAAGGCTGCCCGTGAGCATTTGCAGTCCCCTGCCTTTCGCGCTCGCCTGCGAAACACGATACCGATCGCCGATGTCGATCCGTCCCGGTTCAGTGTCATCTACTTCACGGGAGGCCACGGTGTCATGTGGGATTTCCCCAATAACCCCGACCTGCGGCGTGTCGCCGAAACCATCTACAACCAGGGCGGCATCGTATCGGCCGTCTGCCATGGTGTAGCGGGACTCCTGGATCTGAAGGATCAACAAGGCCAGTTGATCATCAAGGGCAGAAACATCACCGGATTCTCTGACCGCGAAGAGCTGTTGTCGGGCATGAAGAGTCAGGTGCCCTTCTTCCTTGAGGACCGGTTGGTTAGTCAGGGTGCGCGTTACCGCAAGGGCTGGCTGCCGTTCACGTCATTTGCCATCACCGATGGGCGGCTGGTGACCGGTCAGAACCCTCAATCACCCAAGGCCGTGGCTGAAGCCGTGATGGCCGTGCTCGCCGCCGGCAACGTAGCTCGCTGATCCACCAAGTACACCCCATCACCTGGAGAAAGACCGATTGAAACTCGCAAGCGCCGTTTTAACAGCATTACTGTTCAACACTTTTGCCAACGCTGCGTTGGCGGGGACGCCTGAGATGCCCAGCCCGACCGACACAAGCACAATCGATATCGCAGGCCACCAGGTGCCCGTCGTCAAGGGCGGCCTGTACGACCGGTTTCGCTCCAACCCTCCGTTGTCGGTGATTGCAGCAGAAGTACCGGGCGTTGATCTGAGCTGGTTCAAGGGATTGGAGAAGAATAAGGTCGACATTGGCTTTGAGTCGTACTCGCCAAACTTTTACTACCAGAACAGTCGCGTCACGGCTGTTTATACGGCGGACCTGGACCGGCTCCGGGCACTGATGCCGCCCGAAGTACTGGCAACCGTGCAGCCGCTGCAAGTCTGGCCAGGTCGCGGCTTGATCGCGTTCACCGCGTACACCTACGAGCACTGCGATAACGATGCCTACAACGAGGTGGCCGTGTCGATCATCACCAACAAACCCGGCAAAGCCAATCTGGGGCCGTTCACGCTGATTGGCCAGTCGATGTCTGGAGATTTCTGGGGTTATGTGCTCAAGCTGCCGGTGAATACCGAGCTGGCGAGGGTGCGTGGTGTCGTCGGTTACAACCTGCCGAAATGGCTGACCGGCATTGACCGCAAAGAGGATGCGCAATCGGTGGTGTATGACATTACCGACAGCCAGACCGGCAAACCGGACGTGTCCTTCAAAGCGAAGAAGCTCGACGACCTGTCCCGCGATGTCGATATCGTCACCAGCAGTTTCACCAATCTCGATCACCAGGGCCAGCTGGCCTATGGGTACGCTGTTTCCCGCCAGCTCAGCCAAAGCTCCAGCCGGGACACGGATTCGGCCACCCTCACGCTGGGCGACGGCAGTCTGTCGAACTACCTCCGCTCCCTGAAGCTGGGGAAAATGATGAAGTACGAATATGTGCCCGAGTTCCAGAGCGCGCTCTATGCGCCAAAACCACTTGCCACCCTGGTTGGCGAGCGCTGAAACCTGCTGCGCCTGTCAGGCCTCGGAAGCCTGACGGGCTGTTTTTTTCCTGGAAGACGCTGCATCACGGCGGCCTGAAGTGGCTGTCACGCCCTCATCGCGCAGACGATGCAACAGCAATTGCGCATTGTCCGCACAAGCCATGCCCTCGGGCTTATCCTCGATGCCCTTGATGACCAGCAGAAGTTGCGCCTTGTTCTGGGCCAACCGCTGCTGCAGGACTTCGATTTCCTGAACCTTTTGCTTGAGTCCACTGAGCAGCTCTTCGTGCTGCCAACCACTCGCATTCATCGGCATCAATTGGCGGATTTCTTCCAATGAAAAGCCCGCCGCCTGCGCGCCAGTGATGATCTCCAGAACCCACTGGGTGTCAGGCGCATAATCCCGATAACCATTGGCTTTACGCTCGACCGATTTGATCAGGCCGCTCGCTTCGTAGAAGCGGATGCGTGAAGGCGCCAACCCGCTGATTTTCGCCAGTTCGCCTATTCTCATATTCCACCTCGAAAAATCCATTGACCTTAAAGTTGACTTTAAACCTAAAGTCTTCGGGCGGCCAAGCGGCTCGGGTGCAATGGGTGGCTCAGCCGTCATGGAGCTCTGGGGGAGGGGGGGCAAACGGAAGCCGATCCTGAAACACGCCCTCTGAACCGCCTATTGGATGGGCTGCACTTTGTTCATTCAGGGCCTTGATCGAAACAGGATTCGGTTCAGGCCTTCACTTCATTCAGGAGATGCGAACATGGGGTATGTCACTACGCGAGACGGTGTCGAGATCTTTTACAAAGACTGGGGGCCGCGCGATGCCCAGGTCATCTTTTTCCATCATGGATGGCCACTGAGCGCGGACGATTGGGACGCGCAAATGCTCTTTTTCCTGGCCAACGGCTACCGGGTTGTTGCACACGACCGACGTGGTCACGGGCGCTCCAGTCAGGTCTGGGACGGACACGACATGGATCACTATGCTGACGACGTCGCGGCCGTGGTTGATCACCTCGGCGTACAAGGCGCAGTCCATGTCGGCCACTCCACCGGCGGGGGGGAAGTCGTTCACTACATCGCGCGCCACGGCGAGGACCGAGTGTCGAAGGCCGCCATCATCAGTGCCGTTCCACCGCTGATGGTCCAGACCCCGAGTAATCCTGGCGGCCTGCCCAAGTCAGTTTTCGACGACTTGCAGGCACAACTGAAGGCCAGCCGTGCACAGTTCTACCACGACGTTCCAGCGGGACCTTTTTACGGCTACAACCGCCCAGGTGCAAAATCGTCTGAGGGCATCATCTGGAACTGGTGGCGGCAAGGCATGATGGGTTGTGCAAAGGCACACTATGACGGGATCGTGGCTTTTTCTCAGACCGACTTCACCGAAGATTTGAAGAGCATCAAGATCCCCGTTCTGGTGATGCATGGTGATGATGACCAGATCGTGCCTTATGAAAATTCCGGGGTTCTGTCAGCAAAACTTCTGCAAAACAGTACGCTGAAAATTTACCCGGGCTTCCCGCATGGAATGCCTACAACCAACGCCGATACGATTAACGCCGATCTGCTGGCATTCGTGCGGAGCTAAACAATGGAGGGCGGGTAAAAATCCCGCCCTTACCCTCTTCAAGGCCTGCAATTCACAAGTTCGACATGTGCTGCGGGCAAGATGAAGGCTTAGTCAACCATTACCTCGTCCAGTGCCTGCTCGAGGGTGCTGACCGTGCGCTCGATATTGTGCAGCTTTTCGAGTCCGAACAGGCCGATGCGGAAGGTCTGGAAGTCGGCCGGCTCGTCGCATTGCAACGGCACTCCGGCGGCGATCTGCAGGCCGTGGTTGGCAAATTTCTTGCCGCTCTTGATGTCGGCATCATCGGTGTAGCTCACCACTACGCCAGGGGCCTGAAAGCCGGCTGCAGCCACGCTTTTGAAACCTTTGCCGGTCAACATTGCGCGCACCCGATCGCCCAGCGCCTGTTGTTCGTCGCGGACCTTGTCGAAACCGTAGGCTTGCGTCTCTTTCATCACCTCGTTAAATCGCGCGAGGGAATCGCTGGGCATGGTCGCATGGTAGGCATGTCCGCCCTGTTCGTAGGCCTGCATGATCTGAAGCCACTTTTTCAGGTCGCAGGCGAAGCTGCTGCTTTGCGTCTGTTCGATGCGCTCGAGGGCCAGGGAACTGAACATCACCAGGGCGCAGCAAGGGGAGGCGCTCCAGCCTTTCTGCGGTGCGCTGATCAGCAGGTCGACTGCGCATTTGTGCATATCAACCCAAAGCGTGCCTGAGGCGATGCAGTCCAGCACGAACAGGCCACCCACCGCATGCACGGCGTCGCCGACGGCCCGCAGGTACTCGTCGGGCAGGATAATCCCTGATGAGGTTTCAACGTGGGGGGCGAAGACAATCTGCGGCCTCGAAGCCGCAATGGCTGCCAGCACTTCGTCCAGAGGGGGTGGGGCGTAGGCAGCCTGGCGAGCAGTGTCGACCGGTCGGGCTTTGAGCACCGTGGTGGCCGCCGGGATGTTGCCCATCTCAAGGATCTGGCTCCAGCGATAACTGAACCAGCCGTTGCGTATCACCAGGCATTGCTGGTCGGTGGCGAACTGTCGCGCCACCGCTTCCATGCCGAATGTGCCGCTGCCCGGGACCACCGCAACAGCCTGGGCGTTGTAGACCTGTTTCAGGGTCCTGGAAATGTTCTTCATCACACCTTGAAATGACTGCGACATGTGGTTGAGCGAGCGGTCGGTGTAGACCACTGAGTACTCGACCAGCCCCTCGGGATCGATACTGGGATATAGCTTTGACATAGGTGACTCCTTTGGCAGAGATCTCAGTGGTATCGACCCTGCGCCAAGCCTTGGCAAATGACAAGATTGCCCGGGATTGAATGGCGACTTCTGTCGAGCGGTTGGCATCATCATGTCGATTATGGACGTAGCAATGCTCGCAGGTGAATGTGGGAGCGAGCCTGCTCGCGATGGCATCGCCTCGATTTTCCGGTTGCTCCCGGATTTGTCTTGGCATTTGCCGGCGTTTTTTTCGCTTTTTAAGCTTGCTGAAACGTTTCATCAAGTCTATAAAAACGGCACAACTCCAAGAAAGGCTGCTGCCATGACCCCGCTCAAACTCTTTGTTGCCCTCAGCGCACTGTCCGCTGCCTCCCATGCCATGGCCTGGGATTACGTTCTGCTCGACACCGACAAGGCCGCCCGGAACTGGCAGATCACCAGTCAGCAACTCGGCATAAAAACCGACAAACCCTTCAGCGTTACCCTGCGCACCTTGCACGGCGGTCGGCAGGAGGGCGTCAGCATCGTCGACATCGATAACGGCACGATGAAACTTTCGGTAGTGCCGA
>NZ_JAVAJJ010000029.1:0-49024 GCF_052112305.1 Pseudomonas sp. QLc11A
GTTGGCTGTGCCGGCCTCTTCGCGAGCGAGCTCGCTCCTACAGGGTTAGTGGGTGTACGCAGTATTTGTGGACTACCGAATCTACTGTGGGAGCGGGCTTGCCCGCGAAAGCGGTAGTTCAGCCACCAATGATGTTGGCTGTGCCGGCCTCTTCGCGAGCGAGCTCGCTCCCACAGGGTTAGTGGGTGTACGCAGTATTTGGGGACTACCGAATCTACTGTGGGAGCGGGCTTGCCCGCGAAAGCGGTAGTTTAGCCACCGATGATGTTGGCTGTGCCGGCCTCTTCGCGAGCGAGCTCGCTCCTACAGGGTTAGTGGGTGTACGCAGTATTTGTGGACTACCGAATCTACTGTGGGAGCGGGCTTGCCCGCGAAAGCGGTAGTTCAGCCACCGATGATGTTGGCTGTGCCGACGCCTTCGCGGGCAAGCTCCCACAGGGATTTTCAGTGGGCAAAAGAACTGTGTTTGGCCCAACAACACCAATGTGGGAGCCGTCTCGATCCTGCAGTCAGCGGTGGCCGGAGATGCATTTTCGTTCAATGACCGTCCACAAGACGCGGCAGCCCCAAGGGATTGCCCTCGCGCAATGCCTCCGGCAGCAAGGCATCCGGAAACCCCTGGTAAGCCAGCGGGCGCAGGAAGCGCTCGATGGCGGTCATGCCCACCGAGGTAAAGCGACTGTCCGAGGTGGCCGGAAACGGCCCGCCATGCACGGTGGCAAAACACACTTCCTGCGGATGGGCGAAGGCGTTGACCACGATGCGCCCGGTGCGTCGTTCCAGGGTTGGCAGCAGGCGACGGGCCAGTGGCAGGTCGTCCTGTTCAAGGTGCAGGGTCGCGCTGAGTTGCCCCTTGAATGAGCGCGCTACGCGTAACAGCTCTGCTTCATCCCGGACCTTCACCAGCAGCGCGGACGGGCCGAATACCTCCTGGGAAAGCGCCGGCTCGGCGAGAAAATGTTCGCCATCGACTTCGAACAGCGCCGAACGGCCATCGACTTCAGCGGTGGATGTGGAGCCCACGGCGACGAGGCGGGCGCCGGCGTTTTCCAGGGTGCGAAGCCCGTTCAGATAGGCTGCATGGATGCCCGGTGTCAGCATCGTGCGCGCCGGTGCTGCGCTCACGCGTTGGCTCATTGCGTGGCGCAGTGCTGCAAACCCTGCGCCTTCGACGGCCAGCAGGATCGCCGGCTTGAGGCAGGCTTGCCCGACGTTGACCAGCATGCGCTCGACAAAGCCATCGCCAATCGCCGCGCCGCGTTCGGCGAGTGCCCGGGGCAGGATGAAGGTCGGGTTGACGCTGGTCATCTCGGCGAAGACCGGAATCGGCTCGGGGCGCAATTGCGCACGCCGATACAGCGCCATGCCACCCTGTTCGGAACCGGTGAAGGTCACGGCCTTGATCAGCGGATGATCGACCAGCGCTTCGCCGATGGCATTGCCGCTGCCACGCACCATGGAGAACACACCTTCGGGCAATCCGCAGTCTTGCACCGCCTGGCGGATCGCCCGGGCCTGGATTTCCGAGGCGCCGGGATGCGCGTTATGCGCCTTGAGAATGACGGTCGAGCCCGCCGCCAGCGCCGATGCGGTATCGCCACCGGCCACCGAATAGGCGATGGGGAAGTTGCTCGCACCGAAAATCGCCACCGGGCCGATGGCGATTTTTTGCAGGCGATGATCCATGCGCGGGCGTGGCTGACGCTCGGGTTGCGCCGGGTCGATGGCCAGTTGCAGGAAACGCCCCTTGCGCACCACATCGGCGAACTGACGGAACTGGGTGGCGGCCTTGATTGCCTCGCCTTCCAGTTGCGCCTCGGGCACGCCGGTTTCCAGGGCGGCCCGTGCCGCCAGCACCGTGCGAACGCGGTCGAGGTTGTCTGCGATGCGTTCGAGAAACGCCGCCCGCACGGCGAGCGAGGTATGGCTGTACACATCGAACGCTTCATCGGCCAGGGTCGCCGCCCGGTCGACATCGGCCACGCTACCCAGCGCGAACGCCGGTTCAATCGGCTGGTTGGTCGCGGGATTGAGCGCCTTCAGGGTGCCTTCGCTGGCGCCGACATCACGGGTGCCGATCAGCAGGTTGCCGGTCAACTGCATCACGCACCTGCCTGTGCCAGTGCGGCAACCAGTTCATCGGTGGTCAGGATGGCGTGAGCGAAGGTCGGGCCGTTCAGCTCATGGGCCGAATGCATCATCTCCGGTATGAAGGCTGCGGTCGCGTCGCGCACCAGGGTGACGTGATAGCCGAGTTCCTGAGCGTAACGGGCGGTTGCCTCGATGCAGGTATTGGCCAGCAGGCCGACGATGATCACGTGGGTGATACCCTTTTGCTTGAGGCGAAAATCAAGGTCGGTATTGGCAAAGCCGCTGGAACCCCAATGTTCCTGAACGATGATGTCGCCGTCCTGCGGCGCGAAGTCGGGGTGCCATTCGCCGCCCCATTCCCCGCGGGCGAAGTGGTGCATGTGCATGATCTTGCACTGGGTGGGGCTTGGGTGATCCCAGTTTTCGTAGTCGCCTTTTTCCCAGCGGTGGTGCGGTACGATGACCACCGGAATGTTGAGCCCGCGAACGGTGCGATCGAGCGTGCGCAGGTTGTCGAGCAGGCCGACTCGCGTGGCAATGGGCTCGATCAAGGGGTAGATCTTTCCACCTTCCGACAGAAAATCGTTGTAGGGGTCGACCAGCAGGTAGGCCGTCCGATCAAGAGGGTAGGTGGCGTTGGACATGGCGGTGCTCCGCAAGATAATCCGTGGAAGATGAAGTGTAGTTGCCAGCAATTCACGTAGATATGATAATCATAGTAGCTAGGCAAGAGGCAATACCGCATGTCGGTGAAAGCAACCGTTTCTGAAACCCTGTGCCCGATTTCCCGGGCCGAAGCCGTCGTGGGTGACCGCTGGACGGTGCTGGTGCTGCGTGAGTTGTTCATGGGCAGTCATCGCTTCGATGAAATCCAGGCGCAGACCGGCGGTACGCCGCAAATGGTCGCGGCGCGCTTGAAGAGCATGGAGGCCGACGGGCTCCTGGAGCGACGTGCCTACAGCGAACGGCCCAAACGCTACGAATACCACCTCACGGAAAAGGGCGATGCGTTCCATTCGGTGGTGCTGGCGCTGCGGGCCTGGGGCGAAACCTGGTGCAAATCACCCGGAGAAGGTTTGGCGGTGGTCTATACCCACCGCAGTTGCGGCGAGCCCGCCGGCCTCGGTCCGCTGTGCGCCCATTGCGGGCAGCCCCTGCGCCGCGCCGACCTGATCAGTGAACCGAGTGCCGCCTATGTCGCCGAACGCAGCGCCCGGCGCGAAGCGTTCAAGGCCTAGCGGCGGGTTTGTATCCGCAGGTATCGGCAACGTCCGCCGTTACCCGGGCATACAAAACCGGGGTTTCCAGACACTCGGGCGATACACGGCGGCCTTCTAATGCAACCACCGGCACCGTGTCATTTTCGGCGCGGCTGGCCAGGGTTCAACTGGAGGAAAGGCAATGTTGCGCATCAACCCCCGTCATACCATCGGCAAGCTGGGTCTGGTTCTGACCGCTGCAGGGCTCGCTGCCTTCGCGAGTCTCTCTCAAGCCCAGGAAACACAGCCGGCTCCGGCGATGAAAAGCTGGCAGCAGGGCCTGCATCGCACCGATCTGGTACGCGAAGACCTCGGCGCCGCCGATCGCGAAGTCACTCAGGTGCTCGTGGACTTCGACCCGGGCGTGACATCACCCAAACACGCTCACCCTGGCGTGGAAGTGGCGCACGTGATCAGCGGTACCTTCGAGTATCAGCTGGAAGGGCGGGCACCGGTGACGCTCAAGGCCGGTGATTCGTTGTACATCCCCGAAGGCGTCGCGCATGTGGCGAAGAACGTGGGCCAGGACAAGGCCTCGGAACTGGCAACCTATATCGTCAAGAAAGGCCAGCCGCTGCTGATCCTCAAGGAGTAGATGAACTGTGGGAGCGAGCTTGCTCGCGATGGTCTCGAGAGCGCTACGTTTAACCAGTAAACACGCGTTATCGTTAACGACCATCGCGAGCAAGCTCGCTCCCACAACAACAACGATTGCGGTGTTCAGAAAGCCTGGCCTGACCGGTATTGAGACGTCAGGCCAGGCTTTTCCGCGTCGGTCAAACCAGATTGATTTCGACGTCAATATTGCCGCGAGTCGCTTTGGAGTACGGGCAAGTCTGATGCGCCAGTTCCACCACGCTGCGTGCGATGGCCGGGTCCAGGCCCGGCAGGCTGACATTCAGGCGGGCTTGAAGGAAGAAAGCGTTTTCGGACTTGCCCAGATCGATTTCGGCATCCACCGCAACATCGCTCGGCAATGCCACCTTCAGCGCGACGCACGCCTTGCCCATCGCCCCGATGAAACAGGCCGACCAACCGGCCGCCAGCAGTTGCTCAGGATTGGTGCCGGCGCCCGAACCGCCGGGAGGCGAAAGCTTGATGTCCAGGCGTCCATCGGTGCTGCGCGCCTGACCGTCGCGGCCGCCGGTGGTGTGGGTCTTGCCAGTGTACAGCACGGTATCGATTGCATTGATCATGGTGTTTTTCCTGTCAGTGGGTCGCTGGAATGCTCGGAAAGCCTGCGCTTTGCGATGCGCCCCACTGTTTCATTTCCATGTACTGCCCATATGTCCTGAACCTGGCGGATGTGTATCGCTGTGTAAGGTGGTCGGGGGGACATACAGTTCGATACAAACCGCTTGAATGCGCGCGGCGCCGGAGTTTATTGACTGCAAACCTCCCACACGCAACCGCGCAGCCAGCGATGGGCCGGGTCGGCGTCCATGCGCGGGTGCCACAGCATCGACACCGTGATCGGCGGCGTGGGGAAGGGCAACGCAAAGCAATGCATGCCCTGGCACAGGTTGCCGACGTGCCGCTGCGGTACGCTGGCGACCAGGTCTGAAGCCCGCGCCAATGCAATCGCGGACGAAAAGCCGGCGACAATGGTGATGATCTCCCGCTTCAGCCCCAACTCATTCAAGGCGTCGTCCATCACGCCTTTTTCGTGGCCCCGGCGTGAAACCAGGATGTGCCGGGCCTCGGCATATCGCACCGGTGTGACTTCACCGTGCGCCAGTGGATGGCCCTCGCGCACCACGCCAATGAAGCGGTCGCGAAACAGCATCCGGGTCCGCACTTCCGGGCTGGTGGATTCGCCGATCACGCCGGTTTCCAGATCCACCGAACCGTCGCGCAGCAGGGTGCTGTCCTTGTTCAGCTTCTGCACGAAATTCAGGCGGACACCGGGCGCCTCGCGGCTGATACGGGCGATCAGTGGCGCGCCGAAATTTTCCACGAAGCCGTCGCTGGTGCGCAGGGTGAAGGTGCGTGCCAGTTGGTCGAGGTCAAGTGCGTCGGCGGGGCGCAGGACGGCTTCGGCGTCCTGTACGAGCACGCCGACGCGCTCACGCAACTCCAGCGCCCGGGGCGTGGGAACCAGTCCGCGTCCGGCCCGCACCAGCAACGGATCGCCCGTGGTTTCGCGCAGCCGCGCCAGCGCCCGGCTCATGGCCGACGGGCTCAGGCGCAAACGCTGCGCGGCGCGGGCCACGCTGCCTTCTTCGAGCAACACATTCAGGGTGATCAGCAGATTGAGGTCTGGCATGGAATCAACTCCTGTGGGAGCAGGCCTGTGGTGAGAGGGGCTTGTGGTGAGGGGCCTGTAGTGAGTGACCTGTGGCGAGGGGGCTTGCCCCCGTTTGAGTGCGTAGCACTCACAAAGATCTTTGGTGCATCAGAGATTTTGGGGCTGCTTCGCAACCCAACGGGGGCAAGCCCCCTCGCCACAGGTCCCTCACCACAAGCCCCCCCTCACCACAGGCCCGCTCCCACACTGGTTTGTGGGCAAGTGGCGTCTGGTGCATGTATTCAGTGTAAACGCTGCGTCTTCCGCCATGTTATGGCCGGGCTTAGGCTCAGGACAACCAATTTGCGGAGTCGCGAGAAAATGAAGTCCATATCGATTCGGGGCGCGCTGGCCTGCCTGTCGCTGTCCATGCTGCTGTCATCCCTGGGCACGAGCATTGCCAACGTAGGTTTACCGACACTGGCCGCCGCGTTCTCGGCCTCTTTCCAGCAAGTGCAATGGGTGGTGCTCGCTTACCTGCTGGCGATCACGGCGCTGATCGTCAGCGTCGGAAGACTTGGCGACATCATTGGTCGTCGGCGTTTGTTGTTGATCGGGATGGGTGTGTTTACCGCCGCTTCAGTCCTGTGCGCCGTCTCATCCGCTCTCGGGTGGCTGATTGCCGCCCGGGCCCTGCAGGGCATCGGCGCGGCCATCATGATGGCGTTGACCCTGGCCCTGGTGAGCGGGGCGGTGCCCAAGGCAAAGCTGGGCAGTGCGATGGGCCTGCTCGGCACGATGTCGGCGATCGGCACCTCGCTCGGCCCGACCCTCGGTGGTTTCTTGATTGCCAATTTAGGGTGGCAGGCGATTTTTCTGCTCAATGTGCCCTTGGGCGTTTTGGCGATGGGCCTCGCGCTTCGTTTTCTACCGAAAGATGGCCCTGAGAAAAGGGCGGATCGAGCGGGTTTCGATGTCCTCGGTACCCTGGTACTGGTCCTGACGCTGCTGGCCTATGCGCTGGCGATGACTCTCGGGCGTGGCAGTTTTGCACCGCTGAACCTGGCACTGCTGCTGGTGGCCGTGGTGGGGGCGGGGGTGTTTGTGTTCGTCGAGCGCACCGCCGACTCGCCGCTGGTTCGACTGACGATGTTCCGCAATTGGCAGCTGAGCGCAGGTTTCGCCATGAGCCTGCTGGTGACCACCGTGGTCATGGCCACCCTGGTGGTGGGGCCGTTTTATCTCACCGGCGCACTGGCGCTGAACGCAGCGGGCGTTGGCCTGGTGATGTCGACGGGGCCGCTGGTCGCCGCACTGGTCGGGGTCCCGGCGGGTCGATGGGTCGACAGATTGGGCGCACATCGATCCGGCACGCTCGGATTGCTGGCCATGCTGACCGGCGCTTGCCTCCTGCCCGCCGTGCCGACGAACTTAGGTGCGCCCGGCTACATCGTGCCCCTGACGCTCATGACCGCCGGTTATGCGCTGTTCCAGGCGGCCAACAATACCGCCGTGCTGGCGGACATCACGCCGCAAGAGCGCGGCGTGGTCTCCGGTCTGCTCGGGCTGTCGCGCAATCTCGGCTTGATCACCGGCGCTGGCGTCATGGGCGCCGTGTTCGCCTTCGGCACCGCCAGCCACGATGTTTTGCAGGCGCCACCCGAGGCCATCGCCCAGGGGATGCGCTTGACGTTTGCGGTTGCGGCGGGGCTGATCTGCATCGCCCTGGCGATTGGCGCGGTCAGCAAAATCCTTTCACGTCGCCTGATCGCGTCGTGTTGAAAAACGGCGCGACTGTCGTGAAAACGACCTGTTTGCGCTGAACGCGAAGCCTTGCGAGTTTTCTGTTGAACGAGTGTTCAGTCTGGACTATGTTGAGGGCCACCTTCCCCCGGCTGGTTGCGGGCTTGCGTTTCTTCAATTCGAACGAGGCACTGGCATGCGGTTTTCACCCTTTGTAGAGCGGATCAGTGGCCAAGGCGTTGCCGCCTGGGATATTCACTACGCGGCCAACGCGGCACAGCGCAACGGCGAGGACGTGATCATCCTCAGCGTCGGCGACCCGGATTTCCCCACCCCTGATTTCATCACCGATGCCGCCATCCACGCCTTGCGCGAAGGGGATACCCACTACACCGAAATCGCCGGCCGCCAGGCGCTGCGTGAAGCCATCGCCGGCCGCTACAGCCGGTTGATCGACCGCGAATTGCAGGCGTCGAACATCATTCTCACGGCCGGTGCGCAGAACGCCTTGTTCGCCACCTCGATGTGCCTGCTCGGCGCCGGCGACGAAGTGATTGCCTTCGATCCGATGTACGTCACCTACGAAGCCACGCTCAAGGCGTCCGGCGCCACGCTGGTGCGGGTGCCCTGTGCGGCGGATTCGGGGTTTCGCCTTGATGCCGCCGTGTTGGCCAAGGCCATCACCCCGCGTACCCGGGCGATTTTCTTCTCCAACCCGAACAACCCCACCGGCGTGGTGCTGGGTCGCGAAGAGCTGCAAGCCATCGCCGATCTCGCCATCGCCCATGACCTGTGGGTGGTGGTGGACGAGGTCTACGAGAGCCTCGCCTACGAGCGCGAACACCTCAGCCTGGCGGCGTTGCCGGGCATGGCCGAGCGCTGCGTGGTGATCGGCAGCCTGTCGAAATCCCATGCCATGACCGGTTGGCGCATCGGCTGGGTCGTGGCCAACGAAGCCCTGGTCAACCATGTCGAAACCCTGGTGCTCAGCATGCTGTACGGCTTGCCCGGTTTCGTCATGGAAGCGGCGCTCAAGGCCGTGCAGTCCCATGAAGAAGTCACCCACGGCATGCGCGAGATCTACCGTCGGCGCCGCGATCTGGTGGTGTCCGGCCTGGCCGATTGCCCGGGCATCAGCGTGCTCAACCCGGACGCGGGCATGTTCGTGTTGGTGGACGTTCGCGGCACCGGCCTGACCTCGCTGGAATTCGCCTGGCGCCTGCTGCGTGAAGCCGGTGTCTCGGTACTGGATGCCGCGGCATTCGGTGAGCCGGCCCAAGGTTTTGTACGGCTTTCGTTCACCCTCAGTGAAGAGCGACTGGCCCAGGCCTGCCAGCGCATTCGCGGCTTTGTCCAGGTGCTCAACGGCGAAGCGCCGAGGCCGGTGATCGGCACCGTGACCAGTACCGCAACCGTCGAACCGACTGCGGCCAGGACCATGATCGAGGTCGATCGCCTGCACAAACGCTTCGGCAATATCGAAGTGCTCAAGGGCGTATCCCTGACCGCCCGCGAAGGCGAAGTGATCTCCCTGATCGGTGCCAGCGGCTCGGGCAAAAGTACCTTGCTGCGCTGCATCAACATGCTCGAAGTGCCCGACCAGGGCCGCATCCTGGTCGATGGCGAAAGCATTCACCTCAACCAGAATCGTCCCGGCGCACCGCTGGTGTCGGACGCCAAACAGCTGGTGCGCATCAGGTCGAGCCTGGGCATGGTGTTCCAGAACTTCAACCTCTGGCCCCATCGCACGGTGCTGGAAAACCTCATCGAAGCGCCGACCCAGGTCCTGCGTGAAAGCCGTGCGGAGGCCACCGAACGGGCCGAAGCCCTGCTCGAACGCGTCGGGCTTGCGGCCAAGCGCAACGAGTACCCGGCGTTTCTCTCCGGGGGACAGCAACAACGGGTGGCCATCGCCCGGGCCCTGGCCATGCGGCCCAAGGTCATGCTGTTCGATGAACCCACCTCGGCACTCGACCCAGAACTGGTCGGGGAAGTGCTGCGGGTGATCCGCTCTCTCGCCGAAGAAGGCCGGACCATGATCCTGGTGACTCATGAAATGGCGTTCGCACGCGATGTCTCTTCCAAAGTCGCCTTCCTGCATCAAGGGCTGATCGAGGAAACCGGTTCGCCGGACGAAGTGTTCGTACACCCACGCAGCGAGCGTTGCCGGCAATTCGTCAACGCTCATCAGACTCGCTAACTCATCATAAAAAGACGGGAAAACAACATGGGAAATCGACGTTTTGCAAACTGGTTGACCGGTGCAGCCTGCGTAATGCTGGCCGGCATGAGCGCTGCTCAGGCACAGCCCATCCGCTTCGCGGTGGCAGCCGAACCCTATCCGCCGTACACCGAAAAGCAGGCCAACGGTGAGTGGAAGGGCTTTGAAGTCGACCTGATCCACAAGCTGTGCAGCGAAATGAAAGCCGATTGCGAGATCAAGGAAGTGGCGTGGGACGGCATCATTCCGTCGCTGCTGGCGAAGAAGATCGACGTGATTTTTTCCTCGATGTCGGTGACCGAAGAACGGGAAAAACAGATCGCCTTCAGCAAGGCCTACTACGATTCGGCGATTGCCGTCGTCGGCCCGAAAGAGACGTCAGTGAAGAAGTACCCGGATGACCTCAAGGGCAAGATCATCGGCGTGCAGAACTCGACCGTTAGCGCCAACTACCTGAAGACCTACTACGAAAAAATCGCCGAGGTTAAGTACTACGACACCCAGGACTCGGCCAACGCCGACCTGATTGCCGGGCGCATCGACCTGATGATGGCCGACGGCACCGCCATGGCTTCGTTCGTCAAGACCCCGGATGCCAAGGACCTGGCCTACCTCGGCACCGTGCCCTATGACCCGATCTTCGGCAAAGGCGTAGGCGCCGGCCTGCGCAAGGACGACACCGAACTCAAGGCCAAACTCGACAAGGCCATCCAGGAGTTGCTGGCGAGCAAGGACTACGACGAGCTGTCCCAGAGCTACTTCGGCACCAGCGTGAAGCCGGCGTTCTGACGACTGGCGAAACGCAAGTCCTGAGGAAAAGCAGATCCCTGTGGGAGCGAGCTTGCTCGCGATAGCGGTGGTTCAGTCAGCATTGATATTGACTGGCATGGCCTCATCGCGAGCAAGCTCGCTCCCACAGGATCCGGCGGTGTGTTCATGACCGCATACTGGAGACTGAAATGCCGGCAATGTTCGATCTGATCAATTTCACCGAACAGGGATGGGGCAGTGCGCTGTTGAAGGGGCTCTGGATGACCCTGCAGATTTCCGCCGGGGCCTTTGTGCTCGGGCTGGCCATCGGGCTGGTGGTGGCGTGCCTCAAGCTCGGCGCGCCGAAGCCGATTGCAGCGCTGATGCGCGGCTACACCACCTTGTTCCGCGCGGTTCCGGAGCTGCTGCTGATTCTGTTGCTGTACTACGTCGGCTCCATGCTCCTCAACTCGCTGATGACCGAACTCGGCTACGGCGTGGTGAACGTCAGCGGCCCGCTGGCGGCCATTGTCGTGCTGGGGCTGGTGCAGGGTGCCTACGCCTCGGAGATTTTCCGCGCGGCGATCCAGGCGATTCCCTTCGGCCAGATCGAAGCGGCCAAGGCGTTCGGCCTCAACGGTTTCGGTCTGTTCCGCCGGGTCACGCTGCCGATCATGGCGCCTTACGCCATGGCCGGGATGGCCAACCTGTGGATCAACCTGATCAAGGACAGCGCGCTGATTAGCGTGGTCGGCACCAACGAGCTGCTGTACACCGCCAAGCAAGGCGCGGGTTCGACGCGCCACTATCTGTTGTTCTACCTCACGGCTGCCGCGCTGTACTACGCGGTGACCTTGGCGTCGAACTATCTTTCGGGACGGTTGGAGCGACGCATTCGTCGCTGGATGCCTCTTGTTGACTGAACCGGCAGAGAGAATGAAATGATTCCAGCGTGGATAGTTGAATACGGGGCGCTGTTGGGCCGGGGGCTGCAAACCACCCTCATCATTCTGTTGGTCTCCAGTGTGTTCGGTTACCTGCTGGCGGTGCTGGTGGCGCTGGCGCGGATCTCGAAAAACAAGGTGATCGCCAAGGTCAGCCTGTTCTACACCAGCGTCACACGCGGCACGCCGTTGCTGATCCAGATCTACATCTACTACTACGGGCTGGGTAGCCTGTTTGCTCAGTTCCCGCTGATTCGCGGCAGCTTCCTCTGGCCGTACCTGCGCGATGGCTACTGGTACATCGTGTTCGCCCTGGTGGTGTCGATGGGGGCCTACGTCGGCGAAGTGATTCGCGGTGGCCTGCTGGCGGTGCCCAAGGGTGAGATGGAGGCCGCGTCGGCCTTTGGCATGACCGCGCGCCAGTCGTTGCTGCGGGTGCGCTTGCCCCGGGCCCTGCGCCTGCTGTTGCCGACCCTGGCGGGGGAGACCGTGATGCTGCTCAAGTCCACGGCACTGGCCTCGACCATCGCCGTGATCGACCTGCTCGGCGCCGCCAACGTGGTCCGCGCGCAGACCCTGCAAGTGTACGAACCCCTGTTGCTGGTGGCCGGTGTCTACGTCTGCCTGACCTTCCTGATCGAAGCGCTGTTTGCCTTCGCCGAGCGGCGCGGAACGCCTGTGCGCAGGTCGGCCTGATGAGTTCTTCGAAAGTCGATCGCTCGCTGCAGGGCATTGGCCTGTGCACCCTGGGCTACGCGTTCCTGTCGTTGCAGGATGCGGTCATCAAGTGGCTGGTGGCCGATTATTCGGTGGTCACCATTCTGTTCTGGCGCGCCGCCGTGGTGGTCGTGGCCGTGCTGCTGGCGGGGCGTTCGCGGGTTATCCAGCGCGCCTGGCACTCACCGAGCCGGCGCCTGCTGGTGGTGCGCGGCTTGCTGTCGATAGTGGCCTGGGTGCTGTACTACACGGCGGCCCGGGACCTGACCCTGGCCGAGATGACCACCCTGTATTTTTCCGCGCCGATCATGGTCACGGTGCTGGCGGCGGTGATTCTCAAGGAGCGCGCCAGCGGCTGGCAGTGGTTCAGCCTGATCGTCGGGTTCGTCGGGGTGGTCATTGCCTGTCGCCCCGACCACATGACCGAGCCGTTGCCGATCGTCCTGACCCTGCTGGCGGCGATGTGCTGGGCGTTCACCTACATCCAGCTGCGTCAGGTGGATGACCAGACCTCCGTGCTGGAACAGATGCTGATCACCAACGTGGTGTTTGTGATTTGCATGGCGGTGGCCCTGCCGTGGACCTACACACCCTCGCCGACACCGGCCTGGCTGGGCATGCTCGGCGCCGGGCTGGTGGGCGGCATCGGCCAGTTCCTGTTGTTCGCCAGTTTCCGCCGCGCCACCGCGACCTTGCTCGCGCCGTTCGAATACACCGGCTTGATCTGGGCGTTTGCCCTGTCGAGCCTGGTCTGGGGCACGCTGATGGACACCTCACTGATGATCGGCGCCGGGTTGATCGCCGTCAGCGGCACCCTGGCGATGATCTTCGGCCGGCACGCCTCACAAGACGTCGTCGGTGCTGAATGCTCCGTGACGCAGCCCCTTTATCCAGCAACGGCAGATATGCAGTCCGTTGGCGGCGCTGAAGGTCTCGGGGTTCAGGCACCACTCGAGCCAGAGACCGTCGAGCATCGCCGATAGGCCGATGGCGGCCAGGCGCGTGTCGTGAATCACGAAGCCTTCGCTGGCCGCCAGGCCGTCGAGCAACTGGCGGATCAGATCGAGGTAGGCGCGGTAGCTTTTTTCGTGGGACTGGCTGACGTGTTCGGAGTGACGGATCAGGCTCCAGAACACCACCCACACCCCGAGCAGTTTCGGGTCCATGACCCTGGGCGAAAACGAGCCTTCCAGGAAAGCATCGATCTTCTGCGCAGGTGTCTGGGCCTGTTCGATTTCCTGGAGCAGGGCAGTGGTCAGCTCGCTCGCGAGCCGCTGGTAGGTGTCGGCGATCAATGCCTCGATGCTGCCGAAGTGATGGTTGAGCAAACCCACGGACACCCCGGCTTCGGTGGCGATGCGCCGCACGGAGATCCCGGCGTGACCGTCGCGGCCCAGGCAGCGCAGGGTGGCCGCCACCAGCATTTCGCGGCGGTCTTCGGGTTCGGCGCGACGGTTTTTCGGGGCGTCGGTTGTCACAAGGCTGTCCCTGGATGAGCTTCCACGCTGTCGAGCTTAGTTGAACACCTGTTCAATCACCAGCCTCGACAGCCGCGATACAGCGTTTTCAACGGTCATGACAGGAGGGAAAACCAATGCCGCAGGATATTTCGTTCAGTGTCAGCAACAACAACGGCGATGCCGTGCGGGTCGGTGCCTGGCGCTATGCCGGCGACGGCAGCGGGCCGAACGTGCACCTGCAGGCCGGGGTGCATGTCGATGAAATCGCCGGGATGCTGGTCCTGCATGTACTGATGCAACGACTACAGATCGCCGAAGCCCAGGGCCGGCTCAAGGGCCAGGTCACCGTGGTGCCACAAGCCAATCCCCTGGGCATCGGCCAGTTTCGCCAGGGCCGGATTCTCGGGCGTTACCACGACGCGACCGGGCACAACTTCAATCGCGCGTTCGACCAGTCGGCGGCCATGGCGCGACCTTCGACCTGCGTCCAGCAATGGCAAAAAAAACTGGTGCAACTGGCCGCCCCGGCCGACGTGGTGCTCGACCTGCACACCGACGACGAGGCCCTGCCGTACCTCTACGTACACCGCCGTTTCTGGCCCCGCGGCCGCGAACTGGCGGCGGCGATGAAGATGGACGTGGCGATCATCTGGGATGACGGCGGCGATGGTTCCTTCGAAGAAACCATCATCGCCCCGTGGATACGCGACGGCGTCACAGCAGGGCGCATGGCCGCGACCCTGGAGCTGCGCGGGCAGGGCGATGTCAACGACCGCTTCGCCGAGTCCGATGCCGAAGGGCTGTACCACTGGCTGTGCGGTTACGGCGTCATCGACGAGTCCGTGGCGCCTGCAGACTGGCCCGTCGAAGCCGTGGAAATGGGCCACATGGAAACCCTCATCGCCCCGCAACCCGGCGTACTGATCTTCGAAAAAGAGCTGGGAGATTTCGTCGAAGAAGGGCAACGCTTTGCCCGGATCCTCAGAACCCCGGGCGACCCGACTTCCGAAGTGGTCCTGCATGCCGAACAAGCAGGGCGCCTGGTCACGCGCTATCGCGACCGACTGATCGCCCAGGGCATGGGCGTAGCGAAATTCACCGGCAGCCGGCTGTCGCGTCACTGGAGCGGCGGCTTGCTCGACCCGAACTAGCCAACATCAACCACACAACCCCTGTGGGAGCCGGCTTGCCGGCGATGCGATGGTGAATGTGCCGCCGCCATCGCTGGCAAGCCAGCTCCCACAATTGACCGGGTTTATTCACGCGGATCAATCTGATCCAACACCCGATTCGCCGTAATCTCCGCCAGCATCACACTATTGGAAATCCCCAGCAGGGCATTGCGCGACCCACCCTCCAGATGATCCACCAACTGATGCACCATCACATCGACCGAGGCCAGCGTCTCGACCAGATACACCATCAGCGTTTCGGTATCGGCCTCGGGGTCGACGGTAAACAGGGAACAAGGCGTGCGCGGTGCGGCTTTGATGTCGGCGGTGGTGGGGACGTGGAAGGCGGATTCGGCGGCCTCGTTGAGCTTGTTTGAGTCGGATTCGCAGGGGGATGTCGGATCGGTGTCCGGCGGGTTGGGGGTGACCTTGAACATAGGCTGAGTTCCTGATGGGTGCCAATCCTCTTGCTGCTAAACGAAGAGGGGTGGCAGCTGTACGCAGGTTAGCAGACCGGGAAACTCAGCAATCCGGCGCGCCCGAGGGCGCCCCACGTACAGCCACCATCAAGTACAGGTAATGAAATACCTGCATGACAGATGCACGCACAGCCAAGTTATCGCGGGCTGCTAAACCCGACCACTGATGGGCAGTGGCGCGGAAACGATAGAGACCAGGGGCAGGGCGCACAAGCCGGCGGATTCTGGCGTACCCGTAGGCAACGACGCAAGGTCTTGTAGCTCACCGGAAATACCCTACAACCTTTTTAAACAAGCGCTTTTGGGCAATGTCGAGCGCACCCCGCGCAAGCAAAAAACATCCCCGATCACTGAATACCGGCTTTCGTGTATCGCTGTGTATCAGCGCACGAAATCCGACTACAACCCTACAAAACCCACTCATCACGGATACAGCCCGGATACACCACTGGGGCCAAATAGACCTGTCAAAGCGAGAAGCACAACGCAGCTCGCCACCAGGTTCATCAACCCTTGTGGTACGACCCATAGTGGTCCAGCCACGTCATTGATCCGGAGTATCAACATGTCTCGTATCCAGTCGAACAAAACCCGTATTGGCCTGATCGCTGTTGCACTGGTCGGCGGTATCAACTTCGCGTCCTCGGCGTTTTCCGCCGAAGCCTTGCCGCAGGGCTATCAACTGGCCTCCGCCGAGAAGACCAGCGAAGGCAAGTGTGGCGAGGGCAAGTGCGGCGAAGGCAAATGCGGTGCCAGCGAAGCCAGCGCCCAAAAGACCCAGGCCGAAGGCAAGTGCGGTGAAGGCAAGTGCGGCGATGCGTCCTTCGCCCGCACCGACGCCGACCACGACGGCCGCGTGTCGCTCAAGGAACTGCTGGCCGTGGCGCCCAAGGGCACAGAGGAATTCAAGGCGATGGACACCAACGGCGACGGTTTCCTGTCCGAGGGTGAGGTGTACAAGTTCCGCACCAACCAGTACACCTCCAATGGCAAGAAAGTGCCGACCGAGCTGTTTACCAAGTTGAGCCAGGCTAAAGAGTGATCAGCCGCTAACAAAAAAACCTTCCTGCGTTGAGGCGCAGGAAGGTTTTTTTGTGTGGGTAGTAGTGGTTTGATCGTTAGGCGCGGAATTGCACTGCACTTGACCACCGATTGCCTAGGATTTAACCCGCAGGCTTTGTAACCATGACCGGCAGAGAACGGCTGATTCTGTTGAAAAAGTCGGCCATGGTTTCCACGGCAGAAAAGTACGCGCTTCAGGTTAAAATCTTTACTTTGAGCAGAGGATCCCGAGCTCAGATTTCGCATAGTTGCGCGCAAAAAAGGCGTTTTCAGCAGTCAGTATGCGGGCAGTCTGGAAGGACCGCCTTTTTCAACACAATCGGCTAAAAGCAGACGCTCGAATGTGTCTACGAGTCTGGGGCGACTCAACTATCGCCCAAAAGGAATTTCGTTATCCCTTTACGGTAAGCGTTTACGCGAATGAATGAGCCTTCATCGCTAATAGAAGAAATAATTTTACGGCGTACTAGCTTCAGCACGAACTCCATGTTTCTTTCAGTATTAAATAACTTCTGGCGTGTGTTGGCCTTAACAAATTGGCAGTACGGTTCTTGCGCTGCGCTTAACGCACCGGTAATTTCTATATTCGTAAGGATGTCAATAAAATTGTACAGTAAATCCACTGCCACCCTCGGCAGGGAACCGTTTGCCAAGCAGTGCACTACAACTTCTCGGTTATAGCCATCAATATTCAAGCCTTCTGCGGACAAAAAGCGCGCAACTTTATTTGTCGCGTTCGCGCTAGCCTGCAGCTCTTCCAAGGTCATCCACTTTACAATTTGTGCCTTGTTGTTCTCTGACGACAAAGCAAGCAGTTCTAACTTGACATCAAGATCGATTGGGTACTTGTCTGCTTGTTTGGTGTAGCTGGCAAAATGTGTTTTGATCAATGTCGCCTTTAGCAATGGTGAATCAGAAGTTTCAGCGAACGAATTTTCATTCAGAGAGATCTTTCCTATACGAGCCAATATCAGTTTTCTGTCCAGGGGCAAATCTGTAGAGAATCCGAGGTAAGCATAACGAGAACACCCGCAAAGTTTTTCAAAGTTTGAGAGATCTATATCAGTATTGTTGATGACGAACCGAGAAAGTGCCTTTCCATCCTCATCATCGCCATCGGCCATCGGCATTAGAGCGCCAGTCAGCTCATTGACAACCTCGTCGTCATTCAAAAATGCACTTAGGCGAGTAAGGTCGGTACCTTCGTGTCGGTGATACTCAAGAATATTTTTCCATTCAACAATAATTTTTTTATTGAATAATAGCTCTCCCCACATAAATTCGGGTATGTCAGTGAAGCTTTCAAATATGCAGCTCTGTCGCAGCGCATACTGAATTGCTAAATCCTGATTTATCTCTGGGTGATTGACGACCTTAAGTATCGCTTCCTTAGACTCTTCAAGATTGTTCTCCATAATCAGAGCAACATCCTCAAGGTATGAATTTATATTTTTCCAGACATAATTATTAACCGTCTGATCAGTCGCCAAACTAATAGCGGTATAATTGCTCAGGCGATGATCAATCGATGTGCTATCAGTTAAATTGGTGTTGTGAGAAAGGTTTGATAATGCAAATTCTATATTGTTTTCACTCAGTAAATATAGGGAGTTTTGGCAGGCGTAAGCTGCCAATTCATCAAGCTCTCCTATTTCTTGGAGGTTTTCCAGTTTTACAGACATAAACTTAAGCGCTTGGTAACCATTCGCGAAAGAAACATTCTCGGCAAACACTGAAGCGCTATGAGTTGATAAGTAACGCGTCAACGCGCCATCCATGTTCATTTTCTGCGCTATATATGAAGGGTCTACATACGCCAAAAGGTTAGCAATGTGCCGAGGAGATTGATCGCTCCCTATCGATGCAACACCATAACCGCTCCAGTGCTCTGATACTGCTTTCATGAAGGCGTCGACCGCCCGTCCGGATAGCCAATACGCCCGGAAAAACTCTTCAGCACCGGAAAAATGTCTGGCGACAAACTCAATTGCACTGCGGATCTTGGAAAAATTAACTACACCTGTAGACAAAAGATAATCCATAAGAGTGACGTTAAGTACATACTCTGCACCGAAATCCTCATCCCGCATCTCCGCGACGACCTCGCGAGGATTATCGATTTGCGCATCTGGATCTACAGGCCGGAAGTCACGGATCATTTGGATAAAATTCCAATCATTGCGTGACATTCGCCCCTCATGGAATATTGAGATATACAAATGATAGGTTTCGTCCAAGAAACCGTTTTTGACCAAGTATTTTAAAAGTCGCGAATCGCTGATGTCCGAACCCGCAATTGCACTGTCAATTTCCTCGTTTGCGTTCATCAGCAATTGTCGCAGAGGCTGCCTGGCGAACTCTGCCTTTTCTTCCTTGATATCCGAAATCTCGGCATTTAGCTGATTACGTCGCAGCGCGCTCTTATTCTTAATTCTCTCGTTCCTAACTTCAAACTTTGATCCAGGTATCGCCTTGCTCTCAAGTTCACGAAAGGAAAGCCCGAGCGCGATTTGTTGGTTCGGATGAGCGTAAAAATAACTATTTTGAATAAGCATGCCATTAATGCGAACTGGGTTTTCGTTAAATAATTTTTTAAAATTATCCCAGTCCAACAATTTATCCAGTGTCAATATCTCTGAGCCTGCGTAGATCCCATTAATATGATAGTCCGCATTACCTCCGCAGAGTTGTCCCCAGAAAATCCGAACAAGATCTGCCTGCGCCGAACAAAATTCGGCCTCTGACTCTAAAATCGATGTCCTAAGAGCATCAATTTTAATATCTGCATCAACCGACGCCCTTGCGATCAGGTCAGTTCGCAGCCCAACAATACTGTACAAAGCACCTTTGCCATGGTGCAAAGCTTCAAAGTCCTTCGGGTAGGTATTTTTATATATAATAATCGCCAGCAATTTGTTGAGGTTCGGCACGCCACCTACTTTTCCCTGATAAACTAAAAATTCGTTACTGATGTTTTTAATCAGTCGGTAGTCATCCAGATATAGCGAAACTTCGCTCAAAAAACGATTATCAATTTCAATATTTTTGCCATTGGAAACTATACATCTCGCGAACATTTCTCGCGAATTTGAATTATTTATGATTGGGATAATTGGCGTAATAAAATCGAAAAATTTTGCTCTGTCTTTATTGAAGAACACATCATCCTTAATAGCATAAATAAATTTAAGCGGCTGAGGTGCTCTTAGGCTATCCAACATCCTTTTTTGCTTGGGTCGGTCGTTGATGATTTTATTGATTTCTCGTAATTTTATAAATATTTCAGGGCTCCCGAAGCGATCAAGATCCTCAAAGACTACAACGTCGTAGTTATTCTCCTCGAAAAAGTAAATGATCTCATCCAGATGTTTATTCAAGATTGAACTTTCTGGTGTGCCGTCTAACTCGACTTCACCATTTTGCAACGAGAGTTTTTTGACCGAAAGCGAATGTGAAGCTTTCAAAGAACGAGAAACAAGCTGTGCAAAATACGAGAAAGCGTACAAGCATGTAAAAAACCACAGAGGTTTTACATCATCCAATGTGGCCACGCTCAAGATATTTTCCCGCTCGCGATAGATATATCCACATACGACGATCCAGAAAGCGAAGCCCAGAGCGTTGAGGGTCAACCAGCTTGGCTTGGTAATCCGCTTAAATCTTGAATATGGCAAGGTCCGTGAATCGGCACCATAGAGCATCTGCTGGAGAATACTTCGTTCGACTTTAACAGTGACCTCCTCTGAGGTCGGAGCTGAATCCAGTTCGCTGCTGATGTTCGGATCGCTAAAGGTTGCTAATGAGACGTTCAGAAAACGAAAAGGCGAATTCTTTTCGTAGGTCTTGATCACGCTGGTTTTTCCCGACCCGTAAGGCCCTGTCAGCGCAACGTTCCGAATCGATGGATTGCGCATAGCGAAATCCAAAGCCTTCCTATAAAGCCCATCAATGTCGGCGTTATCAACCGGTGTAAGATCAAGAAAGCTCTCTGAAGTCGCCTCATCGCGAGAGAGAAGCCACTGGGCACGTCTGATTTTTTTCGTCTCACGAATCTTTTCGAACAGCGACTTGAGCAGCTTCAATTCAGTCATCCTTGAGCAATAACTTACATCCCTTCCGCCGACGAAAGCAGGAGGACCTCAATTTACAACTGATGGCATTATGCTCGCAGATCGCACAGCTGACTCGCGTTTTCTTCGTGAGAAATAATGATGTGTGCTGGCTCGCTGCCCATATATTCCATACGTACCTGCACTCACGAGTACCTGGGTCGCCCCCACTTTTGTAGGCACAATTCATTGAGCACTATTGACCGATATCTGCCCGTCGCCACCGTCAGCTTTGGGGGCGTTTTCTACCAGTCATAACCATAAAACTCGGTAGTCAACTCCATACAAATACCTGCTCAGCTCGAACGCAATCAGCTGACCAAACCCATCCAACCCCCATCAAGCCTTAACCCACCGCTGCCGACTCCAACTACTCAACCCATCAACAGCAAACACCAGCACCAACATCGCCAAAATCACCGTGCTCGCCTGAGCCTCCTGAAACAAGCTAAGACTCACATAAAGCATCTGCCCCAACCCCCCAGCCCCAACAAACACCAGCACGCTGGCCATCCGAATGTTGTTCTCCCAGCGGTACAAAATGTACGCCAGCAACTGCGGAAACAGGTTAGGCAGAGTGCCATAGCAGAAGGCCCAGACGACATTGCCGCCCTGCAAGCGAATGGCTTCGGCAGGTTGCGGCGGGGTGTTTTCCAGTGCTTCGGCGAACAGGCGGCCGAGTACGCCGGTGGTGTGCATGGCCAGTGCCAGGGTGCCGGCGTTGGGGCCTAGGCCGGCGGCCAGTACCATCAGCGCGGCCCACACCAGTTCGGGAATGGCGCGCAGGCCATTGAGTACAAGTCGCGACGCGCTCTGCAGCAGCCAGCCGAAGCGTCCGGCCGCCGGCAGCGCCAGCAGCAGGCCAAACACCGCCGCGAGCAAGGTGCCGAGGGCGGACATCGCCATGGTTTCCACGGCGCCACGGCCGATGGCTTGCAGGTGGCCGGCGCTCAGGTCCGGGCTGAGAAAGCGCAGCACGTAGGCGCCCATCTGCTTCAGGTTGCCGCTGCCTGTCAGTTCGCCGAGGTCGATGCCCAGGTAGCGGAACGAGGCGACGACCGCGGCGGCGATGCAGAGGATCAGCAGCAGGTTGATCAGGCGGTTCATGCGAACCTCCAGCGCAGCAGGCGGCTGATCTGGTCGGCGAACAGCACCAGGACGAAGAAGGTCAGCAGCATGCTCGCCACTTCACCGCCGGCGAACATGCGCAGCGACAGGTCGATCTGCTGGCCCAGTCCGCCGGCGCCGACGAAGCCCATCACCACGGACGCGCGGATCGCGCATTCCCAGCGGTACACGGTGTACGACAACAGCTCCGCCGCGACATTGGGCAGGATGCCGTAGCAGAACGCTGCCAACCGGCCACTGCCGGCTTGCAGCAGTGAGTGGGCGGGGCGCTGGTCGACCGACTCGAAGATTTCCGCGTAGACCTTGCCCAGCATGCCGCTGTAGGTGATGGCAATGGCCAGCACCCCGGCGGTCGGGCCAAGGCCGACGGCGCGCACGAACAGCAGGGCCCAGACGATTTCCGGCACGCTGCGCAGGAAGATCAGCACCCCGCGTACCGGCCAACGCAGCAACCGGCCCAGGGCGCTCGGGCGGCCGCTGCGCGAAGCCGCCGACAGCGACAGGGCTCGGCTGGCGAGCAGGCTGGCGGGCACGGCCAGCAGCAAGGCCAGGGCCATGCCGGCGGTGGCGATGGCCAGGGTCTGCAAGGTGGCTTGCCACAGCAGCTGGAGGAACTCTTCGCCATGGGCCGGTGGCCAGAAGGCCGAAACGAAACGGCCCATTTCACTCTGGCTGTCGGCCTTGAGCAGCACACCCAGGTCCAGTTCGCTGAAGTGGAGGCCGGGCCACAGCAGGGCCAACGCCAGCAGACTGAGCAGCAGGCGGGGCAGGGTGGCCGGGTCTCGTGTATCGCGCGTCAGCATCGGGGAATCTGCAGGCTCAAGGGCGCCACCGGAGCGGGCGGGGATTGCAGTTGCTCGTTGGCGTAGAGCCGGTCGAGCAAGTCGTGGTCGATGTCGGCAGAGGGAAGATCGAAGAGGATCTGGCCGTCGCGCAAGCCGATGATGCGCGAGAAGTTGCTCAACGCCAGCTCCACCGCATGCAGGCTGGCGACCAGGGTCACCTTGTGTTCCCGGGCGTGGCGGCAGAGGATCGACAGGGTGTGCCCGGCCAGCACCGGGTCCATCGCCGACACCGGCTCATCGGCCAGCAGCACGTCGGGGGCCTGGTACAGCACGCGGGCAATGCCCACGCGCTGCAGTTGGCCACCGGACAATTGCTGGCACTGGGCGAACAGCTTGTCGCCCAGGTCGAGTTTGACCAGGGCTGCGCGTGCGCCGGGCACATCCACCGGATGCAGCAGGCTCAGCAGGCTTTTGGCAAAACCCCACTGCCCCAGTTTGCCGGCCAGCACCGCCGTGACCACGCGCTGGCGCGGTGGCAGCGGCGGCGCCTGATGCACCAGGCCGATGCGCGCGCGCAGGCGCTGGCGCTGTCGGGCGCCGAGCTGCCAGGCGTGCTCGCCGAGCACCTCGACCGTGCCGCTGCCGGGGCGCAGGGCGGTGGCCAGCAGGTTCAGCAGGCTCGACTTGCCGGCGCCGGACGGGCCGATGATCGCCACCTGCTCACCGGCGCCGATGTGCAGGTCGACCTCATGCAGCGCCCGCACGCCCGTGTCGTGGGTGAGGCTGACCCGGTTCAGATGCAAGGTCATTTCAGCAGGTCGGCAGCGCGCGCGGCTTCCTCGATGCCCTTGTAGTTCTCAGGCTTGGTCTCGATGAAGCGGCTGGCGGCCTGCAGGTCGAGGATCGCCTTTTGCTCCGGGTTGGCCGGGTCGAGTGCGAGGAAGGCGGCCTTGATTTTCTCGGCCAGGGCGGGGTCGAGGGTGCCGCGCACGGTCCAGTTGTAGTCGAAGTAGGCCGGCGTGGTGGCGAAGACCTTGACCTTGTCGGTGTCGACCTTGCCGGCCTTGACCAGTTTTTCCCAGACGCTGGCGTTGAGTACGCCGGCATCCACTTTGCCCGCCTGAACCCAGGCGACCGTGGCGTCGTGGGCGCCGGAGTAACCGACGCGGCTGAAATAGGTTTCCGGCTTGATGCCGTCCTGCAGCATGAAGTAACGCGGCATCAAGCTGCCGGACGTCGACGAGACCGAGCCGAAGGCGAACGATTTGCCCTTGAGGTCGGCCAGGGATTTGACCGCTGGGTCGGCGGTGATGAATTTGCTGGTGAACTGGGCATCCTGCTCACGCTGTACCAAGGGAATGGCATTGCCGGTTTTCAAACGTGCCTGCACGAAGGTGAAACCGCCCAGCCAGGCCATGTCGATACGGTCGGTGGCCAGCGCCTCGACCACCGCCGGGTAGTCGGACACCGGTACGAACTCGACCTTCATGCCCAGTTGCTTCTCCAGGTATTCGCCCAGTGGCTTGAACTTGCGCAGCAATTCGGTGGGGGCTTCGTCGGGAATGGCGCTGACCTTGAGGGTCTCGGCAGCCTGTGCCAGCAGGGTGGAAAGGGACAGGGTCAGGCCGACGGCCATAGCCAGGGTACGTTTGAGCATGGAAGTTCTCCGGTTCAATAGCGGAAAAATGTCGATGCGCCCCGCACAAGCTGATTGCTGCACGACGCTTCGTGAGGGTAGACGAAAACGGCGCGATTATAGGGAGTCCTGCGTGCTTGACCAGCCTTGTGTAGGAGCGAGCCTGCTCGCGATGGACTCAAGAGCGCTGCGTTTAGTCAGTAAACACGCGGCATCGTTAACGACCATCGCGAGCGAGCTCGCTCCTACAGGGATTACTTACATCCGCGCCAACGCCTGCGCCAGGTCCGCGCGCAAGTCCTCGACGTCCTCAACCCCCACCGACAACCGCACCAACCCATCACCAATCCCCAACTCTGCGCGGGTATCGGGCGGGATGGTGGCGTGGGTCATGATCGCCGGGTGTTCGATCAGGCTTTCCACGCCGCCCAGGCTCTCGGCCAGGGCGAAGATCTGCACGTTTTCGAGGAAGCGTTTGGCGCCGGCCAGGTCGCTGTTGAGGTCGAGGGAAATCATCCCGCCGAATCCGCGCATTTGCCGCTGGGCCAGTTCGTGCTGCGGGTGCGAGGGCAGGCCGGGGTAGTAGACCCGCGAGACTTGCGGCTGACGCTCCAGCCACTGCGCCAGTTCCAGTGCGTTGCTGCAATGCCGTTCCATGCGCAGGGCCAGGGTCTTCACCCCGCGCAGGGTGAGGAAGGCGTCGAACGGGCCGGCGATGGCGCCGACGGCGTTTTGCAGGAAGCCCAGGCGCTCGGCCAGTTCGGGGTTCTGCCCGACCACGGCGATGCCGCCGATCACGTCGGAGTGGCCGTTGAGGTATTTGGTGGTCGAGTGCAGCACGATGTCGAAACCCAGTTCCAGCGGGCGCTGGATCCACGGGCTGGCGAAGGTGTTGTCGGCCACGCTGATGATGCCGCGCGCGCGGCAGGTGCGGGCGATGGCGGCGAGGTCGGTGAGGCGCAGCAACGGATTGCTCGGGGTCTCGACCATGACCATGCGGGTGTCGTCCTGCAGGGACGCCTCGAACGCCGCCAGGTCGGTCAGGTCGACGAAGCTGAAGCGGTGCCCGGCGCTGCGCTGGCGCACCTTGTCGAACAGGCGGAAGGTGCCGCCGTACAGGTCGTTGCCGGAGACGACGTGCGATCCGGCATCGAGCAGTTCGAGCACCGTGGAAATGGTCGCCAGCCCCGAGGCGAAGGCAAAGCCCCGGGTGCCGCCTTCGAGGTCGGCCACGCAGCGCTCCAGGGCCCAGCGCGTCGGGTTGTGCGAGCGTCCGTAGTCCAGGCCCTTGTGCACCCCGGGGCTCTGTTGCAGGTAGGTGGAGTTGGCGTAGATCGGCGGCATCAAGGCCCCGGTGGATGGGTCCGGCGTTTGCCCGGCATGGATCACCCGGGTGGCGAAGCCCTGAGGCGGGGCGTTTTTGTCCTGTTGACTCATGGCAGGGATCTCCGCAAATGGTTGAGCATGTCGGTTCGGGTGATCAGGCCGTGGAAGCCCGAGGCATCCTGGATGATCGCCACCAGCCCACGGCCCAGCTCTGCCTCCAGTTCCGCCAGGGTGGCAGCGGGGGACAGGGTTTGCAGCTTGTCGGTCATGGCGCTGGCCACGGTTTTACGGAAGTGCGCAACGTCCTCGTGCACCCCCAGCAGGATGTCGGACTCGTCGATCACGCCGACCAGTTGCTGCCCCTTCACCAGCACCGGCAATTGCGACACGTCCGCCAGGCGCATGCGCTGGAACGCGGTGAGCAGGGTGTCGTCGGGGCCGACGCTGATCACCCGGCCATCCTCGAAACGCCGCGCGATCAGGTCGCGCAGGTCGCCGTAGTGCTTGCGTTGCAGCAGGCCCTGATCGTTCATCCACTGGTCGTTGTAGACCTTCGACAGGTAACGCGTACCGGTGTCGCAGACGAAGCTCACCACCCGTTTCGGCGTGGTCTGTTCGCGGCAGTAACGCAGCGCCGCCGCCAGCAGGGTACCGGTGGACGAGCCGCCGAGAATGCCTTCGGCGCGCAGCAACTGGCGGGCATGGTCGAAGCTTTCTTCATCGCTGATCGAATAGGCGTGGCGCACGCTGGACAGGTCGGCAATCGACGGGATGAAGTCTTCGCCGATGCCTTCCACCGCCCAGGAACCGGGGGTGGGGAGGGTGCCACCGCGGCTGTATTCAGCCATCACCGAACCGACCGGGTCGGCCAGGACCATTTCCAGGTCCGGCTGCACGCGTTTGAAGAAGCGGGTCAGGCCGGTGAGGGTGCCGGCCGATCCGACGCCGACGACGATGGCGTCCACATCATGCTGGGTTTGCGCCCAGATCTCCGGCGCGGTGCTGCATTCGTGGGCCAGCGGGTTGGCCGGGTTGTTGAACTGGTCGGCGAAGAACGCATCGGGAATTTCCGCCG
The DNA here is from genome assembly GCF_052112305.1 of Pseudomonas sp. QLc11A. Lineage (NCBI taxonomy): Bacteria > Pseudomonadati > Pseudomonadota > Gammaproteobacteria > Pseudomonadales > Pseudomonadaceae > Pseudomonas > Pseudomonas sp. QLc11A. The sequence goes on from NZ_JAVAJJ010000029.1 coordinate 26,185, forward strand.
CCAGCCGTGCGGCGACGTCCTGGTAGTACTCGGGATGGCCCTTGCCGACATCGGAGCGGGTGATGTGCACCTCGGCGCCCATGGCCTTGAGGTGCAAGACCTTCTCGGTGGACATCTTGTCCGGCACCACCAGCACGACGCGATAGCCCTTGGCGCGGCCGACCAGGGCCAGGCCCAGGCCGGTGTTGCCGGCGGTGGCTTCGACGATGGTGCCGCCGGGCCTGAGGCGGCCATCGCGTTCGGCGGTGTCGATCATGGCCAGACCGATGCGGTCCTTGATCGAACCGCCGGGGTTCTGTGATTCGAGCTTGAGAAACAGCGTGCAGGGACCGGTATCGAACCGGCTGACGCGTACCAGCGGGGTATTGCCAATCAGTTCGAGTACGGCAGGACGGGAATAGTCGGGCATGTCATCACTCCTTGCGTGAATCCGCACTGGATGGACAGCAATCCGCGCCGGGTCTTCGCGCCGGTCGCGGGCAATGCATCGCTTGGACCATAGGCCGGGATCGGGCCGACCGCAACCTCGCACGGCCAGCCGGTCACCTCGACGCTTTTTCCTCGCCAGCAACCACAAAAAACATAATTTCGCTATTTCCCGGCTCCGAACAGAATGCGGCCAACACCCTGATACCGATAGCCGCAGCAGAAGAACAACAGTGATCAGCATCGAGGCGGCAGCCATGACCGACCTGAATCAAACCACCTTTCAGAAGTGCACAGCCATGACAGTTGATAAAACCGCAATTGATACGCTTGTTGTTGGCGCCGGCCAGGCCGGCGTGGCCATGAGTGAACACCTGAGCAAACTCGGTGTGCCCCACCTCGTGCTGGAGCGCAACCGTATCGCCGAAGCCTGGCGCACCGGCCGCTGGGATTCGCTGGTGGCCAACGGTCCTGCCTGGCACGACCGCTTCCCGGGCCTGGAATTCGACGGCCTCGACCCGGACGCCTTCGCCGGCAAAGAGCAGGTGGCCGAGTACTTCGAAGCCTACGCCCGCAAGTTCAACGCGCCGATCCGCACCGGTGTTGAAGTCAAGTGCGTACAACGCAATGCCGACCGTCCGGGTTTCACCGTTGAAACCTCTGACGGCGTGATCGAGGCCCGGCACGTGGTGGTCGCCACCGGCCCGTTCCAGCGTCCGGCCATCCCGCCGATTGCCCCGCCAATGGCCGGCATCAGCCAGATTCACTCCGCCCAGTACTACAACCCGCAGCAACTGGCCGAAGGCGCGGTGCTGGTGGTGGGCGCCGGGTCGTCGGGCGTGCAGATCGCCGATGAGTTGCAACGTTCCGGCAAACAGGTCTACCTCTCGGTCGGCGCCCACGACCGTCCGCCGCGCGCCTATCGCAACCGCGATTTCTGCTGGTGGCTGGGGGTGCTGGGCGAGTGGGATGCCGAGGCCATGCAACCGGGCAAGGAACACGTGACCATCGCCGTGAGCGGTGCCCGTGGCGGCCACACCGTGGACTTCCGCCGCCTGGCGCATCAGGGCATGACCCTGGTCGGCCTGACTCAATCGTTCAATGGCGCCGTGGTCAGTTTTGAAGACAACCTCGCCGACAACATCCGCCGTGGCGATGAAAACTACCTCGCGCTGCTCGACAAGGCCGACGCTTATATCGAACGCAATGGCCTCGACCTGCCGCTGGAACCCGAAGCCCGGGCCATGCTGGCCGATCCGGATTGCGTGACAAATCCAATCCTGGAACTGGACCTGCTCAAGGCCGGCGTGACCACGATCATCTGGGCCACCGGTTACTCCACCGACTACAGCTGGCTGAAGGTCGATGCCTTCAAGGACAACGGCAAACCGCAGCACCAGCGCGGCGTGTCGGCCGAGCCCGGCGTGTATTTCGTCGGGTTGCCGTGGCAGTCCCGTCGTGGCTCCGCGTTCATCTGGGGCGTTTGGCACGACGCCAAGCACATCGCCGATCACATCGTTAAACAGCACACCTATTTCAACTATCGGGATGCGACCCAGCGTCAAGCCGACGCCGCCCGCGCACCTGTTCAGAAAGCCAGCCTCATGGGAGTTCGTTAATGCCTACTCATACCCGCATCCGCATGTTCAACACCAAAGACACCTACCCGAACCAGACGCTGGACAACGATCTGTGCCAGGCCGTGCGCGCCGGTAATACCGTGTATGTGCGTGGCCAGGTCGGCACCGATTTCAACGGCCAACTGGTGGGCCTCGGTGATCCGCGCGCCCAGGCCGAACAGGCCATGCGCAACGTCAAGCAGTTGCTGGAAGAGGCGGGCAGCGATCTGAGCCACATCGTCAAGACCACTACCTACCTGATCGACCCGCGCTATCGCGAGCCGGTGTACCAGGAGGTCGGCAAGTGGCTCAAGGGTGTGTTCCCGATTTCCACCGGGCTGGTGGTCAGTGCCCTCGGCCAGCCGCAGTGGCTGATGGAAATCGACGTGATTGCCGTTATCCCTGAATAAGGACTTCGCCATGACTTTTTCCATCGTGGGTCGCTGCGCCGAGACCGGCCAGCTGGGCATTGCCATCAGTTCTTCGAGCATCGCCGTCGGTGCGCGCTGCCCCTGGCTGCGGGCCGGGGTCGGCGCGGTGTCGAGCCAGAACATCACACTGCCGGCCCTCGGCCCGCAGATCCTCGATGAGCTGGCCAACGGCTCGGCGCCACCCCAGGCACTGGACCACTCGTTGACCCGCAACGGCTACAGCCAATATCGCCAGGTGGCGGTGGTGGATGCCCACGGTCGTACGGCGGTGTTCAGCGGCAATCATGCGCTGGGCATCAACAACGCGGTGGCCGGTGATCAGTGCGTGGCGGCCGGCAACCTGCTGGCCAACAGTGGGGTGATCGAGGCGATGGTCGCGGCTTTCGAAAACAGTGAAGGCTGCCTCGCCACCCGCCTGATGAACGCCTTGCAGGCCGGGCAGGACGCCGGCGGCGAAGCGGGCGCGGTGCACTCGGCGGCGTTGTCGGTGGTCGGTGACCTGACCTGGCCGATTGTCGACCTGCGGGTGGATTGGGCCGATGAAAACCCGATTGGCGAGCTGGGCAAACTGTGGACGGCCTACGAGCCGCAATTGCAGGACTACCTGACCCGCGCCCTCAATCCGACCCTGGCCCCCGCGTATGGAGTGCCCGGCGATGAGTGAGTTGCGCAGCCGCGCCATGCTCGCGCGGTTGATCGGGTTCGCCACGGTCAGCCGCGACTCGAACCTCGAGCTGATCGAGTTCGTGCGTGACTACCTGCACGGGCTGGGCGTGGCGTGCGAACTGATCTACAACGCCGAGCGGACCAAGGCCAATCTGTTGGCCACGGTCGGCCCGAGCGTGGCTGGCGGCATCGTGCTGTCCGGTCACACCGACGTGGTGCCGGTGGACGGCCAGGCCTGGACGGTCGAGCCGTTCAGTCTGAGCGAGGCGGGCGGCAAGCTTTACGGTCGCGGCACCGCGGACATGAAAGGCTATCTGGCCTCGGTGCTGGCCGCCGTGCCGGTGTTTCTCGCCAGCCCTTTGAAGCGCCCGGTGCATTTGGCGTTTTCCTATGACGAAGAGGTCGGCTGCCTCGGCGTGCGCGGTTTGCTGGAGGTGTTGCCCCAACGCATCCCGGCCCCGGCGTTGTGTTTGATCGGCGAGCCGACCGAGCTCAAACCGGTGCTTGGCCACAAGGGCAAGCTGGCGATGCGTTGCCATGTGCGCGGTGCTGCCTGTCATTCGGCTTACGCGCCTTATGGGGTCAATGCCATCGAGCAGGCCGCACGCCTGATCGGTCGGCTGGGCGACATCGGCGCCACCCTGGCCCGGCCGCCATTGCACGACAAGCGCTTCGATCCGGCGTTCTCGACCGTGCAGGTCGGCGTGATCCAGGGCGGTACGGCGCTGAACATCGTGCCAGCGGACTGCCGTTTCGATTTCGAGATCCGCGCCTTGCCGGACTTCGCCCCGCAGGTGGTCGTCGATGAGCTGCGGGACTACGCCGAGCAGACGTTGCTGCCGGCCATGCAGGCCGTGGACAGCGATACCGCGATCCGCTTTGAAAAAATCTCGGCCTATCCGGGCCTGGCGACACCCGCCGACAGCGCCGCCGCCCGGCTGATTGCCGAGCTGTGCGGCAGCGATGATTTCGGCACCGTGGCCTTTGGCACCGAAGGCGGGCTGTTCAATCAGGCCGGGATTGCGACCGTGGTCTGCGGTCCCGGCAGCATGGACCAGGGGCACAAGCCCGATGAATTTGTCAGCGTCGACCAGATGGCGGCCTGTGACCGCCTGATGGATCGCCTGGCGGTGTATCTGAGTGAGCAATAACAACAATGGGTCAACAGGGCTGATTCCGCTCAATCACCTGTAGGAGCCGGCTTGCCGGCGATAGCGATTTGGCAGGCGACATCGGTTTTGACCGATCCGCCGCCATCGCCGGCAAGCCGGCTCCTACAGGTGACGAATCGGCATTGGTCAGTGTGCGAACCCATACTTTCGAGGAAGCGATCCATGTCCAGATCCTTGCGTTGCAGTGTTCCGTTTGCCCTGGCGTTGTTGAGTGCCAGTGTGTGGGCGGCCCCCCAGGACCTCACCGTGATTTCCTTCGGTGGTGCTACCAAACAGGCTCAGGAGAAAGCCTATTTCCAACCGTTCAATGCCAGCGGCGCGGGCAACATCATCGCCGGTGAGTACAACGGCGAGCTGTCGAAGATCAAGGCCATGGTCTCGGCCGGTCACACCAGCTGGGACGTGGTGGAAGTCGAAAGCCCCGAGCTGTTGCGCGGCTGCGAGGAGGGGCTGTTCGAGAAGCTTGATGCGGGGCGCTTCGGTGATTCGGCGAACTTCGTGCCCGGTGCGCTGACCGAATGCGGGGTGGCCACTTACGTCTGGTCGATGGTCATGGCCTATGACCAGAGCAAGCAGGCCAAGGCGCCGCAGTCCTGGGCGGACTTCTGGAACGTCGCCGACTTCCCGGGCAAGCGCGGCCTGCGCAAGAGCGCCAAGTACACCCTGGAAATCGCCTTGCTCGCCGACGGTGTCAAGGCGGACGACGTGTACAAGGTCTTGAAAACCCCACAAGGCGTGACGCGGGCCTTTGCCAAGCTCGACCAGATCAAGCCGAACATCCAGTGGTGGGAGGCGGGCGCGCAGCCGGCGCAATGGCTGGTGGCCGGCGACGTAGTGATGAGCGCGGCCTACAACGGCCGGATCGCCTCGGCGCAAAAGGAAGGCATGAAACTGAGCATCGTCTGGCCCCAAAGCCTGTACGACCCGGAATACTGGGCGGTGGTCAAAGGCACACCGAACAAGGCGCTGGCGGAAAACTTCATCGCGTTCGCCAGCCAGCCGCAGACGCAAAAAGTCTTCTCGGAAAACATCCCCTACGGGCCGGTGCATCGCCAGACCCTGCCATTGCTGCCCAAGGATGTGCAGGAACAACTGCCAACCGCCGAGGCCAACCTGGCCGGCGCCCGGGCGGTGGACGCAGAGTTCTGGGTCGACCATGGCGAAGAGCTGGAACAGCGCTTCAACGCCTGGGCTGCGCGCTGATACACAATCGTGTAGCGACACAAAACCCTGTGGGAGCGGGCTTGCCCGCGATGAGGCCGGCACATGCGACATCAGTGTTGCCTGATCCACCGCCATCGCGGGCAAGCCCGCTCCCACAAAAAACAGTGCAATACCTCGGGTTCGCGCAGTGGTGATGGTAATCAGGTAAAGCACAGCCCTCCTGTGGGAGCGAGCCTGCTCGCGAAAGCGGTATGTCAGTCACATCGATGCTGGATGTGCCACCGCCTTCGCGAGCAAGCCCGCTCCCACAAAAAGCCTGGTGCAATACTTCAGGCTCAAGCCTTGCCGCCTTCGCGCAGTGGTAATGGTAGTCAGGTCAAGCACAGAACCCTGTGGGAGCGAGCTTGCTCGCGAAAGCGGTATATCAGTCACATCGATGCTGGATGGGCCGCCGCCTTCGCGAGCAAGCCCGCTCCCACAAAAACCAGTGCGATACCTCGGGTTCCAGCTTTGCCGCCTTCGCGCAGTGGTGATGTTAGTCAGGTCAAGCACAGAACCCTGTGGGAGCGGGCTTGCTCGCGAAAGCGGTATATCAGTCACATCGATGCTGGATGGGCCGCCGCCTTCGCGAGCAGGCTCGCTCCCACAAAAAAACAGTGCGATACCTCGGCCGGGTTGAAATACGGGGGTAATTCGGGATAGCCGTTTGTCGGGCGTATGGTTATGCTCAGCGAGCCTGCCGATCGCCAATGATAAACAACCACAGTGAAGCCATGAGCCAATCCGACACGCGTGCGACTGTTCTAGCGCTGTATCCAGAAGACTCCCGTGAGGCAGCGGCGTTGCTCAAGCAGGCAGTGCCGCTGATGGTTCGTCACAACATTCCGCCCAATCCGGTGCACTACGCGCTCTGGTACACCTACAGCAAGGGCCAGGAGCCTGAACTCAACCGGCACCTGGACCGGGTGGTCAACGATTTCGACGCTTTCCCGCCGGAGTCGGCGGCCAAGCTGTTTCGCGAATACATCATCCGCGACGAACTGGCGGACGCCCGTTCCGGGCAGCAGGAAGCGATCAACCTGGTCGACGACATGGAGCGTGATGTTTCGCGCAGCGTGAAGGGTAACCAGAACTTCCAGGCCAGCCTTGGCCAGTACCTGCAAATGCTCGAAGAGCCGGCCAGTGAGCGCTTGCCGAGCATCCTGATCCAGCTGCAACAAAGCACCCGGCTGATGCAGGGGCAGCAGGAGCACTTCCTCGCCCAGTTGCAGTCGGCGCAACTCGAGATCAAAAGCCTGCGCGACAAGCTGGAACGTGCCCAACTGGCCGCGACCCTCGATGGCCTGACCGAATTGCTCAACCGCAGCACCTTCAACCGCAAGTTTGAACAGGCGATGAATGACGCAGCGTCCGGCCTGGCGCTGGTGATGCTGGATATCGACCACTTCAAGCAATTCAACGATCAGTACGGCCATCCGTTGGGGGACCGTGTTCTCCAGCATGTTGCCCGGGTGTTGCGTGAATCGCTGTCGGGCGAAGCGTTCGCGGCGCGTTACGGCGGCGAGGAGTTCTGTGTGGTGCTCAAGGACTGCCCGGATCTGGCGGCGGCGGGTGCGTTTGCCGAGCGCCTGCGCCTGAAAATCCAGTCGCTGCGGGTCAAGGCCCGGGGCACTGATACCGTGCTGGACACCATCACCGCGTCGTTCGGCGTGGCCCATGCACAACCCGGCGACACGCCGGAGAGCCTGCTGACCCGCGCCGACGATGCGCTGTACCAGGCCAAGCGCAACGGGCGCAACCAGGTACGTCAGCAGCCGGACGTACCGGTCGCGGCCGGTTAACCTAGGATGAAGTAGACCTTGCGCACCGGAGTGAGGTTTTCCCAGGTGCCCTGGAATCCGCTGGCGACCACGAAGGAATCGCCGGGGCCGAATGTACGCGCGACGCCTTCGGCATCGGTCAGGCGCACCGTGCCCTCGAGAATGTGGCACAGCTCATCGTAATCGCACTGGCAACGCTCCCGGTGCGGTCCTGCCTCCCAGATGCCGGCCACGGCGTTTTTCCCGGGCGCCACAAAGTGCCGCCAACTCTTGCTGCGATAAGGCGCGTCGACCACGGCCGGGTCGTCGATTTCGGTTTCACGGGGGGCAAGCTCACTGGCAAAGTCGATGACGTGCCGGGGCAGGGCTGTGGACATGGTGGTCTCCGGGTCAGGAATCGAAACCGATGCCAAAGGCATCGAAGGTCTTGAGCAGCAGGTCGCGGTGACCGTCGCGGTCCTCCCGCGCCAGAGAGCGCTGGGCCAGTTTCACGCCGACATACCGCAACGGCTCGGGCGGAAAGCGGAACGGCGCCTTGGAGGTCATCAGCAACTCCGTTCGTTCGGTGCGTTCCCCGGCCAGCAGGTCGAGCATGTTCAGCGCGGCGAAGCGACTGGCCGATACCCCTTGCCCGGTGAAGCCCAAGGCATAGGCGACCCGGCCCTGATGTTCGCAACCGGTGAACATCGTGGTGCGTGCCGAGGTGTCGATGATGCCGCCCCAGGCATGGCTGAAGCGCACATCGCCCAGGGCCGGAAAGGTCTGTTGAAACTGTTCGGCCAGGCGCTGGAAGCTTTGCGGGCGCTGGGTCAGGGCTTCGTCGCGGCGCCCGCCGAAATGATAGATGGCATCAAAGCCGGCCCAGAGAATGCGGTTGTCGGCGGTCTTGCGCAGGTAGTGGAACTGATTGCCGGAATCGGCGATGCCGTAACGGCCGGTCCAGCCGATGGCGGCCAGTTGTTCATCGCGCAGTGGCTCCGTGACCAGCGAGTAGTCATAGACCGGGATCACGCTCGACGCCAGATGGCCGAGCAGCGGTGGAGCAATGTTGGTGGCGAGGGCGACTTTTCCAGCGGTCACTTCGCCGCCTTCTGTACGCAGGCGCACGTTGTCTTTGTCCGCGCTCAGTTGCAGGACCGGGCTGTTTTCGAACAGTTGAATGCCTTGCTCAAGGCATACGCGGCGCAATTCGGCAGCCATTTTCGCTGGATTGAGCAGGGCGTAGTTGGGTTCGAACAGACCTGCCACGTAGGTCGGTGAGTCGAGCTTCTGTGCCAGTTGAGGGCCTTCCAGCCACTGGCAGTCAATGCCGAAACGGGCGTAGTTGCGCTGCATGGCGCGCAGTCCGTCGACCTGCCAGGGTTGGCTGGCGACATTGAGTTTGCCCTGGCGTTCGAACTCGACCTGCATACCGAAGCGATCCACATCGGCAGCCAGTTCATCGAGGTTCTGCCGGCCCAGGCGGATCAGTTGCTGTGCTTCATCCGGCCAACGCTTGAGGGCGTTGGACACGCCATGGGAAATGCTCGGTGCACAAAAACCGCCATTGCGCCCGCTGGCCTCACCGCCACAACGACGGGCCTCGATGATCGCGATGCTCAGCTTGGGGTTGCGCTGGCGTGCCAGTAGCGCCGTCCACAATCCGGTGAATCCGCCGCCGACCACGGCCAGGTCGCATTGCACAGTTCCGGTTACGGAAGGTGCGGCGGGCGGTGGGGTGACGGTGTCCTGCCAAAAGGGATGGGGCAGGACGTGGTCGAGCGTATCGAGACGCGGTGGGGCATTCATGCTGAAACTCCGGCGGTGTGTCGGGCAGCGACGATTGCGTTCGGTTGCCCGACGGTTTTGTTGTTATGGCTAGAGGTCTGGAAGCGCGAGGATCGCGCGGGCGGCAATGTCGGTGCCGCGGGTCGCCTGCATGCGCTCGCTGAATGATTTGAGGCGTTGCTTCATCGCTTGGTCGGCCAACAGTTGTTCGAGGGCGCCGGGCAGGGCGGCCAGGGGATCGGCAAATCGCGGCAGGTAGCGGCCGACGCCGACTTCCTCGGCGCGGGCGGCGTTGTCGTGACCGTCCCAGCAATACGGAATGATCAGCGACGGCAAACCGAAGTACAGCGCCTCGCAGAAGCTGTTGTTGCCGCCGTGATGGATGAACGCATCGCATTCCTTGAGCACGGCCGGCTGGGCAAACCAGCTGTCGAGGTACACGTTGTCCGGCACGGTGGTGTACATGTCGCGGTAGGCGCCGACGTTGACCAGGAAGCGATAGGGCAAGGTTTCGATCGTGCTGATCAGGCGCTTCATCATCCCGGTGTCGGCGGCGCCGAGGCTGCCGAAACTGAGGTAGATCAGCGGTGCGTCGTTGTGCCGTGGGAAGTCCGGGACGATGTACGGCGCTTCGCGGCGTACGCAGCCGTCGAGGTAGACGTAGCGCTGTGGATCGAGCGGCTGCCGGCGTTCATAACGCACAGGCGTCGGCGACAGCAGCAGGTTGAGCCAGGGTGAATCGGTGAGGAACTGTCCCGCCGGACAGGGCGCCGTATGGTTGCCCAGGAGAAACTGCGAAAAGCGTTCATGGGCCGGTGCGACAGCCTTCAGGTACTGCCCGGAGTAACGCTCGCAAGCCTCGGTGTCACTGGCCAGGCAGCCGGACAGGTACGGTGGGACGGCGGCATCCGGCAGTTCGGTCTCGGCGCAGGACACCACCCGCACCCACGGGCAACCGGCGTTGGCGATGGCCGGGAACATCACCACGTTGTCGAGCACGATCGCGTCGGGCTTGAGGCGGCCGAGCAGCTGCTGCAAGGGTTTTTCCGCTTCGATGGCGGTGTCGATGATGGCTTCCCAGGCGGGCGCCACGTAGCTGTCGATCTGCGCCAGCGGGGTCTGGTCGAAGTAGGGAATGCTGCGCTCGATGAAGCGTTCCCAGTAGTGCTGGTGTTCCGCCGCCGACAATGGGCTCACTTGCGGAATCGGGTATTCGTCGAAGCCGTACTCGGCGAACAGCCCCTGGAAATGCTCGTGGCAGATGAACACCGGTTTGGCGCCCAGCTCACGCAGCGACTGGGCAATACCAATGCAGTTCAAGGCCGCGCCGAAACTGGCTTCCGGAAACAGGGCGATCAGTTTTTGTTTTTGCATGGCGAGGACGGTCCATGGCGGGTCAGACCCGCCGCTCCTGAAGGTGTTTTTGATGCTGTCTTATTTTCAAAAAAAAATCATCATGTTTTTGCGTGGTGCTTAACGACGCCCGAACAGATGGCTTTGCGGAATGCCCCGGTTAGCGGTTTGCGGGCGTTGCGCGGCGCTCAGGCGCAGGTGCAGGCGCAGCAGGTCGGCGGCGATCTCCATCTGCCCGCGTTCGATCTGCGCGATGATTTGCAGGTGTTCGCGCAGGGCCTCCTGCAGGCGGTGCACGCTGACCGATGGCAGCAGGTTCGGCAAACGGCGCAAGCTTTGATGCTGGAGCAGGGCGTCGCTGATGAAGCGGTTGCCGCAGCTCTGGGCCAGCAGTTCATGGAAACTGATGTCCAGCTCGCGAAACTGCTGCAGATCGAAGTCTTCCACGGGGCGGGCGAGCAGGCTTTGCATGGCGCTGCGCAACAGCGCCAGGCGTTGCGGGTCGGCGTTGAAGCTCGGGCTGAGCAAGGCTTCGGGCTCTAGGATCAGGCGAAATTTCAGGCTTTCTTCGAGGGCGGCCAGGCTATTGAGCGACGGGCGAAACAGCCAGGACTGGCCGGGGCCGCGCTCGATGGCCTGGCTTTCGCTCAGTTGCTGTAGGGCCTTTTGTGCCGCCGACCGGCCGATGTCGTAGCGGCGCATCAGTTCGCTGATGCTGATGCTGTCGCCCAGGCGCCCGGCCATGCGGTCACGCAGCACCGAGGCGGCCAGTTCTTCTTCCTCGGCCTGGGGCAGGGCGGCGTTGAACGCCTGGCCCGCCGGCGATGCCAGCAATCGGTAGCCCTTGCCGGCTTCGTGGCTCAGCAGGTTTTCTTCCAATAGCACTTTCAGCGCACCGCGAATCAGCGTGCGCGACACCTGGAACGTGCGGGCCAGGGCCTGTTCGGCCACCGGGTCGCCGGCCATCAGGCCGCTTTCCTGGGTGTGCTCGAGGATGCGCCGGGCCAGTTCCAGGTGATTGGTGCGCGGTTTTTTTTCGGCTGTCGTGCTCAAGCGTCTTTTCTCGTTGTGATCCGCTGTGGGACTCAGTTGCCCATCTTATGTCATGCGCTGGCCAGTCGTCAGGCCGTAAAAAAGCGTTGACATCTTTTGATACTGGTCCTAATTTCTAAAAAAAAACACAAGCAATCGTTTCTCGTTTTGCCGTACTGCCTTCGAACACAACAATAAACAATCGTCGGGTGAGTATTTATGAGCAAGCTGAATGATCTTCTGTGCGCGGGATTGGCCGTTTCCCTGGCGATCGCTTCACAGGCTGCAAGTGCGAAAGACATGGTGATTTCCATCTGGGACGGCTACATGGCCCCGGATGCGCTGGAGAAGTTCAAGGCTGCCAGCGGTGTGGACGTCGACAAGGCGCTGCACGCCACCAACGAAGAAATCATGGGCAAGCTGATGGCGTCCGGTGGTGAAGGCTATGACGTGGTGTTCGTCTCCTCGCCCTTCGCCGAAGTCCTGCACAAACAGGGGCTGCTGGCGGACATCGATCCGGTCAAAGTCCCCAACCTGAAAAACCTCTACCCCGAAGCCACTCACCTGGAATATGACCAGGGCAACCAGTTTTCCGTGCCTTACACTTGGGGCACCACGGGCATCTGCTATCGCTCCGACAAGGTGACGCCGGCGCCGCAGAGCTGGAACGAGCTGCTCAATCCGAGCGATGCCCTCAAAGGCAAGGTGACGATGCTCGCCACCGACCGCTGGATGCTCGGCGCCGGTTTCCTCGCCAGGGGCTGGTCGGTCAACGACAGTGACCCGGCACAAATCGCCGCGGTTCGCGACCAGTTGATCGCCACCAAAAAACGCATTCTGTCCTTCGACGACACCACCTTCTATTCCAAGCTCGCTTCCGGCGAATCGCTGATGGCCCACGCCTGGGACGGCTGGTGCAACTACGGCACCCAGGCCAACGCGGCGATCAAGTTCGTGGTGCCCAAGGAAGGTTCCGACCTGTGGGTGGACACCATGGTGGTGCTCAAGAGTTCGAAGCACCAGGACCAGGCCTTCAAGTTCATCAACTTCATGCTGGCCAGGGAAAACCACGCCTGGGTCGCTGAAAACATCCTCTACAAAGTCCCCAACCAGGCGGCCATGGCCGGGTTGTCTGCGGACCTGCTCAAGCAATACCCCAACCTGACGATCGCTCCCGCCGAGCTGCTGAAAATGGAGCAATTGCGCGACCTGGGCGGCACCACGCAAAAGGCCTACACCCGCGCCGTCACCGAAATCATGGCGGCGCAGAACTAACGCCACGTCGATCCGAGGCATGCCCGGCATGCCTCGCCACGCTCGCAAGCCGCCTCTGTCCTGAGGCGGGAGGATAGGGTTAATGAGTGCTTTGCATGCTGACAGGCGTCTGTCGGCCTGGCTTCTTGCGCCCGGCTTTGGCTGGCTGCTGATGTTCCTGGTGATTCCGTGCCTGCTGGTGCTGGTCTACAGCTTCGTCGAACGCGGTGCCTACGGTGGCATCGACTGGTTATTCACCTGGGAAAACTATCAGCGCGCGTTCGATCCGCTGTACCTGGGCATCCTGCTCAAGTCGGCGAAAATCGCCGGGCTGGCCACGGTGTTCGCGGTGTTGATCGGCTACCCGGCAGCCTATGCGATTGCCCGGGCGCCACGGCGGCGCCAGGCGGTGTACCTGTTCCTGGTGATGCTGCCGTTCTGGAGCAATTACCTGATCCGCACCTACGCCTGGATCGTCCTGCTCAACCGTGAAGGCCTGATCAACCGCCTGCTGCAAGTGTTCGGCTACAGCGGCGAACCCATCAGCCTGCTGTACACCGAGTCGTCCGTGGTGTTGGGGCTGGTCTACAACTACATCCCCTTTGTGATCCTAGCGATTTTCTCGTCGCTGTCGCGGATCAACAACGAACTGTGGGACGCCTCGAAAGACCTCGGCGCCTCGGGCTGGATGACCTTTCGCCGGATCATCCTGCCGCTGAGCGTGCCGGGTATCGCCGCCGGTGCGGTGTTTGTCTTCGTGCTCAGCATCGGCAACTTCATCACCGCCGACCTGCTGGGCGGCAAGCAGGTGCAGATGGTCGGCAACCTGATCTATTCGCAATTCCTCACGGCGCGGGACTGGCCGTTCGGTGCGGCGCTGAGCTTTTTCCTGATCGCGATCATGCTGATCCTGTTGTTCATCCAGGCCCTGGTGGCCCGTCGTGCAGAAGGGGCGCGCTCATGAGTCAGCCACGTTCTGTCAGCGCCACCGTGCTGGGTTCGCACCTGGGGCTGGTGTACGCCTTCCTTTATATACCGATCCTGGTGTTGATCCTGTTGTCGTTCAACAAGTCGGGGTTGCCCACCGCCTGGGGCGGCGTGTCGTTGAAGTGGTATGCGGCACTGGCGCACAACACGGCGATCCTGTCGGCGGCGCTCAACACCTTGATCGTCGCCTTGTCGGCGACCTTCATTGCCTGTGTGCTCGGCACGTTCCTCGCGCTGGGCATCGAGTTGCGCCGCAAGGGCAATGACAAGGGCCAGGTGGTCGATACCTTGCTGATGGCGCCGATGATCATTCCCGACATCGTGCTGGCGATTGCGCTGCTGAGCTTCTTCAACTTGCTCAAGGTTGGCCTGGGCCTGCACTCGATCATCATCAGCCATGCGGTGTTCAACATCGCCTTCGTCTGCGCGGTGGTGCGCACGCGGCTCAAGCACTTCGACTATTCGATTCTCGAAGCCTCGATCGACCTCGGTGCCAGCTGGTTCACCACCTTCCGCCGGGTGCTGTTGCCGGTGATCTTCCCCGGCGTGCTGGCCGGTGGATTGCTCTCGTTCACCCTGTCGGTGGACGAATTCATCATCGCCTTTTTCAACTCCGGCTCCGGCCAGGCTTCGACCACGTTGCCCATGCAGATCTACGCCATGATCCGCTTCGGCGTCACCCCGGAAATCAACGCTCTGGCGACGCTGGTGATGCTGGTCAGCATCACCGCGCTGCTGGCTTCGCAGCGTCTCAACAAGGCTCCTCGCACCCATGAATAATTCATCTGCGGTACTGATCCTGGACAAGGTCAGCAAGTCTTATGGCAACGGTCTGGCGGTCAACGAGGTGTCGCTGAGCATCCGCGAGAACGAGTTCTTCGCGTTGCTCGGGCCGTCCGGCTGCGGCAAGACCACGCTGCTGCGCATGCTCGCCGGTTTCGAAACCCCCAGCGGTGGTTGCATCTACCTGGACGGCAATGACATCTCGCCGCTGCCGGCCAACAAGCGTCCGCTGAACCTGATGTTCCAGTCCTATGCGCTGTTTCCCAACATGACCGTGCGCAAGAACATCGCCTACGGCCTGGAAATGGAGCGTCTGCCGGAAAGCGAAATCCGCCGGCGGGTCGATGAAGTGCTGAGCACTGCGCAACTGGGCGAGCTGGCCGAGCGCAAGCCCGATCAGCTGTCCGGCGGCCAGCGTCAGCGCGTGGCATTGGCCCGGGCGCTCGTCAAGCGTCCACGGGTGCTGCTGCTCGACGAGCCCTTGGGCGCCCTCGACAAAAAGCTGCGGGAAAAGATGCAGCTGGAACTCAAGCGCCTGCAACACGAGAGCGGCATCACCTTCATCATCGTCACCCACGATCAGGAAGAAGCGCTGGTGATGTCCGACCGCATGGCGGTGCTCGACGGCGGCAAGGTGTGCCAGTGCGGCAGTCCGTCGGAGCTGTACGAGAACCCCAACAGCCGGTTTGTCGCCAACTTCATCGGCGTCAGCAACCTGTTCGAAGGCGTGCGCTCGGGCCAGCACTCGGTGCGCGTGAATGGCCTGGAGTTGAGCGTGGAAACCGACGCACCGCTGGTTTCCGGTCAGTCCGTCGCCGTGGTGGTACGCCCCGAGCGCCTGCAAGTGCTGACAGAGCAGGGCAGCGATTGCCCGAATCAGGTCAGCGGAAAAATCGTCGAAGTCGCCTACCACGGCCTCGACACCAACCTGCATGTGCAGACAGCCCTCAGCGACAAACCGCTGATCGTGCGCGTGCCGTCTTCACAGTTTGAATTCGCCCATTTTGCAATCGACACGACCATCCGGCTGGGCTGGCAAGCCCGGCATGCCCGCGTATTGACACGCTGAACAATAAAAAGACCAGGCAGGAGCAGCACTCGATGAAACAGAAAGTGATCGCATTCTTCCCCGAAGCCGCCTACGGCCCGGCGCTGAACTCAGTGGGTATCGCCCAGGCCTGTGAAGCCCTGGGCCATAAAGCGGTGTTCCTCACCGATCCGGGCATGAGCGGTGTCTACGCCGGTTATGGTTTCGAGGAGCACATGGTCAACATGTCGGCACCGATGCCGGCCGAAGAGATGGCCCGCTACTGGGTCGACTTCATCAACGGGCACATTCCGAATTTCCGCAAGTCGCCGCTGGAGCAGATCGACAACTACGTCAAGGAGTGCTGGGCGGCCATCGTCGAAACCGCCAAGTGGGCGCAAAAGGATCTGCCGGCGGTGCTGGACAAGGTCAAGCCCGACCTGATCTGCGTCGACAACGTGATCCTGTTCCCGGCGATCAAGCAATACGGCAAGCCGTGGGTGCGGATCATTTCCTGCTCGGAAAACGAGATCGAAGACCCGGATATCCCGCCGCACCTGTCGGGCATGAGCATCGATGACAAGGCCGGCCACGCGCAATTTCGCCAGCGCTTCGAGGAAGTGGTGGGGCCGATCCACGAGGACTTCAACCAGTTCCTCCAGGCCCACGGTGAAGCGCCTTATCCGCTGGGGACCTTCTTTGAAACCTCGCCCTTCATGAACCTGCTGCTGTACCCGGATGCGGTCAAGTTCGACCGCCGCCATCCGCTGCCGGCCGAGCGTTTCCATTACCTGCAAGGCTGCGTGCGTCACGACACGCCGTACGAGATTCCACCGTTCCGTGCCCACAACGACAAGCCGCTGCTGTACGCCAGCTTCGGCAGCCTCGGTTCCGGCGATGTCGAGTTGCTCAAGCGCCTGATCGAGGCGGTGGGCAAGCTGCCTTACCGGGCGTTGTTCAACGTCGGCGAGCACCTGGACGAATACACCGACCTGCCGGACAACGTGCAGATTTCCAACTGGTTCCCGCAGCCGTCGGTGATCGCCCAGGTCGACGCGGTGATCCACCACGGCGGCAACAACAGCTTCACCGAGTGCCTGTTCTTCGGCAAACCGGCGATCGTCATGTCCTACGTCTGGGACGGCCACGACAACGCCATGCGCGCTGAAGAAAGCGGTCACGGTTTCAAGCTCGACCGCTACAAATGGAGCGAAGAGCAGCTCGCAGAAAAACTCCACGCCTGCCTCAACGACGAGGCCATGCGCCAACGCCTGCAGCGCACCAGCGCGCAGATGCAATCTCGCAAAGGACCGCAAGACGCGGCCGCGATTCTCGACAAGGTGCTCAACGATGCCTGATTCATCCACCACGGCGGGTATCACGCCGTACCTCGAAGCCGTCAGCAGCCGCACCGACCTGGTGGACTGGGGCGTGCAGAGCGACGCCATCGAAGGCGTCTCGCATTCCAGCGGGCGCTTGCTGTTCAAAGGCCCGAACAACAGCCCGGAAACCGGGTTGTGGGTGTGCACCCCCGGGCGCTGGCGGTTGTCGATTCCCCGGGACGAGCTGTGCCATTTCATCGCCGGGCACGCGACCTACCGCAACGACAACGGCGAAGTGATCGAAGTACGACCCAACACCCTGGTGCTGTTCCCGGCCGGCTGGACCGGTGAATGCGACGTCCGGGAAACCCTGCGCAATGTGTACATGCTGGCCTGAACCTGAACCTGAACCTCAACGGTTAAAAGGCGAAATCTGTGGGAGCGAGCTTGCTCGCGATGGCGCAATAACATTCAACATCAATGTTGACTGACCCGCCGCCATCGCGAGCAAGCTCGCTCCCACAAGGATCGCGGTGTTCCAACCCTTATCTGATCGGCATTGGGCCAACGGAATTTTTTGGAGAAGATGAATGACTACCCCGTTTCTGTACAACCCGCTGGAAATTACCGACGTCAAGGATTGGGGCGTGATCCCGACCATGCTCGAAGGTGAATCCCGCGTTTCCGGCGTGGTGCTGCACAAAGGCCCCGAAGGTCAGTCCGAATGCGGCATCTGGATCTGCACCCCGGGCAAATGGTTTTGCCATGTCACCAGCGACGAGTTCTGCCACTTCCTCGAAGGCCGCTGCACGTATGTCCACGAGTCCGGCGAAGTGATCGAGATCAAGCCCGACACCGCCGCCTTCTTCGGCAAGGACTGGAAGGGTGTGTGCACCGTCCACGAGACCATCAAAAAGGTCTACATGATCCGGTGACTGCCATGACAGATGCACTGGCGTCATTGCCAACCCGTGAAGACCAGCGCGCTGCCTTTCTGGCAGGCGCCGGTTTCGCCGGGGCCCCGCTGGTGGCCTTGCCGGCGGATGCTTCGACCCGGCGTTATTTCCGCCTGGACGGTGCCGGCCTGTTGCTGATGGATTCGCCGCCCCATAGCGAACCCATCGGCCCGTTTGTTCGGATCGCTCGGCAGTTGCAAGGGCTGGGCCTGTCTGCGCCGGCCTTGCTGGAAGTAGATGAAGAGGCGGGGCTGGCGCTGATCGAGGATTTCGGTCACGACACCTACACCCGGCTGCTGCTGGCCGGGCATTCGGAGTCGGCGTTGTATCACCTGGCGGTCGATACGCTGGTGGCCTTGCATCGCGCAGCGCCAGCGGCGGAACTGGCACCTTACGACGCGCAGCGACTGGCGGACGAGTGCGCGCTGTTTATCGACTGGTACGTGCCGCTGTTGATCGGCAAAGAGGCGGCACAGGGGCTGCGCGAAGAGTATCTGGCGCTGTTCGCCGAGGCTTGTGGTGACGTCGCCCAGCGCCGCGAAGCCCTGGTGCTGCGCGACTTTCACGTCGACAACCTGATGCTGCTGCAAGGCCGCGAAGGTGTCGCCGCCTGCGGCTTGCTGGATTTCCAGGACGCCCTGGCCGGGGCGGCGGCCTATGACCTGATGTCGCTGCTCGAAGACGCCCGGCGCGATGTGCCCGAGGCGTTGCGGGAGGCACTGATCAGCCATTACCTGTTGCAGCGTCCGGAGCTGGACGCGCTGCGTTTTCTCGAAGACTACCGGCGCCTGGCCGCCCAGCGTCACGCCAAGGTGCTGGGGATTTTCGTGCGCCTGGCCGGCCGCGACGGCAAGCACGGTTACCTGGCGCACCTGCCGCGCACCCTGGGTCTGCTTGTCCGCGCGCTGGACGCCGAGGCCTTTGCGCCCCTGCGCCAGTGGCTCGACCGGCACGTGCCGGGCTGGCGAGAAGAGCTGCCCGCCACGACCCTGGCGACATTGCGTCAAACCCCTTATCGATTGGTTCAAGGATCATCCCATGGCCACGTTTAACTGCGATTCTGCCTTGCGTTTCATCAACCCCGAGTTCCTGCCGCTGAGCGATGGCCGCGTGCGCCAGGTGCTCGATCCGGCGACCCTGCAACCGGTCGGGCAAGTCGGCGTGTGTGGCGATGCCGATGTGCAAGCCGCCATCGATGCCGCCACCGCCGCGCAAAAACATTGGCGCCTGGTGGACGCGAAAAGCCGCGCCGCGCGCCTGCATCAACTGGCCAATGCCATAGAGCAGAACCTGGCATGCAACCGCGAAGTCGCACGCCTGATGACCCTGGAGATGGGCAAGCCGTTTCCCGAGGCCATGGGCGAGCTGGCCAATTGCGCGCCGATCTTTCGCTACTACGCGGAAATGGCCCGGGACGATGCCGGCAAGGTCGCCGGCACCACGCAGATCGGCTCCTTCCAGCATGTGCGCTACGAGCCCTATGGCGTCAGCGTGCACATCATGCCGTTCAATTTTCCGATCCTGCTGATGTGCTGGACGGTCGCCGCGTCGCTGGCGGCGGGCAATGCCTGCCTCATCAAGCCGGCGGAAGCCACAACCCTGTGCACCCTCAAGTTCATGGAACATTTCAGCGCGTTGTTGCCGGGGCTGGTGTCCTGTGTGCCGGGCGATGCGGTGACCGCGCAACTGCTGGTGCAGTCGGCGCAGACCCACGCGGTGGCCTTCACCGGTAGTGTGGCTGCGGGCAAGGCGGTGGCGGTGGCCTGTGCCGAACGGATGAAGCCTTGCGTGATCGAAGCCGGTGGCAGCGATCCGTTGATCATCTCCAGGCATGCGCCGCTGGATGTCGCGGCGGCGGGTGCAGTGACGGCTGCGTTCCATCTCAGCGGGCAGATCTGCACCTCGGCCGAGCGCCTCTATGTCGTGGACGAGGTGCATGACGAATTTGTCGCGAAATTCGCCGAGCGCACCCGCGCCCTGCGCATCGGCCATGGCCTGGAGCGCTCGGAGATCGGGCCGATGGTCAGCGAAGCGGCCCGCAACAAAGTCATGCGCCTGGTCGATGACGCCGTGGCCAAGGGCGCGAAAGTGGTGTGTGGCGGGCGGATTCCACCCCAGCACACGGTCGGCTGGTTCTATGAGCCGACCATCCTCACCGGCGTAACCGGTGACATGGCGATTCTTCAGGAAGAGTGCTTTGGCCCGGTGGCGGCGATCTGCCGGGTCAGCGATTTCGATGAGGCGGTGCGGCTGGCCAACGACTCGCCGTTCGGCCTCGGGGCCTCGCTGTTTTCCACGGACCTGGCCGAAGCCATGGAGGCCGCCGAGCGCCTGGAAGCGGGGATGGTCTGGGTCAACAACCCGCTGATCGACAACGATGCGCTGCCGTTCGGTGGCTGGAAGATGTCTGGCCTTGGGCGCGAGCTCGGGCGTCAGGGGCTGGAAGCGTTCCGCCGCTCGAAAATGGTCATCATCGATCACCAGCCGAAGATTCAGGACTGGTGGTATCCCTACGCCGACGATGTGTTCTATCGCGATCCGGCCTGAAGCCCGGATGCACACAGGAGGATCGTGATGAGCGACAACATGGGCGGGTCGACGCTGGCGGTGATTCTCGCGGCCGGGCAGGGCAAGCGGATGCAGTCGCCGCTGCCCAAGGTGCTGCACCCGGTGGGCAACCGGCCGCTGCTCGGCCATGTGCTGGCGGCGGTGGAGGCGGCCGGTATCGAGCAACGGGCGGTGGTGGTGGGCGCGGGCGGCGAGCAGGTGGCTGAATATCTGCGGCAGGTCGCACCGACGGCACAGGTGTTTACCCAGCACGAACAACGGGGCACGGCCCACGCGGTACTCGCCGCCCGACCGGCCTTGCAGGTCCAGCAGCAGGGCTATGTGTTGGTGCTGTTTGGCGACTCCCCCCTGATCACCCCGCAGACCCTGAATCGCTTGCGCAGGGCGTTGATGGACGGCGCAGCGGTGGCGGTGGCGGGGTTCCACACCCAGCGGCCGGGACCCTATGGGCGGCTGCTGGTGGAGCAGGGGCGTTTGCGGGCGATCCGCGAAGCCAGGGATGCCAGCCCGCAGGAGCTGGACATCAACTTCTGCAATGGCGGCGTCATGGGCCTGCGGGCAGATACCTGCCTGTGGTTGCTGGAGCGTATCGGCAACCGCAACGCCCAGGGCGAGTACTACCTCACCGATGCGGTGGCGGTGGCCAACGAGGCGGGGCTGATGGTGACTGCCGTGGAAGTGGAGGAAACCGACGTGCTCGGGGTCAATGACCGCGAGCAATTGCAGGTCGTCGAACAGCTGTACCAGCAGCGTCGGCAACGCAGGATCAAGGAGTGTGCCATGGGTGACTATCAACGGTTGTACATCGGCGGTGAGTGGGTTGCCCCGGTTCAACGCGGTGTTTTCGATACGCTCGATCCGAGTGACGAATCGGTGCTGGCGCGGGTTGCCTCTGCCACGTTCGAGGACGTCGACCGGGCGGTGGCGGCCGCGCGTTCGGCGTTTGATGAGGGGGACTGGCCACGCTGGTCGGGCGCGCAACGGGCCGAGGTACTGCACCTTATCGCCGAGGGCATTCGCATCCGTCAGGACGAACTGGCCGCCATCGAAGTGCGCGACAACGGCAAGCCATTGCCGGAAGCGTTATGGGACATCGCCGACACCGCCGGTTGCTTCGATTTCTATGCCGGGTTGGCCGAGCAGTCGGATCAACAGGGTGAACAGTCGATCGATGTGCCGGATGCGCGCTTCACGTCATCGGTGATCAAGGAACCGGTCGGTGTGGTCGCGGCGATCATTCCGTGGAATTTCCCGATGCTGATGGCTTCGTGGAAAGTGGCCCCGGCGCTGGCGGCAGGTTGCACCGTGGTGCTCAAGCCATCGGAGCTGACTCCATTGACCGCACTCGAGCTGGCGGGCATCGCCGACAAGGCAGGGTTGCCGGCCGGGGTACTGAACGTGATCACGGGCCTGGGACGCGAGGCGGGCGCGCCGCTGGCCAAACACCCGTATGTCGACAAAGTCGCCTTCACCGGCAGCGTACCGACCGGGCGCAAGATCATGCAGGCGGCTGCCAACGATATCAAAAACATCAGCCTGGAACTGGGCGGCAAATCACCTTTCGTGATCTTCGCCGACAGCGACATTGAAGCCGCCGTGGAGTGGATTCTGTTCGGGATCTTCTGGAATCAGGGCCAGGTCTGTTCAGCCACTTCGCGGGTGCTGGTGGAGCGCGGGTTGTACCCGGCGTTGCTCGAACGCCTGATTGCCGCAACCGAGCAGATTCAGATCGGCCAGGGTTTCGAGGAGGGGGTGAAACTCGGACCGCTGGTCAGTCAGGGGCAACTGGACAAGGTGCTGGCGGCCATTGCAGCCGGTCAGCAAGAGGGTGCGCGGCTGGTGTCGGGCGGTGGGCGGCCGGGCAATCTGGAAAAGGGTTACTACCTGACGCCGGCGATTTTCGCTGATGTCCCCGAGGACAGCTCGGTATGGCGTGAGGAGATCTTCGGACCGGTGGTGTGCCTGCGCGCCTTCGACACGGAAGCCGAAGCGATTCGATTGGCCAATGACTCGCCGTTTGGCCTGGCGGCAGCGGTGATGTCCCGGGATATCCAGCGTTGCGAACGGGTCGCTCGCGGATTTCGCGCCGGCATTGTCTGGGTCAACTGCTCGCAGCCGACCTTCGTCGAAGCGCCGTGGGGCGGCTACAAGCAGAGCGGCATCGGTCGCGAACTGGGTGAGTGGGGCTACAACAACTACCTGGAAACCAAGCAGATCACCCGCTACAACGGCGAACCCTGGGGGTGGTACCTGAAGTGAACGCCGGTTGGCAGGTGCCCCGCAGGGGGTATCGGCCACAAAACCCTGTAGGAGCGAGCCTGAACGCGATGGTCGTCAACGATAACGCGGGTTGCCAGGTATCCCGTGGCGCTCTCGGGTTTATCGCGAGCAAGCTCGCTCCTACAGATGGCATTGGCCGCCGGCGAAAACACAAACCCTGTAGGAGCGAGCTCGCTCGCGATGGTCGTCAACGATAACGCGGGGTTGGCAGGT
>NZ_JAVAJJ010000030.1:0-45477 GCF_052112305.1 Pseudomonas sp. QLc11A
GCTGCCGCCACCACCACCGCTGCCGCCATCTTTGGCATAAGCGCTGGAGAAGCTACCGATGTAATCGGGCACCAGCACAGTCGATGCAGACAGAACTGCGCCAATTGCCAGGGCCAACAAACATTTTTTTAGAAGCATGATGCACCTCCGCTTGGAGTTGCGTAGTCATGTCCGTATCGAACGCAATGTCCAGTGAGTTCCCGGCCGCCCATTGGAGCGGCCAGCCAACCGGCACGGCCATTAATTTGCAGCAATAACAAGCAACTGCGGTTTCCGAACGATCCTTCAGAGCCAGTCGGCATCCGTGCGTGGGAAATATTCCCACACTTTTAGATTAGGCCTGTCAGCCCGCGTGTCAACCACCGACCATCAGAACCGAAGCAGGCGAAGGCCTGGGTTGAGACGACGAAACCCATTGGGGCCGGGAAACTGGCGGGTATCAGTAGGTGTGGGTGAACACCAGCCCAGCCTCGCCATCCGGACTGGCGTCGGAAAACCCCTTGACGGCATATAACTGAAACTTCCAGTTCTGATTGAGCTTGTGCGTGAGGAAGAGGGTGAGTTCCTTGATCTGGTCGCCCGTGGATACGACCTTCTGCCGCCAGTCGTAGGACACCCCCGCCGAAGTGCGCGCGAACACGGGCATGGCGAAGCCGAGGCCGGCGAATATCGGGTTGTCGAAGTCGGAGCCCGACGGATCGCCGAATTTTTTCCAGCCCAGCGTGGCGAACCCGGTCACCCTGCCGAAGGCCTTGGCGACATCGACCTGGGCGGAATAGTCGGTTTTTCCGGTGCCCAGGCACTTGTCTTCGTCGGCTGTGGGCAACTTGACCTTGCCGATCAGATCCACGAACAGCCCGCCGACTATGCCGTCAAGCACGGCATAGTCGGCACCGGCAACAGTGTCGCCCAATCCGCTTTCCACTTTGTCGCAACCGCCGGGCAACGGCTCGCCGTCAGGGCCCACCGAAGGATTGGTGATCCGCAGCCAGGGCACCGTGAGCTTGTAGGTCATGGGACCGGTTTCGTATTTGCCCACCAGCGGGACGTACCAGGTTTCGGAAGTGGTGCCGGTGCCATAATCGCCCCGGGAGTAGTCGGTTCCGATCGAGGTCGAGAAGGTATCGGCCAGGGCCGGCAAGGCCAGGCTGGCCAGCCAACCGACGAGCAGGATGCGCTTGGGGTCCATGTTCACCTCGTGTCTTGCGTCATCGAAGTTCACACGCAGGCTTTGTTGCGTGACTTACACAGCCTAGTGACTTATGGCGCAAGTGCATCATGCCTTCACTGTTTAACCCGACTTGCCAGAGCGGTCGACTTTTTCAATGGTCTCGACTTTTTCTACTTTTTCGACCTTCTCGACTTTTTCTGGCCGATCAACCTTGTCTACTTTCTCAACCTTTTCTGGCCGATCGACTTTCTCGACTTTCTCCGGACGTTCAACTTTTTCAACTTTTTCGACTTTTTCGACTTTTTCGACTTTTTCGACTTTCTCTACCTTCTCTACCTTCTCTACCCTCTCCACTCTCTCGACTTTGCCGGATTGCTCGACCTTCTCGACACGCTCCGACTTGCCGGACTTGTCCACGTCCACGCGTTCGATCCTGTCGCCACCACCATGACTGTCATTGCCCCCGTGGCGAGTATCGTCGACGACGCTGCCACCGCTCTCGGAACGGCCGCTTCTGTCACTGCCCGAGTTCTCCGAATCCCGCGAGTTACCGGAGCTGTTGGAGCCGCTCGAGTCGCCGGCGCTGTTGAAATCGTCCGAGCTGCCCGAATTGCCCGAGCCGCTTGAGTCGTCCGTGTTTTGCTCGCTGTTTCGAATCCGCCCGTGCTGGTTGCCGGCTGGCGAATCGGAGCGCTCGCGGGGCAATTCGATACGCGTGGCCTGCACGTCCCGTGCGCCGCTGAAGACGCCGGTGATCCGCACGCGTCGATCCAGCGTCAGCTGCGATGACTGCACACCGACAAACACGGTTTCGCGCGCCATCGTCACGTTAAAGCCGCCCACCACCAGGCGACTGTCCTGCCGGCCCTGTACCAGGCCCTCGATCACCGCATTGTGTGCACGGCCAATGAAAGGCAGGCTCGGGTCGGGGCGACTTTGGCTCACCTCCAGCTCGCGGCCCGACCACTGGCCGCGCACCAGCATTTCCTGCGCCGGTCCCGGATGGTTGCCGAGTTTGAGGCCCTGCAGATAACCGCTGCGATCGACCGGGCCGATGGCGCTGGCCTCCTTGAGGCCGGGCGCGCGGTCGATGCGGCTGGCCACCACTTCACCCCGGGCATCGCGCAGCCCGCTGACCCGAACAGGATCACCTGCACGCAGACCGGGAGCGACTTGAGCACCGTTGGCCAGGCGTACCGGCTGGCCCATGACACGCATGGGCAGGGAGTCTCTGGGCAGGGCTGTCAAAGGGCCTTCATAGACATGCAGGATAGCAATGCGCCCGGCCTCCAGACCGCGCCGGGAATTGAACGCTTGCACGGCAACCACCTGGCCAACTGCCAGACGGGTGCTGGTGGCGGCAATGCCGTTCTCGCTGACAGGGACGTTTTTGTTGAAGTGCACTTCCATGCCATTGACGCAGATCGAGGCGAACCCGGTGATGGTGCCGACAATGCCGGTGCCGCCGATCCCGCCGTTGTCGTCGCTGATGCCCGTGCCACCCACGCCGCCGGCGACGGCACCGGTGCCGCCAATGCCGCCGGGGCGCTTGTTCAGCGGTGCGCCGGTACCGCCCACCCCGCCGTTGTCAGTGCTGATGCCAGTACCGCCCATGCCGCCAGGCGCCGCGCCCGTACCGCCGGTGCCACCCGGCGCCTGGATGAGCGGCACTTCACTGCTGCCCGCGTCATTCTGGCTGACACAGGCCGGCGCGGCTTGCAACACAATCGCAAACCCGAGGCCCAGAGCGAGGGCGGCGGCTCGAATCAGGCGCAAATGGATGGTCATGGCTTGGGAGCCGTCGGTGAGTTGGGGTCACAAGCCTCAGTGTAGAAGTACAGGCCGACCGTGATGCGCTGGCGCGGTTCGAGGCTGGGCAGGTCGCGAAATTCCAGCTCGGCGGCGAGTCGGTTGAAGCTCAACAGGGCCTGCATTCCCTCGCTGGCAACGGCCTCGCGCAGCGCCTCGACGCTCATCGGGGCCAGTGCGTCATAGTGGACGCTACGTTCAAAAAAGGCCGGGGCTTCGCCGCTCAAGTTGTGTACCGCAGCGCAGGCATGATCGTGCAGGTTATGCCCCAGGTAAGCCGCTTTCTCATCGAAGCCCTTTTGCGGCACGAAGGCCTGGGCTTCCAGGTGCACACGCTCCTGTTCGTCAAGGCGCACGACGCCCAGGCGCAGCCATTCGTCCAGTACCACCCGCGCCCGGATGTCCGTGCTGACCTTCGCCACCAGCGCATCAAAGGAACAGTCGCCGCCGACACTGGCCAAGCGAGGCAGCGGCAACGGCTGGCCGGCGTCGTTGCAGAAGGGTGCACTGGTCCAGGCGTTGACCAGTTGCGCACCGAAGGTGATGTTTTCCGGAAGCGTGGAAGTGGCGGGGTCGCCGCTGTTGCGCAAACGCCGTACGTCCTTGCGATGCACGCCGGTGAGCAGGCTGATGCGGCTGTCGGTCGGTGCCTTGTCGTCCAGACGGAACTCACGGTCCGCCACATCGACGAAAACCTCCTTGAGCAGGTCGGCGAAAACCAGGTACGTGACGCCTTTGCGCAGCATCAGGCGTACCAGCGGCCGCATGACATGGCGCAGGGCTTTGAGGAGCGAGGTGGGCAAGGTAGACGATTGCATTCAGCGCATTCCTGGACAGTTAACCCAAGTATAGCTGCGTGGGAAATATTCCCATGAATGCAGGCAGTATCTTTTGCGTGCTCCCTTGCAGAACCGGTTCCCCGGGTTTTGCATGGGGCATCAGGCCGCTTCAGGTCCGGCTGTCGTCGCCGCCGACGTGGACACCATGATCGTCCCCCGCTTCTGCATGGATACCCACTGCGACCTGTGGCGGGGGAGCAAGCTCCCTCACCACAGGTTCAGGGTCTCGGCTTAGTCTCGGCTCTCGGCACCCGCGATCAGTCGTGATGTTTGTGTTTATGTTTGTTCTTGTGTTTATTCTTTTGCTTGTAGCCGGAATCGTGGTGGTCGTCGTCATCGGCCAGATTGTTGCCGATCGCACCACCTGCTGCGCCGCCCAGACCCGCACCGATCAGGCCGCCGGTGGAACCACCGACACTGTTGCCGATGACCTGGCCACCCGCTGCACCGAGACCTCCGCCAATAGCGGACTCGGTCTTCTTGCCACTCTTGGCGGTCATTGCGCCCCCGGCCGCGCCACCGACGCCGGCTCCGATTGCAGCGCCAGTGCTACCTCCAACAGCCTGACCGACCACGCTGCCAAGGGCACCGCCGACACCGCCACCGATAGCCGTATTGGTGGTTTCGCCAGCGAGGGAGTACTGCGATACAAGAAGGCTTAATGCCACGACAGTGAATGACTTACGCATCAGACAGACCTTTAGGAATACACAAAAGACGGAAGTCTGTTGGTACGAAACAGTCCGGTCAACAGATATTCGGCCGGGCTTTACAAACAAAGGAGTCCCGCCACTGCGGGGCTCCCTTCGGTCTAGCCCCTGGGCTGCGGATTGAGCACCGTAACGGCCTTGGTTTTCCTGAAGAAAATGCCGTAGACAACCGACAGTACCAGCAAGAACGGCACACCGAACACCAGGGTCATCTTGAAGGCCTCAGTGAAGTAGGTCGTGACCATCACGGCCCCCATCAGGACCAACCCCAACAATGTGCTGTAGGGAAACAGACGCATGCGGAACGACAGTTTACGGTTGCCATTGCGTTCATGAAAACGACGGAAACAGTAGTGAGTGAGGAAGATCATGAACCAGGTAAAGATCGCGCCGAACATCGAGATTGCCATCATCAGGGTGAACGAACTTTCCGGGTACAGGATGTTGAGCAAGGTCGCCAGGGCGATCCCTGAACTGGAAAGCAACAGCGCGTTCAACGGGATCCCGGTCTTGCTCAATACCCCCATGGATTTTGGCGCGTAGCCGGCTCGAGACAGGCTGAACATCATGCGCGTAGTGATGTACAACTGGCTGTTCATCGCCGACAACGCCGCAATCAGGATCACGAAATTCATCACACCGGTGGCGCCGGGAATACCGATGGCCTGCATGACCGTGACGAACGGACTCTGGGCATGGCCAGCCTGGACCCAAGGCACGATCGCCAGCATCAATGCCAGGGTCAGCAGGTAGAACACCACCAGGCGCACGATAGTCCCGCGAAAGGCTTTCTTCACCGCTTGCTCCGGATCCTTCGCCTCACCGGCCGCCACCGCGATCATCTCCACGCTCAGGTAGCTGAAGATCGACACGATCACCGCGATCCACATCCCTTGCAGGCCATTGGGGAAGAAACCGCCGTGAGCGGTGTAATTGTGCACACCGTATTCCGGATTGCCGGAACCGAACACCACATACACCGCCAGGATAATGAAGCCGACAATCGCGCCGATTTTGATGGTCGAGAACCAGTACTCGAAGGTACCGAAGGTCTTCACGCTGATGGCATTGAGCACGATCAACACGCTGGAGAACGAGACGATCCAGATCCATTCCGGCACGTTGGCAAACCAGTACTTCATGTACATCGCCACCGCCGTCACTTCCGTACCGACCGCTAGCACAATCGCCGCCCAATAGGCATAGCGCACCAGGAACCCGGCCAGCGGGCTGACATAAAATTCGGCATAGGCGCCGAACGAACCCGAGGTCGAATGGGCCACGGTCATTTCCGCCAGACAGCCCATCAGCAGCAAGGTGATGATTGCGCCAATGGCATAGCTCAACAGCACGCTCGGCCCGGCATAACCAATGGCATAGGCGCTGCCCATGAACAGCCCGGTGCCGATTGCACCACCAATGGCGATCATGCTCATCTGCCCCGACGTCAGTTGACGCCGCAGGCCATGTTCACGGTTGGATATCGTTTCGAAACCGCAGTTATCGGTCATTTCTATGTCCTCTGGATTTTGTCTTTCTTGAAGAGCACGTCGTGGGTTTAACGGTGGGGATCAGCCACGCACAGCAGGACACGGATCAGAAAATACTCAGTGGATACTCGACGATCACCCGGATTTCGTTGTTGTCCGTGGTGTCGGCCCGGGCGACCTGTGCGGTGGAACGCACACTGGCCTGACGCACGCGTATTGATAGGTCCCTGGCCTTGCCCGACTGCACGACATAGCGCGCCTCGAGGTCGCGCTCCCAGCGCTTGCCGTCATCACCATAACGTCCATAGGCGCCATTGGGGCCGCCGTCGTAATGGCTGTCATCGATGTGGTCGCCACTGACGTAACGCGACATGAAGCTCAGCCCCGGCACACCGAAAGGCGCCATGTCCAGGTCATAGCGCAGTTGCCAGGAGCGTTCGTTGGGGGCGTTGAAGTCGAGGACCTGAATCGAGTTGGCGAGAAAAATCGACGTGCCCGGTTGCTGGTCGAAACCCAGGTAATCGAACGGTTCTTCGCCATCGACCCGCTGGTACGCCAGGGTCAACCGATGGGCGCCGAACCTGTACGCGGTGGCAAACGACCAGGTGGTGTTGTCGATCCTTCCAGCCAGGCTGTCGCCGTTATCGTTGGTGCGATAGAGATTGAAATCCAGGTTCAGTGACTGGTCTGGCGTCAGCACATAGGTGTAATTGACGTTGCCGTAGTACTGCCGCCAGATGTCGGTGAACTGCGAACCGTACAGGCTGACACTCAACTGATCGCCCAGCGCATAGCTGCCGCCCAGGTAATCGACACTGCGGGT
Organism: Pseudomonas sp. QLc11A; assembly: GCF_052112305.1. Taxonomy (NCBI): domain Bacteria; kingdom Pseudomonadati; phylum Pseudomonadota; class Gammaproteobacteria; order Pseudomonadales; family Pseudomonadaceae; genus Pseudomonas; species Pseudomonas sp. QLc11A. Next base: position 6,843 of record NZ_JAVAJJ010000030.1, read on the forward strand.
TTCCACCCCGGCGTACAACGCTTTAAGGGCGCCATCGGCATTGGTCGAATTATTGTCGTTGCCGGCAGTGAAGTGGCCAATGTCCAGTTGCAATGCCTTGAGCTCATTGCTGGTCAGCTGGAAGCCGGTGGCACTGCTGGTGAACAGTCGCGCATTGCCGGTGCCGAACACCGGATTGAGCGGTGTCAGGTTGCCGTACTTGAGCTCGGTTTGCGAAACCCGCGCCTTCACCGCACCACCGGCTTCGGAGTACTCATCCTCGGGACGGCCATCGGAATCGACCGGCAACAACCCTGTGCCCGTGCGTCCCTTGCCACTGTCGAGCTTGATGCCCAACTGCGCGTAGGCATCGACCCCGAAACCCACCGTTCCCTGGGTGTAGCCGGAGCGGTAGTCGAGGATGATCCCGTGGGCCCACTCGTCCCGATAGTTCTGACCGCCGGGGTTGTTGAGGTTGTTGCGGTAGAAATAGAAGTTGCGGTTGGTCAGGGTCAGGCTGCTGTCTTCGACAAATCCGTTGTCAGAGGCGGCACAGGCCATTTGGCCAAGGCAACTGGAGATGGCGAGCGGCAAGGCAGGCCAGAGGGACAGTTTCATTCTGCGTGCTCCTTATTATTGTGATTGCAGAACTGGTTATTGCCGGCGACCGAACGCCCGCCGCGGGAAAATGCCCGCAGCTGGACAGGGACGCCGCAAGGTTCAAGTCACGCTGTGGCGAACCTGGTATCGCGCTTGCGACCAGGTGTTCCGGTCGAGGATCTCGCCGAGGATCTGCACCGCATCCCAGACCTCAGTGAAGGTTGTGTACAGCGGGGTGAAACCGAACCGCATGATGCGCGGCTCGCGATAGTCACCAATCACGCCACGGTCGATCAGGGCCTGGATCACCGCATAACCTTCGGGGTGTTCGAAGCTGACATGACTGCCGCGCCTGGCGTGTTCACGCGGCGTGATCAACTTCAGTTCGTGAGCCGCGCAACGCTGCTCGACCAGTTCGATGAACAGGTCCGTCAGGGCCAGGGATTTGCGGCGCAGGCTGGCCATGTCGGTCTGGGCGAACACGTCCAGGCCGCACTCGACCATCGCCAATGAGGTGATCGGTTGAGTGCCGCACAGGTAGCGCGCGATGCCGCTGCTTGGCTCGTAATGCGACTCCATGGCGAACTGCCGCGAGTGACCGAACCAGCCGGACAAGGGTTGTGGCACCAGATCGCACAATGACGGCGAAACCCAGACAAAAGCCTGCGATCCCGGCCCGCCATTGAGGTACTTGTAGGTGCAGCCGATGGCGTAGTCGGCACCTGCCTGGTGCAGATCGACCGGTACTGCGCCTGCGGAATGCGCCAGGTCCCAGATGGCCAGCGCGCCACATTCGTGGGTCAGCGCGGTCAGGGCCTGCATGTCGTGCATGTAGCCGGTCTTGTAATTGACGTGGGTGAGCATGACCACCGCCGTGTCCTGGTCAATGGCTTGCGGCAAGGCTTCAGGACTGTCGACCAGGCGCAGGGTATAACCCTGCTGCAGCATCTGCGCGAGGCCTTCGGCGATGTACAGGTCGGTGGGAAAATTGCTCGATTCGCTGACGATCACTCGCCGCTGCGGTGACCTTGTGGCCTGTACGCGCAAGGCAGCGCTCAGCACTTTGAACAGATTGATCGAGGTGGTATCGGTCACCACGACCTCCCCCGCCCCCGCGCCGATCAAACCCGCCAGGCGGTCGCCCAGGCGTTCGGACAGCTCGCGCCAGCCGGCGCTGTTCCAGCTGCGGATCAGGCCATTGCCCCATTCCTCGGCGACCACCGCTTGTGCCCGCGCCAATGCCGCGACCGGCCGCGCACCGAGGGAATTGCCGTCGAGATAGATAATCCCTTCGGGGAGCGCGAATTGCTGGCGCAGGGGCGCCAGAGCGTCCTGGGCATCAAGCGCCAGGCAACTGTTTCTTGTCGTCATCGGGTGTCCTGTTTTTTGTTTTGGGACGCCATCCGGGCGGGTTGCATCAGCCGGATCAGGCGCCCTGGTTCAAGGCGATCAACCTGCCTTTGGGTAGAGAGATAATGAACGAATCTTTGGAGAATTTTCGTGCAAAGTAACCAGCCATGTAGTAGTTATTTCGCAGATAATTCGAACCTGACCTCAATAAACGCGGATTTATTCAAACCATGAATCTTGACTCGACAGACCTGCGAATCCTGCATCAGCTGCAACAGGATGGCCGAATCAGCAATCAGGAACTGGCGGAGAAAGTCGCCTTGTCACCGTCGGCCTGTCTGCGTCGGTTGCGCCTGCTGGAAAGCGAAGGAATCATCACCGGCTATCGCGCGGTGCTGAATGCCGAGCGGTTGGGCATCGAGCTGGAAGCCATCGTCCATGTGTCGTTGCGACAGGACGTCGAGGACTGGCACGAGACCTTCATCAAGAAGGTCCAGCAGTGGCCGGAGGTGGTCACCGCCTATGTCATTACCGGGGCGAGCAACTATGTGTTGCGGGTCCAGGCCCGCAACCTCAAACACTTCTCGGATTTCATCGTCAATCACCTCAACCGCACCGCCGGCGTCACCGACATACGTTCGGAGATCGTCCTGCAGAAAATCAAGGAGCGCGAGCAGTTGCTTGATCTGGTGGTACGCAAGTAAGACCGCAGCGTTCTTCAGAGCCCGTGCAAGCGCCGTGCCTCCTTGCGCTGCAACGTCATGCTCGGGGTCTCGTCGAACAGTTTGCGGTACTCGGTGGAAAAACGGCCCAGGTGCATGAACCCCCAGCCCATGGCTATCCCGGAAATGTTGCGTGCCGAGCCGTGCTCGAGAATCTCCTGGCGTACGGCATTCAGGCGATACTTTTTCAGGTAAGCCATTGGCGACAAGGCGAAGTACTTCCTGAACGCGTCGAACAATTTGAAGCGTGAAACACCGGCCGCGGCTTCGATGTCCTCCAGGTGCAACGCTTCGCGGGCGTTGTCATGGATGTACTGTCGAGCCCTGACCAGGTAGTGCGGCAACTTCACGCCCAACGCGTCCCGCAGTTCCTGCGAATAGTTGTTGGGCTGGGCGAGGATCAAGCCTTTGATCAGCGAGCTTTCAATGTCCCGGGTGAAGGCCACCTGCTCGAAGAGTTCACTGTTTCGTTCCATCTCGTCGATGAAATAACGCGCCATGCGCCACCACGACGCCGATGCCCCTTCGATCGCATCCATCATCGGTTCGAAGCGCAGCGGCGCATCCAGCGGCCGTTGCAGCATCCCTTCCAGAGCCTCGCTCATCGCCACTCGGGTAATCACCACCTGGACCTTGCGACAGTCACCGGAAATTGCCAGCAGTTGGTGTTCATTGGGGGAAATGATGACCCCTTGATCGCGGTCGGACCTGACCACACTGCCCGCCTTGCTCAGCTCCTGTTCGCCCGACAACGGCAGGCTCAGGCTGTAGCTGCTGAAGTGCTCGGCGTCTTCGATATCGATGGTGACGTCGGTACCGTATTCGATGGTGCCCAGGGTGGTGGCCATCGATTTGAACATGTTGGCGTTGTGATGAAAGCGGATCCGTTCGGGGGTCGCGCTCACGAGTCGATGGGGTCCGCAGATACCGGACATCCAGCTTCTGGCAGCCTCCAGGTTATCGCTGTCGACACGAATGTCGCGAAACTGCGGATCCACTTTGCTACTCATCATGGTGCACTCACGGAGTTTGGTTCTGCGCGCTCTGGTGGCGCTTGTCAGGCGGGACAGGAGCAACTTCCACGCCATAAAACGTCGGCGCCGAATTAACGGATAGTGTTTGGCAACTAAGCGGACAAGACATGGCTGGCGAAGCCGCAAAAGCCCTCGATCCGCACTCGACGTCAGGCAAAACAGTATCTGATTGGCGCCATCAGGTGCAGCCGTTTATCACCTGGTGGCGGATTTGTGTCATCGCTGCCCAACCGACTGTTACCTGCCCCCCAATTTTACGGACTGCCTTCGCCAACTTATCGGATAGACCATCACCCGCCCCGCTTCTCTAATGAGCGCACCGATTAGCCGAATAAAAAAAGGTGCACACCATGAGTGGCGAAAGAAACGTCGAGCAATGGAAAACGTTTATCGAAAGCTGCCTGGACTTCCGTCCCGCAGAAGGCGTATTCCGCATCGCCCGGGAGATTTTCACCGAGCCGCAGCTGTTCGATCTGGAGATGGAACTGATCTTCGAGAAGAACTGGATCTATGCCTGCCACGAAAGCGAACTGGCCAACAACCACGACTTCGTAACAGTGCGCGCCGGCCGCCAGCCTATGATCATTACCCGCGACGGTGAAGGTCGGCTCAATGCACTGATCAATGCTTGCCAGCATCGCGGCACGACGCTGACCCGCGTGGGCAAGGGCAATCAATCGACCTTCACCTGCCCGTTCCATGCCTGGTGCTACAAAAGCGATGGCCGCCTGGTCAAGGTCAAGGCACCGGGCGAGTACCCGGAAGGCTTCGACAAAGCCACGCGCGGTCTGAAAAAAGCCCGCATCCAGAGCTACAAGGGTTTCGTCTTCATCAGCCTGGATGTGCACGCCGACAACAGCCTGGAAGACTTCCTCGGCGATGCCAAAGTGTTCTTCGACATGATGGTCGCCCAGTCGCCGACCGGTGAGCTGGAAGTACTGCCCGGCAAATCGGCCTACACCTACGACGGCAACTGGAAGCTGCAAAACGAAAACGGCCTCGACGGTTATCACGTCAGCACCGTCCACTACAACTACGTCGCCACGGTGCAACATCGCCAGCAGGTCAACAGCGAAAACGGCAACGCCGCCAGCAGCACCCTCGACTACAGCAAGCTCGGCGCCGGCGACGCCAATACCGATGATGGCTGGTTCGCGTTCAACAACGGTCACAGCCTGCTGTTCAGCGACATGCCCAACCCTTCGGTACGCTCCGGCTACGCGACGATCATGCCGCGGCTGATCGAAGAACATGGCCAGCAAAAGGCCGAGTGGATGATGCATCGCCTGCGCAACCTGAACATCTATCCAAGCCTGTTTTTCCTCGATCAGATCAGCTCGCAATTGCGCATCATCCGTCCGGTGGCGTGGAACAAGACCGAAATCATCAGCCAGTGCCTGGGGGTCAAGAACGAGTCGGACGCCGACCGCGAAAACCGCATTCGCCAGTTCGAGGATTTCTTCAACGTCTCGGGTTTGGGCACGCCGGATGACCTGGTGGAATTCCGTGAAGCCCAGCGTGGCTTCCAGGCGCGCCTGGAACGCTGGAGCGATATCTCCCGCGGCAGTCACCGCTGGGCCAGCGGCGCCACGCCCAACAGCGAAGCGATCGGCATTGCCCCGGCCATGACCGGCACCGAATTCACCCATGAAGGGCTTTACGTCAACCAGCACAGCAACTGGCAGAAATTCCTGCTCGACGGCCTGGACGCCAAATCCCTGAAACTCCGTGAGGTGCAATGATGAATGCGCAACTGCAGTACCGGATCGAACAGTTTTTCTATCGCAAATCCGAACTGTGCGACGCTCAGGACTGGGATGCCTATGTCCAGCTGTTCGCCGAGCACAGCGAGTTCCACTTGCCGCAATGGGACTCCGAACACGTCTACACCCGCGACCCCAAACGCGAAATGTCGCTGATCTATTACCCCAACCGTTCAGGCCTGGAAGACCGCGTGTTCCGCCTGCGCACGGGCAAGTCCGCGTCCTCTACGCCGATGCCGCGCACCTTGCATCAGATCAGCAACGTGCGGATCGCCCCCCTGGAAAACGATGAACTGCAAGTGCAGCTGAACTGGCACACCCTGTATTACCGCCTGGCCACGACCGAACAGTTTTTCGGCCGCGCGACCTACCGCCTCAAACCCCACGCCGATAGCTGGCTGATCGTTCGCAAGCATGTGTTGCTGCTCAACGACACCATCAATTCGGTACTCGACTTCTATCACCTCTGAACCCAGGGAGACCGGGCATGAACCATAAAGTCGCGTTCAGCTTTGCCGACGGCAAAACGCTGTTCTTCCCTGTGCAGGCCAATGAAATCCTGCTCGACGCCGCCCTGCGCAATGGCATCAACATCCCCCTGGACTGCCGCGAAGGCGTCTGCGGAACCTGCCAGGGGCGCTGCGAGTCGGGCGATTACAGCCAGGACTATGTGGATGAGGAAGCCCTCTCCAGCCAGGACCTGCAACAACGCAAAATGCTCACCTGCCAGACCCGGGTCAAATCCGACGCCGCGTTCTATTTCGACTTCGCTTCCAGTCTGTGCAACGCCGCTGGCCCCGATCAACTCACGGCAACGGTCACCGAGGTCAAACAGGTGTCGGCCAGCACGGCGATCCTGCATCTGGATCTGGGCGATGTGGGCCAGTCGCTGGATTACCTGCCCGGGCAGTACGCCCGGCTGCAGATTCCGGGGACCGAGAACAAGCGTTCCTACTCCTTCGCCAACCGGCCGGGCGTCAGCAATCGGCTGCAGTTTCTGATTCGCCTGCTGCCCGATGGCGCGATGAGCAACTACATCCGCGAACGCTGTCAGGTGGGTGACCCCATCGTTCTGGAGGCACCGCTGGGGGCTTTTTATCTGCGTCACGTCGCCCGGCCACTGATCCTGGTGGCCGGCGGCACCGGACTGTCTGCCTTGCTGGGCATGCTCGACGAACTGGCTGAACGCGGCTGCGAGCAACCCGTGCACTTGTACTACGGCGTGCGCGATGCGGCCGACCTGTGCGAACAGGCGCGCATCCAGGCGTATGCGCAACACCTCCCGGGGCTGCGATACACCGAGGTGGTCAGCGAACCGTCGCCGCACTGGACCGGCAAGCGCGGCTACATCGCCGAACACTTCGACGTCGCCGAACTGCGCGACGGCCCGGTCGACATGTACGTCTGCGGGCCGCCGCCGATGGTTGAATCGATCAAGACCTGGCTGCAGGCACAAGCACTGGACAGCGTGCAGTTGTACTACGAAAAATTCACCGAGAGTAACGCCTGACACCCGCTACCGGAACCGGCGCCCGGTTCCGGATTGCCGATTGGGTCACTCGTATTAATGAGTACCCAGCGGTCGCAAAATAGCCCGGACCGGGCTGGCGTCGAGGTTGGCAAAACGTAGCGGCAACGCGATCAACTCGTAATCCCCTTCCGGCACGTCGTCGAGCACGATCCCCTCAAGAATGGCCATGCCGTGACGGGCCACGGCACGGTGCGAATCCATCGTCTTGGATTGCTGCGGGTCCAGTGACGGCGTATCGATGCCGATCAACCTCACACCCAGGCTGGCCAACAAATCGATGGTTTCCCTGGTAACGGCCGTGAACGCCGGATCCCAGGCAGCCAGCGGTGCCTGGCGATAGGTCCGCAGCAGCACGCGCTCGGGCACATCGTGCAAACGCCCTTCCAGTTGCCCGGGCTGCACCAGGTCGCCGCTGTCCAGACAATGCAAAACGCGGCAAGGCCCGATATACACATCCAACGCGACCTCACCAATCGCCGCGCCGTCAGCGCTGTAATGCAGCGGCGCATCGACGTGGGCACCGGTGTGCGGTGACAGGGTGATGCGTCCGACATTCACCGGGCACTCGGGACCGTAGGTCCAGACCCGCTCTTCCAGAAAAGGCGTGTCCCCCGGCCAGGTCGGTGTTTCGCTACTCAAGGGTGGACTGATGTCCCACAGTGTCGTGTTTTTTGTCATCGCAAATGCTCAGCGTTTTTACCGAGTGAAATGATACGAGCGACAACGGTGCAGATTCGTGCAAAAACCCTGGGCAAACGAGCGGGTTTTCGCACAAACCGCTAGGGATGAGCGTGATGGCGGCAGGAAATTTCAAAGTGCAACCTTCGACGACGCGGTCCTCACAGGCAGCAACGCTCGATGAAAGATCGGATGACGGTGGTTCAGGCTGACCGGGGTGCTGCCCCGCCCATACCGCGCAGCGCTATGCCCTTCAGTCCGCGACACCCTGGCGTCGCTTGCGGAATTCGGCGACCTTATGCCGGTTTCCGCACAGCGCCATGCTGCACCAGCGTCGCTTGTGGGATTTGGTGCGGTCGTAAAACATCAATGAACATTCGGCGCTTTCGCATTTGCGTACCAGGCTGAAATCGCCTTCGGCCAGCAACTCCGCAGCGGCGTAAGCGAGCCTGCCCAGACGCTGGTGGCCGGCATCGCCCTGGTGCAAGCGATCCAGCACCGGCGCGCCCGCCTCCTCCCACACCAGTTGCGGCACGACCCGCAGCAGAAAGGCATTGAGCGCTGCCGGATCCGCCACGCGATTCTCTCGACGGGCAGCGAGCAGGCTCTCGATGCAGTCGCGCAGCTTGCGCAATCGGGCAAGCAACTGCCCGTCACCCACCGCCACGTCCGTCGCCAGACCGAAACCGATCTGCTCCAGCCAGCGCGCCGCGTCGGCATCGCTGTTGAGCAGGTCGCGCCGCTGGCCATCGACCATCATTCGGGTGTTCAGCAGATCCAGCGCCGGATGGTCGGCCAGCACCAGCGGTAGGGGCAAGTCAGGCGTGGCGACGGCGTCAGTCATGGAAATCTCCCGGGAATCGATGCACGCAGTGTAACCCACAAAAAAGATTTGACCAGTTACAAAGTCCGTGCAAAATGAAAATAGGTAACCCGTATAAATAACTTTAAACAGTTACAATGGAGATCCGTCATGACCACGCTCCCGCACACCACCATTGCCTGCAAATTCGTCGAAGCCGACGGCATCAGGGTTTTCTACCGCGAGGCCGGTGCTGCCGACGCTCCCGTACTCTTGCTGTTGCACGGCTTTCCCAGCTCGTCGCACCAATTCCGGGACCTGATCCCGCGGCTCGCCGACAAGTACCGCCTGATGGCGCCGGATCTGCCCGGTTTCGGTTTCACCGAGGTGCCCGCCGAACGCCACTACGTCTACACCTTCGATGCCATCGGCGAGACGATCCGCCAGTTCGTCGATGTGCTGGGCCTCAAGCGTTACGGGATGTACTTCTTCGACTATGGGGCGCCGGTCGGCCTGCGCCTGGCGCTGGCGTACCCGGAGCGGGTCAGCGCGATCGTTTCGCAGAACGGCAATGCCTATCTCGAAGGCCTGGGGGATGCCTGGGCGCCGATCCGCCGGTATTGGGACGAGCCGTCGCCCGCCAATCGCCAGGTGATCCACGATGCCATCCTGCACCTGGAAGGCACGCGCTGGCAGTATGTGGAAGGCGTGAGCAACCCCGATCTCATTGCACCCGAGGGTTATCATCTGGACGCGCTATTGCTGGAACGACCCGGCAACAAGGACATCCAGCTCGATCTGTTTTATGACTACCAGAACAACCTGAAGCTGTACCCGGCGTTCCAGCAATTCTTGCGCGATGCCCAGGTGCCGACGCTGGCGATCTGGGGCAAGGGCGATCCGTTTTTCATTCCACCAGGTGCCGAGGCCTACAAGCGTGACAACCCCAATGCGGTGGTCGAGATGCTCGATACCGGCCACTTCGCGCTGGAGACCCACGCCGTGCAGATTGCTCAACGGATAGTCGAGGTGGTGGGCAGTCATCTCGACTGAGAGGTGCAGGGACGAGGCGTGGTACACACCCACTCGACCTACCGGGTGGCATTGACGCTGGCCGGTGTCTGGCACGAGGATGACATCCTGTCGCCGCTGCCCCAGGCGCTGGATGAATTGCACGAAGCCGTTGGTGTGCAGGGGTAACCCACAGATTGATTTTTTGACCGCAGGAGTCTTCATGCCTCGTTTCGCTGCCAACCTCAGCATGCTCTACCCCGAACATGACTTTCTCGACCGTTTCGCCGCCGCCGCAGCCGATGGTTTTCAGGCAGTGGAGTACATGTCCCCCTACGACTACAGCCCACAGCAATTGAAACAGCGGCTCGACGACAATGGCCTGGTCCAGGCCCTGTTCAACGCACCGCCTGGCAATATCGCGGCCGGGGAAAAAGGCACGGTGTCCTTGCCAGGCCGTGAGTCGGAGTTCCGCGCCGGTTTCGACAAGGCCCTGGAATACGCCGCGGTACTGGGCAACGACCGCATCCATGTCATGGCCGGGCTGCTGGCCAACGAAGCGGATCGCGCCAGGCACCAGCAAACCTACCTGGAAAACCTCAGCCACGCAGCGACACAAGCCGCCAAGGCTGGCATCACTGTATTGCTGGAGCCGATCAATACCCGCGACATGCCGGGGTTTTTCCTCAACTACCAACATCAGGCCCAGGCTATCTGCAAAGCGGTCGGCCAGGCCAACCTCAAGGTCCAGTTCGACGTCTACCATTGCCAGATCGTCGAGGGTGACGTGGCGACGAAGCTGCGACGGGATATCGCCAACATCGGCCATATCCAGATCGCCGGTGTGCCGGATCGCCACGAACCGGACATGAACAACGAGCTGAACTATCCCTACCTGTTCGAGCTGATCGATCAACTGGGGTACAGCGGTTGGGTGGGTTGCGAGTACCGGCCACGCGGCGACACCTCCAAGGGCTTGCAATGGCTGCGCGATTGGCAGGGTCGGTCAAGCCAAGGCCCGGCATAGACGGCTTTTCATTCATGGGTCACCAGGACGCCGGGGCAGCAGGAGGCATGCAATGGAACTGAAGTTCAGTCACATCGATGTACTGGTCAAGAATCTCGACGAAGCCTGTGCCTACTACGCACAGATACTGAACGCCAGGATATCCAAGACGCTCGTCTGGGAACGAGGTGGCCTGCACGTGCGCTACGCGATTGCGCTGATCGGCCAAGAGCGTTTCATGCTGGTACAGCCGCTGGCCGGGAACCTGAGGGAGCTACTGGACGCCTCGGGTGAAGGGATGATTTATCGCCACTGCTATTCGACGCCGGACATCGAGAAGGCCTATGACGAACTGATGGCCGCCGGTGTTCAGCCAGAAGATGAAAACGGCAAGCCATTGGCCCGCGCGAACCTGCAATCCCCGTCCGGGACACGCATTATCTGGTTGCCCAAGCGCTTCGGGCACTTCTCTATCGAAATCCTGGAAGACAAGGCGCTAGAGGCATTTGTAGAGGCTGCATTTGCCTGAGTGATGCGGTGATGAACGTCTGCTTGCGGCCGTGGGTTCTTCCAATACGCCCCTTTGACCCGTAGGCAGATCAAGTGTCAGGGGTCCTGGAGAATCTTTAAATCTGTTGGCTATGTAGACAAGGAACAACGGTTCTTTTACGACGAGCGAAAAGAACTAGCCTGATTCGATGGAGGAATATTTTCAACCTTCATTAGGGCGTTCCAATGAACACAACCACCCTGGAGACGGACTATCTGGTTATCGGCGCGGGGGCTACAGCCATGGCCTTCGTCGATACATTGCTCGATCAATCGGATGCGCGTGTGCTGATGGTGGATCGACACGCTCAACCGGGTGGGCACTGGAATGATGCCTACTCGTTCGTCCGCCTGCACCAGCCGTCTGCCTTCTATGGCGTTAACTCCTGCGAGTTGGGCTCCGGGCAAAAGGACGAATCCGAATGGGGCGGTGGCTTATATGAATTGGCCTCGGGCAGCGAGATTGTCAGTTACTTCGATCAGCTTATGCAGCATCGATTCTTGCCGTCAGGTCGGGTGCACTATTTTCCGATGCACAACTACGAAGGTGATCGCAGCGATAGTCATTGCATCACCTCCTTGCTTACCGGCGAAAGCAAGGCTGTCCGGGTACGAAGGAAGCTGGTGGATGCGACTATGGCACAGACAGCCGTTCCTTCGACCCATCCACCGCATTACCGGGTCGAGCCCGGTATACGGTGCATACCGCTCAACGACTTGCCAAAGGTCGGACAGCCTTGCTCGCGTTACGTGGTGGTGGGGGGAGGAAAGACCGGCATCGATGCCTGCCTGTGGCTGCTGCAAAATGGCGTGGCACCTGGCAGGATTCAATGGATCGTTCCAAACGCCCCCTGGCTGTTGGATCGCGCCAACTTTCAACCCGGCCAGGAGAATGTTGTACGAACGATCGGCAGTCTCGCGAACCAGTTCGAAGCGATAGGTGCTGCAGATTCGATCCCGGACCTCTTCCTCAGACTCGAAAGTGCCGGCGAACTGTTGCGCATCGATCAAGCCGTCGAACCCACCGCCTTCCGCGCTGCGACCATTTCACAAGGGGAATTGCGTGCGCTACGGCGCATAAACAACGTAGTGCGCCTGGGGAGAGTCTGCGCGATTGGGGCCAGCCGAATATCCCTTGAGAAGGGCAGCATCGCTGCAGATCCCGACGCCCTTTACATCGACTGCAGCGCCAGCGCTGTCCCGATTATTCCTGAGGGAAGCGTGAAAACGTTTGATGGCAATCGTATCAACCTGGTGACAGTCAGCAGTTATCAGATCCTGTTCAGTGCCGCAGTCATCGCCTACGTGGAAAGCCACCTCGACGATCAGCTACAGATGAACACACTATGCGGGTTTGTCCCGCTGCCACGCTCACCGGTGGACTGGGTCAGGATGTGGGCCGCTTATCTTGGCAATCAACGGCAATGGAAGCAGCATGCGGGGTTGTCCAACTGGCTTGCGCAGTGTCACTTGCACCTTTTGCCAACCGTGTTGCGAAGCCTGCAGGAGGGGGATCCTGAAAAGCTTGCAGTGTTGAACCGGTTTACGGAAGCCAGAAAAAAAGCCCTGGAAAACATGCCCCGGCTCTTGCAGGCCGTAGCAGGTTTAGCGCGGGAGTCCTGAGCGACTGAATGGGGTCGGACAGCGACTGTACACCCTGAGTGACCCAGCCCCCGCGTTTGACATGGCCTATGTTCGCTAGCGAACAGACTTCGCCGCGATGAATCCTCCACACTCGTCGGTGGAATGCAGCGCCCGGCGGCGCAATGCCCCGCACACCTGGCCTGGCGTAGAACCGCCTTCATTCCACAAGCGACCTGCCCTGCGCGGGTCGTACGAAGGAATTCATGCAAAATATCCTGACTCGCACGCTGTCCAGCCTTTGGCGCTCACCGGCCATCTGGCTCAGGTGGAGTGCAGCACGGCACAAGTTCGAGTACGAGCCCATCCTGCGTGCCGACCTGTTCAATGCCCAGCAGATGGCAGACCACGGCATCGTGCTGGCACGCCAGCATTTGCTCGGGCGCCTTTCAAAAAAGGATGCCTTGCTTGGCCGCCTGACTGACAACCAACTGCTTCTGGAACGTAGCTGCGCAGCGCTCAAGACCGTTCAACTGTCCACCCGACGCCCAACCCCTGCGGCGGAATGGCTGCTGGACAACTTCTACCTGATCGAGGAAAACATCCGTACCGCCAGGACCCACCTGCCCGACGGCTATAGCCGCGAGCTGCCACGTCTGGCCGAAGGCCCTTCGGCAGGCCTGCCGCGGGTCTACGACATCGCCCTGGAAACCATCGCGCACGGCGATGGCCGGGTCGACGCGCCAAGCCTGAACTGTTTCATCGCCTCTTATCAGACCATCACGCCCCTGACCCTGGGCGAGCTATGGGCCATCCCGATCATGCTGCGCCTGGCGCTGATCGAGAACCTGCGGCGCGTGGCATCCCGGGTCATGGCCAACCGGGATGACCGTAACCTTGCCGATGACTGGGCCGATCGATTGATCGAAATGGCCGAGCGCGACGCCAAGAGCGTGGTATTGACCGTTGCCGACATGGCGCGATCGGCACCACCGATGACGCCACCCTTCGTTGCGGAACTGGCGCGCCGCCTGCACGGACAAAGCGCCGCGCTGATATTGCCCATGGCGTGGATAGAACAGACGCTCGGTGAGTCCGGCCTTACGGTCGAACGCCTGGTGCAGATGGATGCCCAGCAGCAATCCGGTGACCAGGTGTCCATCAGCAATAGCATCGCCAGCCTGCGGTTGCTGGCAGCGACCGACTGGCGCGAGTTCGTCGAGCTGCTCAGCCATGTCGAACAGGTATTGCGCACGGACCCGGCAGGCGTCTACGCGAACATGGACTTTGCCACCCGTGATCGTTACCGCCATGTGGTCGAACGCCTTGCCCGGCATTGCGTGCACTCCGAAACCAGGGTGGCACAAGCCACCATTGAACTGGCCGCGAGCACACAGCCCACGGCCGGTGTCACCGGCCACGTGGGTTATTACCTGGTGGCTGACGGGTTACTCAGACTGGAGCAGGCCCTGCATGCCAGCGTGCCGCTGCACGAGCGATGGAAGCGGCTGCTGCAGAGCGCCCCGTTGAAGTTCTACCTGTGCCCTTCCCTGCTGCTGACACTGCTGCTGGCCTGGCCATTCCTCGGCAGTGCCTATCACAGCGGCACACCACTGTGGTGCCTGGCCTTGCTCGCCGTGCCCGCGTTATTGATGACCAGCCGCCTGGCGATCGGGCTGGTCAACTGGCTGGTGACGCTCACGGTCGTCCCGTCGCTGCTGCCGCGCCTGGATTACAGCAAGGGCATACCGACCGAGGCGCGAACGCTGGTGGCGGTGCCGACGATGTTTGCCAACGCCGGCGACATCGAGGCCCTGGCGGAAGGCCTGGAAGTGCGATTCCTGGCCAATCGCGATGCCAACCTGCATTTTGCGCTGCTCAGTGACTTCATGGACGCCCCTGCCGAGGTGATGCCCGAGGATGCCGAATTGCTCGCCCTGGCGCGCCAACTGATCGAGGCGCTCAACCACAAGTATGCCGATGGCCAGGTCGACCGGTTCTTCCTGCTGCACAGGCCCAGGCACTGGAACGCGACCGAGCGGGTATGGATGGGGCATGAACGCAAGCGCGGCAAGCTCGCCGAGCTCAACGCGTTGCTGCGAGGTAAAGGACAGCAGCGCTTTGCATTGATCGTCGGTGATGTCGCGCCACTGGAGTCGGTGCGCTTCGTCATCACCCTGGACACCGATACCTTGCTGCCCCGGGATGTCGCACGTCAGTGCATCGGTGCGATGATGCACCCGCTGAACCAGCCGGTATTCGATGAGCAGAGCGGCAAGATCGTCAGCGGTTACGCAATTCTCCAGCCACGCGTGGGGATCAGCCTGCCCAGCACGGCACGCTCGACCTACGCCCGCCTGTTTGGCAGCGATGCGGGTGTCGATCCCTATACCCGTGCCGTCTCCGATGTTTATCAAGACCTGTTCCAGAGCGGTTCCTTCATCGGCAAGGGCATCTATGCCGTCGACGCCTTCGAACAGGCACTCGAGGGCTGTCTGCCCGATAACCGCATTCTCAGCCATGACCTGATCGAAGGCTGCTATGCCCGTTGCGGGCTGCTCAGCGATGTACAACTGTATGAGGAATACCCGTCTCGCTACAGCGCCGATGCCAAGCGCCGACACCGCTGGATTCGCGGAGACTGGCAAGTGCTGTACTGGGCCTCGCCGTGGGCACCGAAACCCCAGGGAGGATTTGCGCCCAACCTTCTTTGCAACCTTGCCCGCTGGAAGATTTTTGACAATCTGCGCCGCAGCCTGGAGCCAGGCGCCTTCCTGGCCATGCTGACATGGGGCTGGCTGGGTTCGAGCGAGGCCGTCTCCTGGACATTGGCGGTGGTCATCCTGGTATTTCTCCAGCCCTTGCTGCAATCGGTACTGGCGCTGGTACAGAAAGCTGCCGATATTCCATTGGGGCAACACCTGAGTGCGGCATTACGGACCTCGGGCCAGCATTTCATGCGCGCGCTGTTGTCGATTGTCTGGTTGCCCTCCGATGCGTTGTTGAGCTTCGATGCGATTGGCCGCTCACTGTGGCGCATGCTGATCAGCAAGCGCCGCCTGCTGCAATGGCAACCGTCTCGTGAGGTGGAGCGTTCCAGTGGCAATGATCTGTCCGGCATGTATAAAAGCATGTGGATTGCCCCTGCGCTGGCGCTGATTCTATTCGTGGCCCTGCTCCCCTCTCTTCATGTACTCGCACTGGCGGCACCCTTGCTGCTGGTGTGGCTGGTAAGTCCGGCGATTGCCTGGTGGATCAGCCTGCCGACAACCCCGGCGGGGTTTGACCCGTCAGTGCAAGAGCTGCGCTTCCTGCGCATGCTGTCACGCCGGACCTGGGCGTTCTTCGATCGGTACGTGGGGCCTGAGGACAACTGGTTGCCGCCGGACAACGTCCAGGAGATACCCAAGCCAACCATTGCCCATCGCACCTCACCGACCAACATGGGCATGGCCTTGCTCTCGCACCTGGCGGCCCACGATTTCGGTTACCTGAGTACCGGGCGCCTGCTTGAACGCGTCACTGCCACGCTTGAGTGCATGGCCGGTCTTGAGCGACACCATGGGCACTTCTACAACTGGTACGACACCCAGTCACTCCTGCCGCTGGCGCCTCGGTATGTGTCCACCGTGGACAGCGGCAACCTGGCGGGCCTGCTGCTCACCCTGCGGCCGGGATTGCTGGGGTTGATCGACACCCCTCTGTTCGATCAACGCATTCTCAGCGGTCTGGGCGACACCCTCGATGTGCTGCAGCAGGCGTTACAGGACGGCAGCCTCGATGACCGTGCCGTGCTTGAACTGCGCGCGGAGGTGGCGTCGGCGATTGTCCAGGACACCCCGGACAACCTCTTGCAAGTACTCGATCTGGCGGATGCCTTGGCAATCGACACCGCTGCTGAAGAAGCACACTACTGGCTGCAGGCATTGCAGGCGCAGTGTGCGGATCTGCGGGCAGAACGACTGCGCTTCGAGCTGCCATTGGCACCCGCCCGGGCACCAGCACCAGCACCAGCACCAGCACCAGCACTCAGCCTGCGGCAAATGGCCGAGCTCGATTGCACGCTGTGGCTGCCCGCCGATCAGGCGCAAGTGCAGGCCGTACAACATCTGGCGCGCGCACGAATCAGCCACCTTGAGCGTCTGGTCGAATTGTCCGCGTCACTGGCGAGCATGGACTTCACCTTCCTCTACGATGCTCAACGTGACCTGTTCTCGATAGGCTACAACGCCGACGAGCGCAGGCTGGACAACGGTTATTACGACCTGCTCGCGTCAGAGGTTCGCCTGACCAATTTCGTGGTCATCGCCCAGGGCCAGCTGCCGCAACAGGCCTGGTTCACCCTCGGACGCTTGCTCAGCAACAATCGGGGGGTACCGGTATTGCTTTCCTGGTCCGGATCGATGTTCGAGTACCTGATGCCCAACCTGGTCATGCCCAGCTATGAAGGGACGCTGCTGGAGCAGACATGCCGTGCGGCCGTGGCCTTGCAGATCGAGCATGGCAACCTGTTGGGTATCCCCTGGGGCGTGTCCGAGTCGGGTTACAACACCCTCGACGCCCACTTCAATTATCAGTATCGGGCGTTCGGTGTTCCAGGCCTTGGCCTCAAGCGCGGACTGGCCGACGATACCGTGATTGCGCCGTACGCCAGCGCCCTGGCGCTGATGGTCGAGCCGCAAGCGGCCTGCCGCAACCTGCAGCGCCTGGCGGCCCAAGGGTCGGCCGGCCGCTATGGCCTGTACGAAGCGGTCGACTACACCGAGGCACGCCTGCCACGCGGCCAGCGCTATGCGGTCGTGCGCTCGTTCATGGCACACCATCAGGGCATGAGCCTGCTGGCCTTGACCAGCCTGCTGCTGGACCGGCCGATGCAACGACGCTTCGAGTCGATCCCGGCCTTCCAGGCGACCATCCTGTTGCTGCAGGAACGCGTCCCCAAAACCGCCGCACCTTACCTGCATGCAACCCTGGCACCTGCCACAGATGAAAACGGACACGCGCAGGAAACCAGGCTGCGAGTGTTCGCCGATCCCGGGCGCAAGCGCCCCGCCGTCCAGCTACTGTCCAACGGCCGTTACCACGTCATGCTCAGCAGTGCCGGCGGTGGTTACAGCCGCTGCAACGACATCGCCGTGACCCGCTGGCATGAAGACGCGACCTGCGACAACTGGGGCATGTTCTGCTACCTGCGCGATGTCAGCAGCGGCGTGTTCTGGTCCTCCGCCCACCAGCCGACCCGGCACAAGCCAGAAAGCCATGAAGCGATTTTCAGCGATGCCCGGGCCGAGTTTCGTGTTCGCGAGCTCGACTTCGATACCCACACCGAGATCGTCGTGTCCCCCGAAGACGATATCGAGCTGCGCAGGCTGCACATCACCAACCGCAGTCGCGTGCGCCGTAGCGTGGAGCTCACCACCTACGCCGAGGTGGTCCTGGCCCCGGCAATCAGTGATGCCATGCACCCGGCCTTCAGCAACCTGTTCGTGCAGACCGAATTGTTACCGGCGCTGCAGGCCATCGTCTGCACCCGCAGGCGGCGCTCCAGTGAGGAAGCCGTCCCCTGGATGTGCCACCTGCTGGCCGCCCATGGCGTGGACATCGACGCCATTTCCTACGAGACCGATCGAGCGCGTTTCATTGGCCGCGGACGCAACGTTGCAGCACCGGCGGCGCTCGATGGCAATGTCGAGCAGTTGTCCGGCACCGCAGGCTCGGTGCTGGACCCGATCGTGGCCATCCGCTGCCGTATCACCCTGGAACCCGGACAAACGGCGACCATTGACCTGGTGACCGGCATCGCGGACAGCCGTGAGGACTGTCTGTACCTGATCAATAAATACCGCGACCGGCACCTCGCCGACCGCGTCTTCGACCTGGCATGGACCCACAGCCAGGTGTTGCTGCGTCAACTCAATGTCTCGCCGGAAGATGGGCGCCTGTTCGAACAGATGGCCTCTTCGATCCTCTACGCCAATGCTTCGTTACGCGCGGAAAACAGCGTCCTGATGGCCAACCGACGCAATCAATCGAGCCTCTGGGGCCAGGCGATTTCAGGGGACCTGCCCATCGTTCTGTTGCAGATCGCCACCGTCGACAACATCGAACTCGTGCACCAGATGGTCAAGGCCCATGCCTACTGGCGGCAAAAGGGGCTAATGGTGGACCTGGTCATCTGGAACGAAGACCAGGCCGGCTATCGCCAGCAACTCCAGGATTTGATCATGGGGGTGGTGACGTCCGGCAGCGAAGCTTCGCTGATCGACCGTCCCGGAGGCATTTTCGTGCGTCCCGCACAGCAGTTGTCGAACGAGGACCGTACGCTGATCCTGTCGGTGGCGCGCCTGGTGCTGAGCGAAGGCAATGGCAGCATTGCCGAGCAGGTCCATCGGCGTCACGCAAGCCCGGCCTACCCGGCATTCGTGCCCACGCTCAAGCGCCAGGTAAAAGCGGCCGCTACCCTGCCCGCCATCGAAGGTTTGCTCCTGGGCAACGCCTATGGCGGCTTCAGTGCCGATGGCAGCGAGTATGTCATGACCTTGCAGCCGGGAAGGCCGACGCCGGCGCCATGGGCCAACGTGTTGGCCAACCCGCACTTCGGTACGGTGATATCCGAAAGTGGGGGCGCTTACACCTGGACGGAAAACGCTCACGAATTTCGCCTGAGCCCCTGGCACAACGACCCGCTCACCGACGCCAGCGGTGAGGCGATCTACGTGCGCGACGAAGAAACCGGGCATTTCTGGTCGGTGACGCCACAGCCTTGTCCCGGTACCGGCGCGTACCGCACCCGGCACGGTTTCGGCTACAGCGTCTTCGAGCACGATGAAGACGGTATCCACACCGAGTTGTGGGTGTACGTGGCGCTGGATGCTTCGATCAAGTTCTCGCACTTGCAGATTCGCAACCGTTCAGGCCGCGCCCGGCGCCTGTCGACGACCTGCTATGTCGAGTGGGTGCTGGGCGACCTGCGCAGCAAATCGGCGATGCATGTGGTGACGGAAGCCGACCCCAGCAGCGGCGCATTCTTCGCCAGGAACGCCTATTCGATCGAGTTTTGCGAACGGGTGGCGTTCCTCGATACCGACTCGACCGCCACCAGCATCAGCGGTGATCGCACCGAGTTCATCGGCCGCAACGGCAGCCTCAAGGCGCCTGCCGGACTGCAGCAGGCACGCCTGTCAGGCCGTACCGGTGGGGGCATGGACCCCTGTGCGGCGATTCAGGTGGCCCTCGACCTCGACAACAGTGACGACCAGGACGTGGTCTTCCGCCTCGGTGCCGCCCGGGATACGACCTCAGCCCTGCGCCTGGTTCAACAGTACCGTGGCCTGGGGGCGGCCACCGCAGAACTCGAGGCGGTACGCGAGCATTGGCGTTCGCAGCTGGGCGTGATTCAGGTCCAGACCCCCGACCCGAGCATCGATGTCATGGTCAATGGCTGGTTGATGTACCAGGTCATCGCCTGTCGCTTCCAGGCCCGCAGTGGTTACTACCAGTCCGGCGGGGCCATCGGCTTTCGCGATCAACTGCAAGACAGCATGGCGATGATCCATGCCGATCCCGCCAGCGTACGTGGCCATTTGTTGCTGTGTGCAGCCCATCAATATGCCGAAGGCGACGTGCAACATTGGTGGCACCCGCCGCTCGATCGGGGCGTGCGCAGTGGCTGCTCGGACGATTACCTGTGGCTGGCGCTGGCGACCAGTCACTATGTCAGCGTCACCGGCGACCTCAGCGTGCTGGCCGAACCCGTGGGTTACCTTGAAGGCCGACCGCTCAATGCCGGGGAAGAGTCCTATTACGACCTGCCCGGCAAGTCGCACCTCGAAGAAAGCCTCTATCAGCATTGTGTACGCGCCATCGAACACGGCCTGCAGCGCGGCAGCCACGGCCTGCCCTTGATGGGCACGGGCGACTGGAACGACGGAATGAATCGGGTCGGCCATCTGGGTCATGGGGAAAGCGTGTGGCTAGGCTTCTTCAGCTTTGATGTTCTGCAGCAGTTTGCCGTCACCGCCCAATTGCAGGGCGACCCAGTTTTCGCACAGCGCTGTACCCGGCAGGCCGCCTTGCTGCAAGCCAGTCTGGAAGAGCATGCGTGGGACGGTTCATGGTACCGGCGCGCCTGGTTCGACGACGGCCAGGTCCTGGGCTCGGCCAACAATGACGAATGCCGCATCGACTCGATCTCGCAAAGCTGGTCGGTACTGTCGGGGGCTGCCTCGCCAACACGGCGCCGCACGGCCATGGCGTCATTCGAGCAGCATCTGGTACGCCCCGACACAGGCGCGGTCCTGCTGCTCGATCCACCCTTCGACACAGGCTCGCTCGAGCCCGGCTATATCAAGGGCTACGTGCCGGGCGTACGGGAAAATGGCGGCCAGTACACCCATGCCGCGGTCTGGGCCGGCATGGCGTTCGCCGAGCTTGGCGACAATGTCAGGGCCTGGCGGTTGCTCAACATGATCAACCCCGCCGGCCATGACGTCGCCAAGCGCCTCGAAACCTACAAGGTCGAGCCCTATGTCATGGCTGCCGACGTCTACGGCACGCCGCCCCATGCAGGCCGTGGGGGGTGGACCTGGTACACCGGGTCGGCCGGCTGGACGTACCGCTTCATCGTGGAGTCATTGCTCGGCGTGCGGCGGGTCGGGACTGCATTGCACATCGTACCGCTGCTGGCGCAGGGCTGGCCTGGCTACACGCTGCGCTACCGCTATGGGGCGACGCATTACCATATCCATGTACGCCCCGGCACGAGCACTGCAGCCTCGGTCACGCTGGACGGCGAGCTGCTGGGCAATGACGCGCTGGAATTGCTCGATGACGGCAGAGAACATCAGGTCGTGGTGACCTGCCCGGTAAAAGCGCAGCAACCCGAAACCCCTGGGTGGGATAGAACCGTCGAAACCGATCTTGAGCGCTGAGAAACAGCGCTCTAGGCGGGCCTGGATTCAGACTGGATGACTCGGGCCCTGGTGGTGCGTCTGCACGGCCTCACCCAGTTTGATGTGTACGGGCGGGTTGGCAGCCTGCCCGGGCTTGTCATGCAGGGGGACCGGCGTGCTCTGTGGCTGTTTCGCAGTGGGCTTGCCAGGGCCCTGGCGAAGATTCGGGTCAATGTGCTTGCTCATACAACCTCCAACGTTCGGCGCTGCAGAGGCAGCGTCGCTCCCTTGAGCATCGCAGATGGCAGCAACTGCTTCGGTGCGCTGCCACGCATAGCGCGCTTTGGAGTAACCTGTCCCCCTCAGGGAATTCTCCCTCGAAGGGTGGCTGATATGTTTGCTGTACCCAAGCCACAACAGAATTACCTGCTAGCGGCGCTTCCGGCGCCAGCGCTGGATCGCCTGCTCCCCCACCTCGAACTGGTCGAGCTGCCACTGGGCAAAGTGCTCTATGAGTCCGGTGGCGCCCTGCGGCATGTCTACTTCCCCACCGACTCCATCGTGTCGCTGTTGTATGTGATGGAGAACGGCGCCTCGGCCGAGATTTCAGTGGTCGGCAATGAAGGCCTGATCGGCGTTGCAGTCTTCATGGGCGGCGAAAGCACCCCCAGCCGCGCCGTTGTGCAAAGTGCCGGGCATGCCTACCGGTTACCCGGCCAGCAACTCAAGGACGAGTTCAACCGCCATGAAGAAATGCTGCTGCTGATGCTGCGCTACACCCAGGCCCTGATCACGCAAATGGCCCAGACGGCAGTGTGCAACCGCCACCACTCCATCGACCAGCAGCTGTGCCGCTGGTTGCTGTTGTCGCTCGATCGCCTGCAAGGCAATGAACTGACCATGACCCAGGAGCTGATCGCCAACATGCTGGGTGTACGCCGCGAAGGCGTGACCGACGCCGCCGGCAAGCTCCAGCGCCTGGGTGTCATCGAATACAGTCGGGGCCACATCAAGATCCTGGACAGGGCCCGGCTCGAGGCGCTGAGTTGCGAATGCTACGCCGTGGTCAGAAGGGAAACCGAACGATTGCTGCCCTACTTTCCCTGGGAGAGGTGACTGGTGAAGGTTTCTCGGGACGACCCCGGTCACGAAGTTGCCAGTTCGTGAAATGCTGAAGCTGATCCACCAAAGAAGCGTTTCGATACTGTCGCCATATTGGCGCGCGCCAGCCCAATATGACGAAGCGTCTGGACGACGCCCCAGGCCAAGCTGCCCGGAGCAATCAAATGCTTATTCGCCCGCGTGGTCATTGCCACCGTGCGCGGCGATGAACATGGCGACGGCCGACCGGCAATAGGATTCGATTTCGTTGTCGTCCTCTGCTCTCGCCTCATCGAAGCGCGCGATAATCAAGAGATCGGACCCTTTGAAAAGCGCGGCAAACAAGCGGGCGGACTGGAGAGGATCAGGCACGTTCAAAACCGCTTTCGCGTGCAACTGACACAACAGGGCCTCGATTTGGGCGATGACATAGGCGGGGCCGGCTTCGTATTGGCGCTTGCTTAACGACTTTTGATTCGTCTTGTCGGCCATGATCATGGCTTCGACACTGCGCACGTCCGGGCTCAACAGGGTGCGAAGCAGGGTTGATCCCACCGCCATGAGCTGATCTTCGGCCGAACCGTCGAAGCCTTCAAAAAGAGCCTGTGGTGCAAACTGCTGGCAGTGGGCCGCGATGGCCGCGCTGAACAGCGCCTCCTTGTTCTCGAAGTGCCGATAGATGCTTAGCTTGGAGATCTTCGCCCGCTGGGCGACCTTGTCCATGGTCGTCGCTTGAAAACCCAACTCCACAAAAAGTTCGCACGCGGCGTCGACGATTGTTTGACCAAGCGTCTCGTTAGCGGGCCGGCCTCGCCGGCCCTGGCTGTTTTCGGTCATAAAAATTCCAGTACTTGACAGTATTCTAATTCATGAATTAGGGTACTTCAAAGTATCTTAAAAGTACATGCCAATCTCCCTTCATCCACAACGCGGAGCCCATCACCATGAATGACGTCCTCATCATAGGCGGCAGCTTTGCCGGTCTTGCCGCCGCCCTGCAGCTCGGCCGTGCCCGCCGCAAGGTCACCGTTCTCGATACCGGCCTGCCGCGCAATCGCTTCGCCGACCACTCGCATGGCCTGCTCGGCCACGACCACAAGCCACCGCTGGAGATCCTGGCCGAGGCGCGGCAGCAGCTGGCGCGCTATCCCACGGTCAGGCTGGTCACTGCCCGGGCCGAGAGTATCTCCGGCGCCATCGACGATTTCTCCGTCCTCACTGGCGATGGCGAAAGCCTCAAGGCGCGCCGCCTGATCCTGAGCTATGGCATCGCCGACCAGATGCCTGAAGTTCCCGGCTTTGCCGAAGGCTGGGGCACCGCCATCGTGCCCTGCCCCTATTGCGACGGCTTTGAAGTTGCCGGCCGGCATTGGGGTCTCGTCTGGTCCGGCCCGCCGTCGCACAACTACGTCAGGCTATACCACGACTGGACCGACACATTGACGGTCTTCGCCAATGGTCACGACATTCCACCCGACATCCGGGCCGATCTGGTGCGCCGCGGCATCCCTGTCGTCGATGGCTGGATCACCGAAATCGACCATGACGAGAGCTATAACGCCACCGTCAGGCTCGACGCCGGCCGTTCTGTCGCGGTCGACATCCTGTTCGCGCATCCGCGCAACAAGCCGTCCGCCCCCCTGCATGAATCACTGGGCCTCGCGACGGTCGACACACCCCTGGGCATCGCCCTACAGGTCGACGAGCGCCGCGAAACCAGCATGCCCGGCGTCTACGCCGCCGGCGACCTCGCCAATCCCCTCATGGCCTCGGTCACCACGGCATCATGGCAAGGCGCGATGGCGGGTATCTTCGCCCAACAGTCGATGCTGGTTTGAGAGCACAGATTCCCTTCTCCGGTTGCCGCGGGCTATCCGACTCTGAAGGTTGCGGGCCGGTGTCAACGAAAACCGACTGGACGGCTGCCCCCGCAGTTCACCCGGTGCCTGAGGAGACGCACATGTCCAAAAACAGAGGCACCGAAGCCAGCATCTCTCGTCCGACCACTCCTGGAAAAGGCTGACACACATGGAGTTCGAACACGTTACCTTCGACCTGCCACACGGCACCTTTCACGCGCTGCAGTGTGGCGATCCCGATGGTCAACCGACGCTTGTCTTGCACGGGTTCCCGGACCATCCGCCGACCGCGAAGCCCTTCCTTGCCGAGCTCGGTCGCCGCGGACGTCGCGTCGTCGCCCCCTGGCTTCGTGGTTACGCGCCGTCCCCGACCGCGGGGCCGTTCGACTTCGCAGCCCTCACCAGCGACGTGCTCGCGCTGATCGACCGCTGGTCTCCGGGGCGAGCCGTGGAGTTGATTGGCCACGATTGGGGCGCCCTGATTACATATGATGCCTGCGTCACCGCACCAGAGAGGATCGAACGAGCGATCACGCTCGCAATCCCTCACCCACTGACGTTCATGAGCCGGCTGACGCACCCCGCTCAGCTACGCCGGAGCTGGTACATGGGGCTCTTTCAACTGCCAGGAAGCGGCTGGATGGTCACAGCCCGCGACTTCGCCCTCATCCACCGCCTCTGGCGTCAGTGGTCGCCCGGCCTCTCCCTCGATCCTGCTCTCCAGGCGGAGCTACGCGAGCACCTGCGGGCCAGCATGCCCGCGCCCCTAAAGTACTACCGGGCAATGCTGCGCCCCGGCATGCTTGGGGCGACGCGCCGTCTTTCGCAGCCGATCGCGGTGCCCCTGTTGCAGCTTCACGGTGCCAACGACGGCTGCATCCTTCCCCCGCAGGTCGACGACCGACATCGGTTCGCCGCCCCGCACGCGATGGAGGTCGTCCCCGGCGTCGGTCACTTCCTGCACATCGAGGCCCCTGAGGCGATCGCGGAACGGATCGCGGCATGGGCCAAGTAGCGTCCTTTCCCCCTTGCCTCGATTAAAGGGTAGCCAGTTACAAACGAATCAGAACAAGGAGATAGCATGAAAGAGCAAAATGCCTATCCAGTCGCCGACTGGAATGGTCAAAGCGGGGAGTACTGGGTCGCCAACCAGGCTCGGCTCGATGCCATGATGGCGGTGTTCGGCCAGGCCGCGATCGAAGCCGCCGCGCCCGCCACGGGCGAACGCGTACTGGACGTCGGCTGCGGCGCGGGGGCGTCTACTCTGGATCTGGCCGCCCGCGTCGGTGCGGGCGGCCATGTGCTCGGCGTGGATATATCCGAACCGCTGATCAGCAGAGCGCGCGCGCTAACGCCGCAGGATACGCCGGCCCTGTTCCAGGTGGCCGACGCCAGCAGCACCGAATTGCCCGAGGGCGCGTTCGACATCCTGTTCTCGCGCTTCGGAGTGATGTTCTTCGACGATCCGACGGCGGCGTTCGCTAATATGCGCCGTGCGCTCAAGCCGGGCGCGCGGGTCGCTTTCGTCTGCTGGCGCGGCATGGCCGAGAACGATTGGGTGCGCTTGCCGATGGGCGCGATCAAGGGGATCGTCCCGCCGATCACCCCACCCGATCCCGAAGCGCCCGGCCCATTCTCGTTCGGCGACCAGGAGCGGGTGGCACGCATTCTGACAGCAGCCGGCTTCACCGATGTCACTATCACGCCCTTCGATGCTTCCATCCCGTTCGGCGAGGGCGGGACGCGGGACGCGGCGATCGACGACGCGGTAAAGATGGCGTTCGAGGGTGGCCCGCTGTCGCTTGTGCTCGCTGATCAGCCTGACGACATCCGCGCCCGTGCCTCGACCGCGGTTCGCACAGCCTTCGCGGGCTTCCCCGGGGAGCGGTCTGTGATGATCAACGGCGCGGCGTGGATCGTCATGGCACTCAATACGGCAGCTAACAGGGATTAACAGGGTGAGAAGCCCCGCTCGGTGGATCGAGCGTCTTTGGCCGATCAGATTAATGCCACTTTTGGCTTGGTCATCCGTCCCCGGCAAAAGCGAGCACTCGCGAATGGTCCAAATCGGCCAATTGCGGACTATCAGTATCACGTCATTACCTGGCGTTGTTCAGCGACTGGTAAAGCAAACTGAACTGTCTGAGTCCCCTCAAATCGGACAATGGAAATGGATACTGATCGTCGCGCCGGTTAACGCACCGGCTAATTTCGCTCAGCAGTCTCTCCCTGGTTCGCCCTGCCCCGCTTCACAACGGGGCAAGGCAGTTCATCGTTACTGTTTGATCAAATCACTGGGCTTCCAGCTCTGATCGAAAAACGCTTGCTTGGGACCATACAAACGCACGATCACCAGGAAGCCTTTGCCCGGCACGGTACGTATCCAGTTCTTGCCCGTACCCGGTGATTCAGGGCCGAAGTAGATGTCGGTCGAGCCATCGCTGTTCTGCGCCGGTTTGTCCATCTGGTTGAGCGACGGGAACGGCTGGCCGTTGTCCAGACCCGAGGCGGTCAGGTTGTCGTAGGCCGTCACCGACCAGAACAACGCCGCCGGCACATTGGCGGGCAGGTTGAGCTTGTAGGTCTGGGCGCCGTCGAGGAACTTGCCGTCGGCATCGCGGGTGGTGGCGGGATACTTGGCGCCGGCGCCGACCATGTTCATCACCATGCCCGGGCTGTCCGAGTAGGCAGAGGTGAAGAACGCCACACGCTGTTCAAGGTTGGTGAATGTGCCGCTGGACTGGAACTCGGTGTTTTCCCCGGCGAAGGTGTTCACGTACTGGCGATCCGTGTAGTACAGGCCGCCCGGCTCTTTCATCAGCAGATGACTGGTGACCACCTTGCTCATCTTGAACGCGGTGCGCGCTGCGTCATCCAGCAGCTTGCGCCGCTCGGCATCCGGGGCGAAGGCCTTGCCCTTTTCGATGCCGATGGTGTGCAGGAAGCCGCGCATGTCCATGTCCGCCGGGTCGACCGCTTCGGCTTCAATGAAGCGCGACAGCAGATCGAAGTACCGGCCGTCCTCGGGGAACAGCATGTTGATCGGGGCACCGGTGGCATCGGGGAACTGCATTGGCAGCGCCGAATCCTTCTTGCCCAGCGGATAGATCTTCGTGCGCTCGACTTCGGCCACCGGCACGCTCAGGTCTTTCGGGTCCTTGAAGAAGGTGCGCCAGAACAGGAACACGTTGTTGGTGCGCGAGCGGTAGACGAAACCTTCGGTGGGCTCCGGGCCGGTGTAGCCCGGCGGCAACAGTACATAGGTGCCGCCCTTGCCCTTGTCGGGGCCGGCCAGGCCGACGTCGCCGCGCCAGGTCTTGCCGTCAATGGTCGGACCGACAATCGGCCGCTGGAAGAAATCGTCGAACATGCCCTGCACGCCGGGCGGTGCTTCGACCACCAGCGGACCGTACTTCGCCAGGTCCAGATAGCTCATGGCGTAGACCAGGTCGGAGTTCGGCGTGGTCACCAGCGTCTTGGCGTTGATGCGTTTTTTCCAGGTCGGCAGGATGTTGTAGCCGGCACCGAATTGTTTCTCCGACGCTTCCTTCATCGACCAGATGTTGATGGCTGGCAACGACCAGAGATACGACTGCACGGCGCGCTGGAAAATCAGCTCGTCAATCATGCTGCGTGCGGTGGCCTCGGTCGGGAAACCGTTTTCGAAGGGCTGGTTGGCCAGCTCTTCGTAACGCGTGGCGGCATCGGCGACGCCGCTCAGGGAGACCGCCACTGCCAGGGCGGTCAGGGTGTTACGCAAGCTGCTCATGGGATGTCCTTATGTGACGCAGTTTGAAGATAAAACATGGCATGGTTTTCAGTTGAGCTTGACCACCGCCGGCGGCGTCCACTGGCCGTTCAGCGCGGCGGGTTCAGGCCAATAGGCGCGTACGTACAGCGAGAAATCGGCGCCCTTGGGCGCGGGCAGCCAGTTGCTTTCCTTGTCGGCACCCGGGGATTCGCTCTGCACGTACAGCGTCAGCGAGCCGTCGGCATTGGGCTTGAGCGATTTGTTCTTGGTGCCCAGGGAATAACGGCCCAGCGGGTTATCTGCGAAGAAGTGCTGTTCGTTATACAAAGTCAGCGACCAGAAACCCTTGACCGGCGGCAAGGCATCTTTAGGGAAGGTCACGCTGTAGCGCTGGCCGCCATTGAGGCGCGTGCCGGACTGATCCAGGTCCTGGTAAAAGTACTTGGTCTCGATCTGCTTGTTGACGAAGATGTTCGAGCGGGCCACCGCCGTGCGCAGGAAGTAGTCGGTGCCGAACGCTGCGCCGTTGTCGATGGTGCTCCAGTGATTGGGCAACTGCTTGCCATAGTTACGGAACTGCAACAGCGGTTTGACCACTTCGACATCAGACTTTTGCGCCTCGTCGATCATGGCCTTTTTCAGCTCCGGATCACGCTGGGCGATCTGTGCCAGTACCGACAACTGCGCATAGCGTGCTTCTTCGCCGGGCAATGGCTTGGCGTCCTTCAGGAGTGCCGGCAGTTCATCGAAGAATTTTTCCGGGAGCACCCAGCGGGTTTCTTCGGCACCGGCCGCTTCTGCCGGGAATTTTGGCGACTTGCTCCAGTCACGCTGCTTGAGTTTGCCGTCGTATTTGGACACCGGGTACATATCGATGCCGGACAGGTATTGCTGGATCGCCTTGCGATCCTCGGTCGTATCGTCCTGGAACACCCGTGGAATCACGAAACCGGTGTTGGTCTTTGCGCGGAAAACCTGGGTGATGCCCTCCGGCACCTTGCCGTTCCAGTCCGGGCCAACCAGCAGATAGAAACCGGGTTTGGTGCCGTACATCTTGCCCAGTTCGGCGAAGCTGTCGGAGCGCAGATCCACCACCTGATACACCCAGAACCGGTCGCCGAAATCCGGTACCTGCAAGACCACCGGCTCCAGATCCAGCGCAATGCTGCCGGCGCCGTAGACCACATCCTGGTTCGGGCAGGCCACCAGGCGTTCACCCGGCGAGATGTAATCGGTGAGCATCGACAGATGATTGATCGGCGCCACGGGCACGATGCCGCCCATCAGGCCGGCCTGCGGCAGATCCTTGAACTTCAGCCGCCGGTTATAGATGTTGGCCATCGGCCAACCCCAGAAATAGGCTTCGCGCGCCATCATGCGCACATAGGTTTCGGTCACCTTCACATCGGCCTCAGGCCCGGACACCTGAGCCACCGGCTCACTCTGCGCCTGCACGGCAGTCGCGCCGAGCAACATCGCCGTCGCGAGCAGACCAAGGGTGAAAAGAGGGGGCTTTTTCATGAAGGTGCTTCCTTGCTTGGGAGTTTTCGTTAAACGTGTTTCTGGCAGTAAACACATCGGCAGAAAATCTAGCAGAGGAATCTGATTCGACAAAGGAAAGGCGTAAGACCAGGGGGCGCTGATTTCTTTTTTTTGCCAGGTCAGCGTTACTTTCTTTAATGGCAGCTATGGGGTGGATACAGCCCTTCGCGACAGGCAACAATCGGCCAAAAGCGGCCTTTCTCGACCAGTCATATCCATGTCGCCCCATGGCAGCAGCCCCTGCCAAAAACGGTCGGTGAAACCGGGCTGTTACTCTCTCCATAAATGGGGCACTACACCCACCCAGCCAAGCGTTTACCACCAAACCTGAGGAATATTCCCCACTCTCCCTTCTCTGGCTTAAAAACACACAGGAACAGCCTGTTAATTGCATTGAACTTTTTCTTCGCCCCAGGGTAGTGGCTCATTAGTTGCACACCCCCTGATACCCGCAACAGCTGTCGTCCCGGCTATTGAGACGACGGGACATCACGCGTGGGGTGAAACATGAAACGCGCGACTCCATCTTTCGACTCCTTCGGCTTACTGCGCAAATCAAGCCTGCCCTGTGCGATGTTCCTTACCTTGGCCATGGCAGATGCCGCGCCGCTGGATGATTTTGGCCCGCCACCACCGACAGACCCCTCGGCGTTTACCAACCCGCCGGCCGACCCCAAGGCCGCGCTGGAAGCCATAGAGGCCATGCCACCCGCCAACACGGGCGCCTTTGCCCTGCCCAATGGCGTTTTTGGCACTCGCACCACGCCAACGGTCGACAACGTGCTGCCGCCAAACCTGCAGACCTCCTTCAAGATCCCCACCAACGGCAAGCCCAGCCCGTTGTTCGGGGCCCAGCCGTACACTCAGCAATTGCTGCTGTTCGAAGAATTCGGCACGGAAAAACTCGACCCGACACTGCCGCCGCCCACCCTGACCTTCCCGCCTCCGACCGTCGGCCCGGCGCCCGTGCAGGACCCGAACAACATCGCCCGCAGCGGTCCTTCGGCCGCGGCGCTGGAAGCCTTCATGCGCCAGCCGGGGCTGTACCCGTTTCCGTCGCAGTTTTCCAACGTGCTGGACCGCAACCCGTGGAAAGCGCAGATCGAAGCCTTCCTCAACCGCCATCCGGTCGGCTCGCCGGCCGAGGGGCGTCCGCCAGGAAAAGGCTGGTCGCACCAGCGCTGGAACGAGTTCTACCCACAGGTCGCCTTCAAGACCGCGCAAGCAGGCGCCAAGCTCAACGGCGGCATGCGCGACCGTCGGCAATTGCACAACTATGCGGTCGGTGAGTTCGGGCCAGGCGGACTGTACAACCAGACCTCGGACAACCCGATCATCGCGGGCACCACCAAAGGCATCGACACGCGTTTCCACCCCAACATGCCGATCCAGAATCACAAGGCGCTCTGGACCTTCGACGGTACCTTTCCGCCAAAACTGTTGATGGTGCGCTACGGCCAAGCGGTGCTGATGCGTCACTACAACGCCCTGCCGATCGATCCATCGGCCAACATGGGGTTTGGCCTGCACACCCTCAGCACCCACGAACACAACGGCCACTCCCCCGCCGAAAGCGACGGCTTTGCCAATGCGTTTTTCTTTCCGGGGCAGTACTACGACTATCGCTGGCCGATCCAGCTGGCCGGTTACGACAGCATCAACACCAGCGCCCAGGATCCCCGCGCGGCTTTCCCCTGTTCCCCGGGCGAAACCTTGTATGTCAACGATGCCACGCCGGGCCTGAAGACCTGCAACAACGGCACCATCAAGATTCGTGGCGACTGGCGCGAAACCATGAGCACCCACTGGTTCCACGACCACATGCTCGATTTCACCGCGCAGAACGTCTACAAGGGCAGCGCGACGATGATGAACTACTACAGCGCCCTGGATCGCGGTAACGAAGCGTTTGTAGACGGCGTCAATCTGCGTCTGCCCAGCGGCTCGGCCTTGCCCTGGGGCAACCGCGACTACGATGTGAACCTGGTTGTGGCCGACAAGGCCTGGGATCAGAACGGCCAACTGTGGTTCAACCCCTTCAACACCGATGGTTTTCTCGGTGACCAGATGCTGGTCAACTGGCAGTACCAGCCGCGCCTGAATGTGCGCGCGCGCAGCTATCGCTTCCGCATCCTCAACGGCTCGGTGTCACGTTTCTTCAGGATCGCACTGGTGCGTGAAATCATCGGCACCGGTGGCGAATTCCCTGGCCCCACAGGTTCCGGCCTGTCTTACACCCGCGTGCCGTTCCACTTGATCGCCAACGACGGCAACATCATGGAACACGCCGTGCCGTTCGACGGCAGTATGGATCTGGACGCTGACGGCGACCTGCAGGACCACAACGCCATCCTGCCCTCCATGGGTATCGCCGAGCGTTTCGACATTATCGTCAACTTCTCGAAATACGGGATCAGGACCGGCGACAAGCTGTACTTCGTCAACCTGATGGAGCACCACGACGGCAAGGGGCCGGAAAGTCTGCCGCTGAGCCTGGCCGATGTCCTGTCCGGCAAGTACAAGGCGGTGCTCAAGCTGGGCAGTAACGGCTTGCAATGGGAGAACGGCGACCCGGCGGTGGGCAAGTTCATGCAGATGGTGGTCCAGCCTTATGCCGGCCAGGACGTGAGCATGAACCCCGCCGACTTCGAACCCGCCAAGCCGGGCAAGCCGACGGGTAAAAGCATGATCACGCTGCCCCTCAACCGTGACGACCCGGCGGTGCAGGCCAAGCTCAACGCCGCGCGGCATCGCGAGTTCATCTTCGGCCGTTCCGACGGTACCGACGAAGAACCCTGGACCATCAAGACCGACGGCGGTCTGGGCTTCCAGATGGACCCTCGAATCATCAGCGCCGCTCCGCAACTGGCCACCGGTCCGACCCCTGCCGGATTCTCCGGCGACGGCACCCTGGAAGTGTGGAAAATCAGGAACGGCGGCAACGGCTGGAGCCACCCGGTGCACGTGCATTTCGAAGAAGGCGTCATTCTTAACCGTGACGGCAAGGCGCCGCCGGAATGGGAAAAATGGGCGCGCAAGGACGTCTATCTCATCGGCGAAGGCATCGACAGTACGGAGGCCGTGGACATTGCGATCCGCTTCCGCGAGTTTGCCGGGACCTACCTGGAGCACTGCCACAACACCCAGCACGAGGACACCTCCATGCTGCTGCGCTGGGATGTCGAGCACCCCGGCCAGTTCCAGTTGATGCCAACCCCCCTGCCCGGATGGGACGGCGTCACCTACGTCAATTCCGCTGCGCTGCCGACCTTCCGCACTGGCGATAGACGTGAAGAGGACGGCGATAACCAAAAACCGATTGCCAACCCCGACAGCGCCATCAGCAACACCGGCCAACCGGTGATCATCAACGTGCTGGCCAACGACAGCGACCCTGACGGTAACGTGCCACTCAAAGTGGTGGGACTGGAGCAACCGGACTCCGGCAAGGGCGTGGTCAGCACCGACGGTCTGCGCGTGATCTACACACCACCGGCCACGGTCCCCGCGCCGTTCACCGCGACCTTCTCCTATAGGGCCAGCGATGCCAGGAACGCGGAATCGGCACCGGCAACGGTGTCCGTGGCGGTCTCGGCAGCGGTCGTCGAGAACCTGATCGTGACCAGCGCCACCGTCACCGCCCGCAGCAACAGCCGCTGGTATTGGGTCCTGTCCGGCACCACCTCCCGTGGCACGGGCAATAGCATCACGGCGACGGCCACGACCACAACCGGCACGGCGAACCTTGGCACCGCCACCCTGACCATTACGCCGACAGGCGCGCGCTGGAATATAGCGGTGACAACCGTCGGCAGCGGCCCGTCGGCTGCCCCGACAGCGACCATCAAGTCGGCCTTCGGCAAAACCGTGACGGTGCCGGTCGTGAAGAACTGAGTTTCAACCTGGCTTTAGCGACGAGGGCCTCCCTGAGGCCCTCGTCGCTAAAGCACATTGACAACTTACCTGGTTGTAAATCTCAAGAAGACCGATATTTCAAGCCGTAGCTCAGAGCTAGACCTTCCCATCGCTGGCGGACAATGACCGCTATGGGTCCAGGCTGTGTGAAAACGCACTGAGTACGTCGATAGCGGAGAGTTGCGTGCGTTGCCTGCGAAACAGCAGACGGAAGAGCGAATTGCCCTAGTCAGTTACATGGGTGTTCGTAAATGCGGTTTGGGCCGCGCCAGCGGCCCAAATCGCCGATCACGGCCGATCACGCGGCTGGATTCACGCCCTGATCGCTTCAAGCAATCCTGCGATGCCGAAGATGCTCATCATTCGCTTGAGGTTGTAGGCGAGCACATGAAGGCTCATCTCGGTGCTTACCCTCGGCAGGGTTTTGGTCAGGAAGTGGGTACTCCCCATCCAGTATTTGAGCGTTCCAAAAGGATGTTCAACGGTCTGCCGGCGACGCCTCATCATCGTTGGATCATGATCCAGCCGAGCCTGCATCGCATCGACTACGGCTTCATGTTCCCAGCGCTTTATCCGGCGCTCCTTACCCGTCGTACATTGCTTTTGTATTGAGCAGGATTGGCAGCCAGAGAAGTAGTAACAATGCAATAACATGCCGTCTTCCATCGACGAATGCCGCCTGGTCAGTAACTGCCCCGCAGGGCATCGATACTCGTCCGATGTAGCAACGTAGATGAAGTCCTGCTTACCAAATCGGCCTTCGGCTTTGCTGCCTGATGTCAGGGGTTTCGGTACGAAGGTGGTGATACCCGCCTGCTCGCAGGCAAGGATTTCCAACCCTTTGTAATAGCCTCGGTCGGCGACCACCGTCAGCGACTCAGCGCCGATCTCTTCACGCGCCTGGTTCGCCATATTGCTGAGTTGCGTCCGGTCATTGCCAACGTTGGTCACCTCATGGGCAATGATCAGATGGTGCTTGTCGTCGACGGCTGTTTGTACGTTATAGCCAACCGTTCCGGTACCTCGGCCGCTCGTGGCCATTGAGCGTGCATCTGGATCGGTAAGAGAGATTTGCTGGTCTGGACTGTCGTGAAGCTGCGCCTCGATGTCCTTGAGTTTCTGCATTTGCTTTTTCAGCGTTTCTATCTTTTCTTTCAACCGCTCGGCCTTCGCCTCGGCTACTTCGGGGGTTGCCCGATCCGCCGAATCCATCGCCGCCAGATAACGGTCAATGCTCTGTTCGATCTGCTGCATGCGTGCCTTCACTTTGCCCTGGGTGAAGTTACGGTCGCGATTATTGACGGCTTTGAATTTGCTGCCATCGATGGCAATGATTGATTGGGAGAAGAGGTCGAGGTTGCGGCAAAGCACTACGAATTGCCGACAGACGCTGCGAATGGCTTTGCCGTTGTCTTTGCGAAAGTCGGCAATGGTTTTGAAGTCCGGAGCCAAACGCCCCGTGAGCCACATCAACTCGACATTGCGCTCGGCCTCCCGTTCCAGCCGGCGGCTGGACTGAATCCGATTCAGGTAGCCGTAGATATAGATCTTCAGCAAGATCGCTGGATGGTAGGCCGGACGCCCCGTTGCAGCAGGATCAACACCTTCAAATCCAAGTGCACACAGGTCGAGTTCATCGACGAAAACGTCGACCACTCGCACTGGATTTTCTTCGGCTACGTAATCGTCCAAGCACTCAGGCAGCAACGTGACTTGCGTCCGCGCCTCACCTTCAATGAATCGCTTCATGATCGCCCCCAATACGATCTAGACGATCAGAAGGTTAGACAAACACTGGCGTTTTCACACAGCCTGGGTCGGTTTCAGCCCATCGCGACAGACCACAATCGGCCAAACGCCGTCATTCGTGAGCCGCAACTTTCGACCCCAAATTGACGTTCTGGTCCAAGCATAAAATCGAACTTCAACCGAAAACCACGCTTTGAATAATCCGCCCTTCTAAACCGCTTCCACATCATCGTTCGGCAACGAAGCAAACATTTCAGCGCGGCACACTTCAAGGATCTCATCCGCCAGCGAGGAATCATCCGGGCAAGCTCGCGACAAAATAATCGCGCCGACAGCACGTGACAGCAGGTCGATCATTTTCTTTCTCCCCTCTCCCTCCGAGGCATCCGGCCCCGTTGGATATCTCTCCCCCAGCGTTTGCAGGGTGTATTCGATCCCTTCGGCAAACGTCGTTTTCAAATCATCCGATTGACGCGCCGCGTCGCCACACAACGCGGCCATGGTGCAACCGCTGTCGCGTCCGTCCCGGTGTTCCCTCGTCACATAGACGTCGATGAAGCCGGGAACGTCGAGCGCTTTGGCACCTGCCAGCGACTTGGCAAGACTGCAGGCAGAGGCTTCGGCCATCAGGGCGGCCTTCGAACCGAAATGCTTGTAGAAACCTCCGTGGGTGAAGCCGGCAGCCGCCATGAGATCCGATACACCCACGCCGTCAAAGCCACGCTCACGGAACAGCCTGGATGCCGTCTCGACGATGTGTTCTCGATTGGCCTGCGCCTGGGCCTTGGTCACTCTCACGTGCAATACCTCATGTTCACTGGGAAATCATGCGGCCAAGCATACATAGATGCTGATCATAATCAAAGCCGTTGACAGTTTAGATTAAGATCATCATCCTAATTGCACACACCACCGATCTCCATCAACGGGCACGGAAGAAATACCAGATGACCGATCAGAATCTGTTCACCCCTTACACGCTTGGCGCCCTCACGCTGTCGAACCGCATCGTCCTGGCGCCGCTGACACGTAACCGCGCCGGTCAAGGCTTTGTCCCCAGCGAGTTCGCGGCCACTTATTACAGCCAACGCGCCAGCGCAGGCTTGCTGATCAGCGAAGCCACGCAGATTTCCCGGCAGGGCCAGGGCTATCAGGACACCCCCGGGATCTACACACAGGCGCAGATTGACGGCTGGCGCACAGTGACCGATGCCGTCCATGCCAAGGGCGGAAAGATCTTTCTGCAACTGTGGCATGTCGGCCGCGTGTCGCACGTTGATCTGCAAGAAAACGGCGCCGCACCCGTGGCCCCTTCTGCGCTGCGCGCTGCCACCAAAGTATTCGTCAACAACCGCTTTGAAGACGTCTCCGAGCCGCGCGCGCTGGACATCAGTGAGCTGTCGGGGATCGTCTCCGATTTCCGCCACGCCGCGGCAAACGCTGTCGCTGCCGGATTCGACGGAGTGGAGATTCACGGTGCAAACGGCTATTTGCTGGATCAATTCCTCAAGGACAGCGCCAATGTGCGTACTGATGCTTACGGCGGTTCAATTGAAAATCGAGCGCGTCTATTGCTCGAAGTGACGGCGGCGGTCGTCAATGAGATCGGTGCGGATCGCACGGGTGTGCGCTTGTCTCCGGTGTCGCCGGCCAATGGCGTATCCAGCAGTGATCCGCAGGCGCAATTCGATTACGTCGTGGAGCAACTCGACGCCCTCGGCGTGGTTTATCTGCACATGGTCGAAGGCGCGACCGGTGGTCCGCGTGACGTGGCGCCATTCGATTTCGGCGCCCTGCGCAAGCGCTTCAAAAACACCTACATCGCCAACAACGGCTACGACCTGGACCTGGCGACTTCAAGGCTCGCCGAAGACCAGGCCGATCTGATCGCATTCGGTCGCCCGTTCATTGGCAATCCGGATCTGGTAGAGCGCCTCAAAAGCGGCGCGCCGTTGTCCGCTCTCAATCCCGCCACGCTCTATGGCGGTGGTGCAGCAGGCTACATCGACTACCCGACGTTGGCTGAATCGAGCGCCCCCGCAAGCTGAGCAATCAGTGATCACGCTTTCTGTTTAACACATCCTCAAAGAGAGATAACCCATGAGCACTCGTCCCGCTGTTCTCATCACCGGCGCCTCCACCGGCATTGGCGCCGTCTACGCCGAGCGCTTCGCGCAACGCGGCCACGATCTGGTATTGGTCGCCCGAGACCAGGCACGTCTGGACGCACTTGCAGCCCGATTGCGCAACGCACACGGCGTCACCATCGAGGTGATTGCGGCGGACCTGACCCAACTCGGCGATCTGACAACCGTTGAAAGCCGCCTGCGCGACGACGCCCGTATCGGCATCCTCGTCAATAACGCCGGCGCCGCGCTGTCCGGTCACTTTATCGACCAAAGCACCGACAGCGTCGCGCAACTGGTTGCCCTCAACACCACAGCGCTGGTGCGCCTGGCCAGTGCCATCGCCCCACGCCTGGCCAAGGCAGGCGAAGGCGCGATCATCAATATCGGTTCGGTGGTGGGTCTTGCTCCGGAGTTCGGCATGTCGGTCTACGGTGCGACCAAGGCATTTGTGCTGTTCCTTTCCCAGGGCCTGAGCCTGGAACTTTCGCCTCAGGGCGTCTACGTGCAGGCCGTGCTGCCGGCCGCCACCCGCACGGAGATCTGGGATCGCTCCGGCGTCGACATCAACACCTTGAACGAAATCATGGAAGTGGACGATCTGGTGGATGCCGCACTGGTCGGTTTCGATCGTCGTGAACCGGTGACGATCCCGCCGCTGCACGAAGCTGAACGCTGGGATGACCTGCAGAGCGCACGTCAGGGCTTGCTGGGGCAAATCCGCCAGGCTGCGGTTGCCCAGCGCTACCAAACCCGACAGTGATCTTTTGGTAGCGAGCATTCGCGCCGGATTCGATGCAGGCGCGCCAGACACTGCATCGAGTCAGGCTCGCTGTGCGGAGTAGAAATGAATCCAACGAAGACGAATACCCCCTCGGGTTCGCAGACGTCGTTCATCAACGCGGCGAACCAGTCGATCACGGTCAACGGCATTCCCTTCGCCACCCGCGTCCCGAACGCACAGTTGGTTATTTATGAAGATGCCGGGCACGGCGGAATTTTCCAGAACTACGCTGACTTCGTGGGCAAGGCACTGGCATTCCTCGATGCCTGACAACGCGGCACATCAACACCGAAAACGTCCCGCCCACCCTC
>NZ_JAVAJJ010000031.1:0-36088 GCF_052112305.1 Pseudomonas sp. QLc11A
CGCGTTTAACCAGTCCAAACGCGTAATCGTTAACGACCATCGCTGGCAAGCCAGCTCCCACAAGGGGCCATGCCCACGCTAAAACTGTAGGAGCCAGCTTGCTGGCGATGGACTCAAGCGCGCCGCGCTTAACCAGTCCAAACGCGTAATCGTTAACGACCATCGCTGGCAAGCCAGCTCCCACAAGGGGCTATACCCACGCTAAAACTGTAGGAGCCAGCTTGCTGGCGATGGACTCAAGAGCGCCGCGTTTAACCAGTCCAAACGCGTTATCGTTAACGACCATCGCTGGCAGGCCAGCTCCCACAAGGGAGTGCAACCAAAAAAACGTTCTGTCGATTTAGAGGCTCTTGGTCCAGAACAGCATGCGTCCATGGGCCGGGTCGAACATGCCGGCGGCGAAACCGGCTTTTTCATACGAGCCCTGCGCCACGGCATTGCCTTCCAGCACTTCCAGGGTGAGCTTGCAGCAGCCACGCTGACGGGCGATGTCCTCGACCTTTTGCAGCATCTTCTGGCTCAAGCCCAGCCCGCGAAATTTTTTAACCACCGACACGTCGTGCACATTGACCAACGGCCGACAGGCAAAGGTCGAGAAGCCCTCAAAGCAGTTGACCAGCCCGGCCGGCTCGCCCCCGACAAAGGCCAGCACACTGAAAGCGTGGGGACGCCTGGCAAGCTCTGCCGGGAGTTGCTCCAGTACATGGGCCGGCAACGGCTGGCCGCCCCCCATCGGGTCCTCGGCGTAGTGGTTCAACACCAGACAAATAGCCTCGGCATGCACCGGATTGGTGTAACTGGCCTGAAGCACAAGAATTTCTGCGGAGTCCATTTCCATCCTCGATCACACATGAAGTAGCCCCCAGCCTGTATTTCACGCTGGAGTACCGGCGGACCATAGCGCGAGCACCCGGGTATCTACAATCACCACCGCGCAATTCTTTGGCGTTCAAACGCCCCAGATCAACGCTTCCGTCCACCCCAGCTCGGCAAAATCCTCGGCCCGCAAGTGTGACTCGCCGGAGCAGAAAAACTCGTCGAGTTGCGGCGGCTTGACCGTGGTGCCGCTGAGCATGGCGTGAACCTGCCCGCGATGATGGATCTGGTGTTCGAACAAATGGGACAGCAGGCGCAAACGGCTGTCGTGTTGCGGCGTGTCGCGGGCGATGGTCACTATTTTGCCAAGGCTGGCGTCGCGCAGCTGTTCGCAGTAAGCGATCAATCGGCGGTCGACATGGGCCTGTTCACGAACAAGGTCCGACGCGATGAGGCAGGGTTCGTCTTCCTTGAAAAACACCCGGCAATCGGGATGCGGATCGTCACCGCGCATTTCGCGCTCCAGCGCATCCACATAAAACCAGTCGCAGGTGAGAATGTGGTTGAGGGTCGCGCGGATGCTGGGGAAGAAGCTGACCCGGGCGGTGATCAACTCCTGCGGGCTCAACTGCCTCCAGGCCTTGGCCAGTCGGTGGTTGGCCCAGGCATTCTGATAAGCCATGGTCAGCAGGTGGTGCGAAAGGGGCTGATTCATGTGTGCTGCTCCCGATCAGACTTCGGCAAACCGTTGCAACTGCATTTCCTGCAATCGACTGAGGGTGCGGCGGAACGGGAACTCCAGATAACCCTCGGTATAAAGCGCTGCCATCGGCACTTGTGCCTCAAGGTACAGCGGCACCTTGCGGTCGTAGCACTCGTCCACCAGCGCGATGAAACGTCTTACGCCGTCGTCATGCACCGATAATTGTGGCAGCTCGCGATCCCCCGCTTCCACCCGCTCGACACCGTCCTCGGTACCGCGGGCGATGCGCCCGGCACGTTTTTGCGCGCTGAGGCTGGGTACGTCCCCCAACAGAATAGCGTCGTAGGTATCGCACAGGGCGATGAAATCCATGGCCGCGAAGGGTTGCTCGCACAGCGCGGCGTACCGGGTCCAGAGCACGGTCGGGCTGGCCTTGACCACTTCCAGCGAGCGGTAACCGACCGGGACCGGCTCGCACGATGCCCACTGGCCGTCGCTCAACGTCTGGAACACCTCACCCAGCGCACCGGGCTTGCCTGGTTCAGCCACCCAATAGCGCTGCGAAACGGCCCCCGGATGCAGGCGATGGTCTTCTGCGCCATTCACCGCGATCACCTGCATGTGTTGCTTGATCGCGGCGATGGCGGGCATGAAACGGTCGCGATTGAAACCGTCGGCGTACAACTGGTCCGGCGGCAGGTTGGAGGTGCAGACCACCACTACACCCTGCTCGAACATCACCTGGAACAGGCGCCCGAGAATGATCGCGTCGCCGATGTCATTGACGAACAACTCGTCGAAACACAGCACGCGCACGGCTTCGGACAACTCGCGGGCCAACGCCTTGAGCGGGTCGGCGGTGCCGGTCAGTTGAAACGAACGCTGGTGCACCCAGCCCATGAAGTGGTGAAAGTGCTGGCGCCGCGCCGGTACTCGCAGGCTTTGGTAGAACTGGTCCATCAACCAGGTTTTACCCCGCCCCACCGGCCCCCACAGGTACACGCCGCAAACGGGAGAGCGGCCTTCATGCAGCGCTTCGTGGCATTTTTGCAGCGCCCACACGGCATGCTCCTGGGCCTCGTCCTGGACGAAGCCCTTTTGCTCGATCGCGTGCTGCCAGGCGCTTAAGGGGGATTCGAAAGTCATGGGCGGCAGTATGCCATTGCGCAGTGATGGCGTGACCGGCGATCGGCGGTTTTGTGGAGGAAAGAAATGCACCTTGACGTTTTAAATTATCACCATCATATTTAATACATGTCTTTAATCATCTATAAATCCTGCCGTCATCCCTCTGGAGTTGTCCCATGCATTACAAAGTTTTCGGTCGTAAAACCGGCTTGCGAGTGTCCGAACTGGCCCTGGGCGCCGGTAATTTCGGTACCGGCTGGGGCCATGGTGCCGAGCGTGACGAAGCCAGGCGCATTTTTGATGGTTACCTGGAAGCCGGCGGCAACTTCATCGATACCGCCAATGGCTATCAGGGCGGGCAGTCCGAAGCCATGCTCAGCGAATTCATCAATGCAGAACGGGATAGCCTGGTCATCGCCACCAAATACACCCTGGGGACTACACCGGCGGCCGGTATTTCCCACACGGGCAACAGCCGCAAGAACATGGTGCGCGCCGTCGAAGAGAGCCTGAAACGACTGAAGACCGATCACATCGACCTGTTCTGGGCCCACATGAGCGACGGAGTCACTCCCATGGAAGAGATCCTGCGCGGCTTCGACGACCTGGTCAGTGCCGGCAAGATCCACTATGCCGGGCTGTCGAACTTCCCCGCGTGGCGCATCGCCCGCGCCGACCTGCTGGCTGAAGTCCGTGGTTTTGCGCCGATCGCTGCGATCCAGGTCGAGTACAGCCTCGCCGAACGCACCGCCGAGCGCGAACAACTGCCGATGGCCGAAGCCCTTGGCCTGGCCGCGACGCTGTGGTCGCCACTGGGTGGAGGCTTCCTGACCGGTAAATATCGCAACAGCGAAGGCGACAACCGCGCGAACAAGCTCGGCGTGCTGATTCATGCAGAAAAAAGCGCCCGCGAAACAGCCCTGCTCGACACCTTGATCGACGTCGCCGCAGAACTCGACGCCAGCCCGACCCATGTGGCGATTGCCTGGTTGCGGGAAAAGGCCAGACGTTCGACCACGGCGCTGATTCCGATCCTGGGTTCCCGGACCCGCGAACAGCTGGACGCCACGTTGGGGGCGCTGAATGTGCAGTTGAGTGCAGATCAGTTGGCACGGCTGGACGGTGTCAGCGAGGTGGCCCAAGGCGTGCCGCACGAATCCATTGCCGGTTCGTTCGCGCGGTTCAGCGGTGGTCAGGTCCTTGACCTGCCAATCGTTCCAGTCGCTTAAAAGCATCGCGGGCAAGCCCGCTCCCACAGGTTCTGCGCAACTTCTGTGGGAGCGGGCTTGCCCGCGATGGCGTCAGTGGTGACACCGAGGATCGTTGTTACCTATCGACCTTATGCCTGGCCGCATACAGACACAGCATCTCCATCGCCAATGTCGCCGCCGCCAGTGAGGTGATCTCCGCACTGTCATAGGCCGGCGCCACTTCCACCACGTCCATGCCCACCAGATTGATCCCGCGCAGGCCGCCGAGGATCTCCAGCGCCTGCACCGTGCTCAGGCCGCCGCACACCGGTGTTCCGGTACCGGGAGCGAATGCCGGATCGAGGCAGTCGATGTCGAAGGTCAGGTACACCGGGTTATCGCCGACCCGCGCGCGAATCGCCTCGACAATCGCTTCGCAGCCACGGCGATGCACCTGCCGCGCATCCAGCACTTGAAAGCCCTGGTGATCGTCATTGGTGGTGCGCAAGCCGATTTGCACCGAGCGCGACGGATCCACCAGCCCTTCCCTGGCCGCGTGCCAGAACATGGTGCCGTGGTCGATGCGCTTGCCCTCTTCGTCCGGCCAGGTGTCGCTGTGGGCGTCGAAGTGGATCAGC
This sequence comes from Pseudomonas sp. QLc11A, assembly GCF_052112305.1. NCBI lineage: Bacteria > Pseudomonadati > Pseudomonadota > Gammaproteobacteria > Pseudomonadales > Pseudomonadaceae > Pseudomonas > Pseudomonas sp. QLc11A. Next base: position 4,476 of record NZ_JAVAJJ010000031.1, read on the forward strand.
GACAATGCCCCGTGCTTGCGGGCATGGGCCTTGAGCAGCGGATAGGTGATGAAATGGTCGCCGCCAAAGGTCAGCATCGCCGTGCCGGCGTTGAGGATGTGCTCGGCGTGGGCCTCGATGCATTCCGGCGTCGATTGCGGCGAACCATAATCGAAATTGCAATCGCCGAAATCGATCACCGCCAGATGGTCGAACGGATCGAAGGCCCACGGCCAGTGCCGTTCCCAGGCGATCCCGGCGGAGGCGGCGCGAATGCCCCGTGGTCCGAAGCGTGCGCCGGGGCGGTTGCTGGTGGCGGTGTCGAACGGCACACCGCTGACCGCCACGTCGACCCCGCGCAAGTCACGGCTGTAGCGGCGACGCATGAAACTGGTGATACCGGCGTAGGTACTTTCGGCGGCCGTGCCATAGAGGCTGTCACGGGTAAGGGCTTGATCGTTCTGCATCGGGACGTCCATTGAAGGCTCCTTTTTTGTTATTGGCGACTACGGAAAGTGGTCCACAGGCGGGTGCGCTGACGCAGGTCCTTGAGGTTCATGCTGCGGTCGGCGTACAGCCGCTCACGTACATCAGCCAACGGATAGATGTCCGGATCAGTGCGCACCGCTTCATCCACCAGCGGCGTGGCGGCTTGGTTCGCCGTGGCGAAGAACAAGGTGTTGGTCAGTGCCGCCACGGACTCGGGGCGCAGCATGAACTCGATAAAGGCACGGGCGGCTTCGGGGTGCGGCGCGTCCTTGGGAATCGCCAGGTTGTCCTGCCAGACGAGGGTGCCCTCCCTGGGAATCCGGTAGGCAATTTCATAGGGTTTGCCGGCCTTGCGCGCCTGGTCGGCAGCCATGCTCGCGTCACCGTTGTAGGTCAACGCCAGGCACACGCTGCCATTGGCCAGGTCGCTGATCTGCCGTCCGGTGGCGACGTACAGCACGCTCGGCTGTAGCTGATGCAACAACGCCTCGGCGGCTGACAGATCGTTCCTGTCGGTACTGTAGGGATCTTTACCCAGGTAATGCAGAGCGAGTCCGATCACCTCCTGGGGCGAATCGAGAATGGCGATGCCGCAATCTTTCAACTTGCTCGCGTACTCGGGTTTGAACAGCAGGTCCAGGCTATTGAGCGGTACGTCCGGCAAGCGCTGCTTGAGCGCCTCGACGTTCATGCCCAAACCCAGGGTGCCCCAGGTATAAGGCACACCATAGCGATTGCCGGGATCGACAGCGGCGAGCTTTTCCAGCAAATCCGGATCGAGGTTGGCGTAACCCTTGAGGCCTTCGTGGGGAATCGGTTTCAGCGCCCCAGCCGCAAGCCCCCGGGCCAGCACGCTGGAGGACGGCACCACCACGTCATAACCGCTGCCGCCGGTGAGCAATTTGGTCTCCAGCACTTCCGAAGAATCAAAGGTGTCGTAGCGCACATGGATGCCGGTTTCCTGCTCGAACCGTTGCAGGGTTTCGGGGGCGACGTAATCGGCCCAACTGTACAGATTGACCACCTTGTCCTCGGCCTGGGCCGAGGCGGCCATGGCAAGGAATAACGCGGGTAAACACAGCTTGAACATGGGAGCCATGACGAACACCTGACCGGAGGAAGTGGTTGCAGGATGCGTCGTCGGATACATTGGTAAAATATCAAGTTAATTAACCTGACTTTATGACGGAGTAATGTTTGATGCTCGGCCAACTTCATGATCTGGACCTGCACCTGTTGCGTCTGTTTGTCAGCGTGGTGGAGTGCGGCGGGTTCAGCGCCGCCCAGGGTCAGTTGGGGTTGAGCCAGTCGAGCATCAGCCAGCAGATGGCCAAGCTGGAAACCCGCCTCGGCTATCGGCTTTGCAGTCGCGGTAAAGGCGGGTTCAGGCTCACGCCCAAGGGCGAACAACTCCTCAGCGCCACCCGTGGCTTGTTCCAGTCCATCGAAGCCTTTCGCCATCAATCCAACGGCGTGGCCGGGCGCCTGATCGGCGAAGTGCGCCTGGGCCTGTCCGAAGCCCTGGATCAATCGGTGCTGCAGCGGGTGGCCGAGGCGATCCGGCGCTTTCGTGAACGGGACGAATCGGTGCGCATCGAGCTGATCAGCGCCATGCCCGGCGAGATGGAGCGCTTGCTGCTGCAACAGCGGCTGGACCTGGCCATCGGCTACTTCTCGCAGGTGCAAAGCGCGTTTGACTACCGCGAACTGTTCATTGAAACCCAGCACCTGTATTGCGCCCCCGGCCATCCGCTGTTCACCAGCGCGCAACCGGACGATCAGGACCTGCAGGCCAGCGACCGGGTCGATCACCCCTACCGTTTCCTGCGCAGTGACGAGCCTTTTCAGGGCAAGCGCTGTTCGGCGCGTTCGGAACAGGTCGAAGGCACCCTCGCCTTCATCCTGTCCGGCAAGCATATCGGTTATCTGCCCAGCCACTTTGCCCGCACCTGGGAAGACAAGGGATTGCTGCGATCGGTGCGCAGCGACATGAGTTTCGACGTCGCGTTTCACCTGGCCCGGCACCGGGCGCAGGTGGCCGGGGATGCGCAGAAGGCCTTCGAAGAGGATCTGCTCGCGGCGTTTGTCTGAATCCGCCGTGGTCTACGCTGTAACAATGCCGGACATCTACATGCAAAAATGCACAGATGACCTGCACTTATTCGGCTTGTACACGGCAATTTTGCACTGATACGATCCGCCATCGCTCGCGCGCGAGCATCTCGATAAAGAACAATAAAAGCAGGGAGTTAGTGATGACTGCTCAGGTTACATCGAATGGGCCGCTGTCCATGGATGCCATGCAAAACGAAGTGCTGGCCGAGGTTCGCAACCACATCGGTCACCTGACCCTCAACCGCCCCGCCGGCCTCAATGCCCTGACCCTGGACATGGTGCGCAACCTGCAGCGCCAGCTCGACGCCTGGGCCCAAGACCCGCACGTGCATGCGGTGGTCCTGCGCGGTGCCGGCGAAAAAGCCTTCTGCGCCGGCGGCGACATTCGTTCGCTGCATGACAGCTTCAAAAACGGCGACACCCTGCACGAAGATTTCTTCGTCGAGGAATACGCCCTCGACCTCACGATCCACCATTACCGCAAACCGGTGCTGGCACTGATGGACGGTTTTGTCCTAGGCGGCGGCATGGGTCTGGTGCAAGGCGCAGACTTGCGCGTGGTCACCGAAAAAAGCCGTCTGGCGATGCCGGAAGTCGGCATCGGCTATTTCCCGGACGTCGGCGGCAGTTACTTCCTGTCGCGCATTCCCGGTGAACTGGGGATTTACCTGGGCGTCAGCGGCGTGCAGATTCGCGCCGCCGATGCGCTGTATTGCGGCCTGGCCGACTGGTACCTCGAAAGCGACAAACTGGGCACGCTGGACGAAAAACTCGACCAGCTCGAATGGCATGACTCACCACTCAAGGACCTGCAAAGCCTGCTGGCGACACTCGCCGTGCAGCAACTGCCTGATGCGCCACTGGCGACTTTGCGCCCGGCCATCGACCACTTCTTCGCCCAACCCGACGTGCCGAGTATTGTGGAGCAACTGCGCCAGGTCACGGTCGCCGACAGCCATGAGTGGGCCGTCAGCACCGCCGACCTGCTGGAAACCCGCTCGCCGCTGGCCATGGGCGTCACCCTGGAAATGCTCCGTCGCGGACGTGAGCTGCCCCTTGAACAATGTTTCGCCCTTGAGCTGCACCTGGACCGCCAGTGGTTCGAGCGCGGCGACCTGATCGAAGGCGTGCGCGCCTTGCTGATCGACAAAGACAAGACACCACGCTGGAACCCGCCCACCCTCCAGGCGCTGGACGCCGAACACGTGGCGAGCTTCTTCAGCGGGTTTGACCGGAACGAGGGCTGAGCCATGCACGATATCGAATTGAGCGAAGAGCAAGTGATGATCCGCGACATGGCCCGGGATTTTGCCCGTGGCGAAATCGCGCCCCATGCCCAGGCCTGGGAAAAGGCCGGCTGGATCGATGACGGTCTGGTGGCGAAGATGGGTGAGCTGGGCCTGCTGGGCATGGTGGTCCCCGAAGAATGGGGTGGCACCTATGTCGACTACGTGGCCTATGCACTGGCGGTAGAAGAGATTTCCGCCGGCGACGGCGCTACCGGCGCTTTCATGAGCATCCACAACTCCGTGGGCTGCGGGCCGGTGCTCAACTACGGCAGCGAAGAACAGAAACAGACCTGGCTGGCGGACCTGGCCAGCGGAAAGGTCATTGGCTGCTTTTGCCTGACCGAACCCCAGGCCGGTTCCGAAGCGCACAACCTGCGCACCCGCGCCGAACTGCGCGACGGCCAATGGGTGATCAACGGCGCCAAGCAATTCGTCAGCAACGGCAAGCGCGCCAAACTGGCGATTGTATTTGCCGTGACCGATCCGGACCTGGGCAAACGTGGCATCTCGGCGTTCCTGGTACCGACCGATACCGCCGGTTTTATCGTTGACCGCACTGAACACAAAATGGGTATCCGCGCATCCGACACCTGCGCCGTCACCCTGAACAGCTGCACCATCCCCGAAGCCAATCTGCTGGGTGAACGCGGTAAAGGCCTGGCCATCGCCCTGTCCAACCTCGAAGGCGGTCGTATCGGCATCGCCGCCCAGGCGCTGGGCATCGCCCGCGCGGCGTTCGAAGCGGCGCTGACCTATTCCCGGGACCGGGTGCAGTTTGGCAAGACGATCAATGAACACCAAAGCATCGCCAACCTGCTGGCCGACATGCACATGCAGTTGAACGCCGCACGGTTGATGATCCTGCACGCCGCGCGCCTGCGCACGGCCGGCAAACCCTGCCTGTCGGAGGCGTCACAGGCCAAGCTGTTTGCGTCGGAAATGGCGGAAAAGGTCTGCTCGTCCGCGATTCAGATTCATGGCGGGTACGGGTATCTGGAAGACTATCCGGTGGAGAAGTACTACCGGGATGCGCGGATCACGCAGATCTACGAAGGCTCGAGCGAGATTCAGCGGATGGTGATTGCCCGTGAACTGAAGAACTATCTGGTTTAAAAGCAAAAGATCGCAGCCTTCGGCAGCTCCTACACAAAGCCCTGTAGGAGCTGCCGAAGGCTGCGATCTTTAGGCTGTAAACTGGTTTGAAGCCTTAAAGGCATCGCTGGCAAGCCAGCTCCCACAGTGTTCTCGGTTGTTCACACATGTTGTGTACACCCCGGACCCTGTGGGAGCTGGCTTGCCAGCGATAGCGTCAGCGAAGACGCCGCATTACTTACCGACGAACTGCGCCTCACGCTTGGCAATGAACGCCGCCATGCCTTCCTTCTGATCCTGCGTCGCAAACGCCGCATGGAACACCCGACGCTCAAAGCGCACGCCTTCGGACAGGCTCACTTCAAAGGCACGGTTGACGCTTTCCTTGACCATCATTGCAATCGGCAGCGACTTTTTGGCGATCAACGCCGCGACTTTCAGTGCTTCGTCCAGCAGCTCATCGCTTGGCACGATCCGCGCCACGATGCCGCAACGCTCCGCTTCCACGGCATCGATCAAACGCCCGCTCAGGCACATTTCCATGGCCTTGGCCTTGCCCACGGCGCGGGTCAGGCGTTGAGTGCCGCCCATGCCCGGCAACACGCCCAGGTTGATTTCCGGCTGGCCGAATCTGGCGTTGTCGCCGGCCAGGATGAAGTCGCACATCAGCGCCAGCTCACAACCGCCACCCAGGGCAAAGCCGTTGACCGCCGCGATGATCGGCTTGCGGCGGTTGGCGACGCGGTCGCTGTCGCTGAACAGATCGTCGAGGTAGATCTGCGGGTAGGTCAGCTCGGCCATTTCCTTGATGTCGGCACCCGCGGCAAACGCCTTTTTCGAACCGGTCAGGACGATACAGCCGATGTTCGCATCCGCCTCGAAACCATCGAGGGCCTGGTTCAGTTCGCTGACGATCTGCGCGTTCAACGCATTCAACGCCTGAGGACGGTTGAGGGTGATCAGGCCAACGCGGCCGTTGGTTTCCAGCAAAATCGTTTCGTAGCTCATAAACAACTCCTGTTTCACATAAGGCCAGATCCCTTGTAGGAGCTGCCGCAGGCTGCGATCTTTTGATCTTTAAAATCAACGTCAAAAGATCGCAGCCTGCGGCAGCTCCTACAGGGGTCTGCTTTTTATAGGTTGCGCGAGATGACCATGCGCTGAATGTCGCTGGTGCCTTCGTAGATCTGGCACACCCGCACGTCGCGGTAGATCCGCTCCAGCGGGAAGTCGTTGAGGTAACCATAACCGCCGAGGGTTTGCAGCGCCGAGGAGCATACCTTCTCGGCCATTTCCGAGGCGAACAACTTGGCCATCGACGCCTCGACCAGGGCCGGCTTGCCACTGTCGCGCAGGGCCGCGGCGTAGTGCACCATTTGCCGCGCCACGGCGATCTGGGTGGCCATGTCCGCCAGGCGGAACGCCACGGCCTGATGCTCGATGATCGGCTTGCCGAAACTCTCGCGCTCACGGGCGTAGTCGCGAGCCGCTTCAAACGCGGCACGGGCCATGCCCACCGATTGCGAGGCGATGCCGACGCGGCCACCTTCCAGGTTGGCCAGGGCGATCCTGTAGCCTTCACCCTCCTCACCCAAACGGTTGGCCAGCGGCACCTTCACGTCTTCGAAGAGGATCTGGCAGGTGTCGGACGCGTGCTGGCCGAGTTTGTCCTCGACCCGCGCGACTTTATAGCCCGGCGAATCGGTCGGTACGATAAACGCGCTGATGCCACGTTTGCCGGCGTTCGGATCGGTCACCGCAAACACAATCACTATCCCGGCATTCTGCCCGGAGGTGATGAACTGCTTGCAGCCGTTGAGCACGTAGTGGTCACCTTCCAGGCGCGCACGGGTTTTCAGGCCGCTGGCGTCGGAACCCGCCTGGGGCTCGGTCAGGGCGAAAGCGCCGAGCATCGCGCCGCTGGCCAACGGCTTGAGGAAGCGCTCCTTCTGCTCGTCGTTGCCGTAGTTGAGGATCGGCACACAACCCACGGAGTTGTGCACGCTCATGATGGTCGAACAGGCGCCATCGCCGGCGGCGATTTCTTCCAGCGCCATGGCGTAGGCCAGGTAACCGGTGTCACATCCGCCCCACTGCTCCGGCACCAGCATGCCGAAGAAGCCCAAGCCGGCCATCTCGCCGATGGCTTCCTTGGGGAAGCGGTGTTCGCGGTCCCACTCGGCGGCGAAGGGTTTGAGCCGTTCCTGGGCAAAGTCCCGGGCCATGTCGCGGATTTGTTGTTGGTCGTCATTGGGGATCATGGTGAATCCTTGAATCTGGTTACGACGCAGAACCCTGTGGGAGCGGGCTTGCTCGCGAAGAGGCCGTGTCAGTCGACATCATCGTCGGATGACACACCGCTTTCGCGGGCAAGCCCGCTCCCACATGGGATAGCGTCAGGTTCAGTACAGGCATTCCACGGCCATTGCCGTCGCTTCACCGCCACCGATGCAGATCGCCGCGACGCCGCGCTTCAGGCCTTTCTGGCGCAGGGCCGACAGCAAGGTCACGAGAATCCGCGCGCCAGACGCCCCGATCGGGTGGCCCAAGGCGCAAGCGCCGCCGTGCACGTTGAGTTTCTCGTGAGGGATTTCCAGATGGGTCATCGCGGCCATGCCGACCACGGCGAAGGCTTCGTTGACTTCCACCAGATCGACGTCATTGAGCGACCAGCCGGTTTTCTTCATCAATTTCTTGATCGCACCGATTGGCGCCACCGGGAACAGACCCGGGGTGTCGGCGAACGCGGCGTGGCCATGGATCACCGCCAGCGGCTTCAGGCCTTGTTTCTGTGCCTGGGACTGGCGCATCAGCACCAATGCCGCCGCACCGTCGGAGATCGAACTGGAGTTGGCTGCCGTCACCGTACCGCCTTCGCGGAACGCCGGTTTCAACGAAGCGATCTTGTCCAGTTTGGCTTTTGGCGGCTGCTCGTCGTTGCTGATCACCACTTGCTCTTTGCCGACTGTTACCGTGAGCGGGACAATTTCGGCCTTGAAGCTGCCGTCCTTGATCGCCTGTTGCGCGCGGGTGGTCGAGGCGATGGCGAACGCGTCCTGGGCCTCACGGCTGAAACTGTTGGTTTCGGCGCAGTCTTCGGCGAAGGTGCCCATCAGGCGGCCCTTGTCGTAGGCGTCTTCGAGGCCGTCCAGGAACATCGAGTCCTGCACCCGGCCATGGCCCATGCGGTAGCCGGCACGGGCGCGGTCCAGCAGGTAAGGCGCGTTGGACATGCTTTCCATGCCACCGGCGACCACCACGTCTGCACTGCCGGCCACCAGCATGTCGTGGGCCAGAATCGCCGCCTCCATGCCCGAACCGCACATCTTGTTCAGGGTGGTGCAGCGGGTCGATTTATCCAGCCCGGCACCCAGTGCCGCCTGGCGCGCAGGGGCCTGGCCAAGGCCGGCCGGCAGAACGCAGCCAAACAGCACTTCGTCGATGCCGTCACTGGAAACGCCGGCGCGTTCAACGGCGGCCTTGATAGCGGCGGCACCCAGTTGCGGCGCGGTCAGGCTTTTCAGTTCGCCCTGGAATCCACCCATGGGGGTGCGGACGGCGCTGACGATTACAATCGGATCGTTGGACATTGTCATGACAAATCCTCCTTATTTGGCGGCCATGCGCAAGGCACCGTCGAGACGGATCACCTCGCCGTTGAGCATGCTGTTTTCAATAATATGCTTCACCAGCCCGGCATACTCACCCGGTTTGCCCAAACGCGGCGGGAATGGCACGCCAGCGGCCAGAGAATCGCGGACTTCCTGGGTCATGCCGGCCATCATCGGCGTCTCGAAAATGCCCGGTGCAATGGTCATTACACGGATGCCGAAGCGCGCCAGTTCACGGGCCGCCGGCAACGTCAGGCTGACGATGGCCCCTTTGGACGCCGAGTAGGCCGCCTGGCCGATCTGACCGTCGTATGCCGCGGCAGACGCAGTGTTGATGATCACGCCGCGTTCGCCATCGGCATCCGCTTCGGTTTGCGCAATCGCCGCTGCCGCCAGGCGCAGCATGTTGAAGCTGCCGATCAGGTTGACGTTGATCACCTGGCTGAAACTGGACAGCAAGTGCGGACCGTTCTTGCCGAGAATCTTCTCGCCACGCACGATGCCGGCGCAATTGACCAGACCATTGAGGCCGCCAAAGGCTTCGACCGTCGCCTGCACGGCCGCTTCGGCCGCCGCTTCGTTGCTGATGTCCGCCACCACGCTGTGCGCGCCAAGGCGCTGGGCCTGGGCTGCAACGGCCTCGGCATTCATGTCCACCAGCATCACTTTCGCGCCTGCGGCGACGAGCACCTCGGCCGTCGCTGCGCCGAGGCCGGAAGCACCACCGGTGACGATAAAAATCTTGTTCTGGATCTGCATCATTGTTTCCCTTTCAAGCTGGAAGGTTCTTCGCCGCAGCCTCTTGAGCCTTGGCGATTTCCTGGTTGCGCAAGATAAAGCGCTGCAATTTGCCGCTTGGGGTTTTCGGCAACTCGCTGACAAATTCGATTTCACGGGGGTAGGAATGCGCCGCCAGGCGCTTGCGCACGTGCTGGCGCAGCTCTTCGGCCAACGCAGGTTCTGCGCGGTACTGCGGGCTGAGCACGACGAACGCCTTGACCAGTTCGGTGCGCTCCGGATCGGGTTTGCCAACCACGGCGGCCTCGACCACGGCCGGGTGTTCGATCAGCGCACTTTCCACGTCGAACGGGCCGACCCGGTAGCCGGAGGTGGTAATCACGTCATCGCTGCGACCGACGAAGCTGATGCTGCCGTCCGGGTTCCACTCGACGGTGTCGCCACTCAAGTAGTAGTTGCCGACAAAGGCCTTGGTCGGCCCGCCTTCGTAGCCGGCGAACCAGCACATCGGCGACTGGCTGCGGTCGATGGCCAGGATGCCGGGCTGGCCAACGCCGAGTTCCTTGTATTCGTCATCGAGGACCGCAATGCGGTGGCCCGGCGAGGTAAAACCGGCGGCACCCATGTGAATCGGGTGTTCAAGGCCATGGTGGTTGCACAGCACCATGCCCAACTCGGTCTGGCCGTAGTGGTCGTGGATGACCACGTCGAGGTTGTCGGCGAACCAGCGGATCACTTCCGGGTTCAGCGGCTCGCCGGCGCTGCTGACGATGCGCAGCTTGCCCTTGATCGACCTGGCGAACTCATCGCCGCCGGCAATCAGCAAACGGTAGGCCGTCGGGGAACCCGCGAGGTTGGTAATCCCGTACTTGTTGATCACCCGGCAGGTGCTTTCGAGGGTGAAAGGGCCATCGTAAAAGGTGATCGGATGCCCCATCGACAGGGGCCCGGTGACACCGTAGTAAATGCCGTAGGCCCAACCCGGATCGGCGACGTTCCAGAAAGCGTCTTCCGGGCGCAGGTCAACCGCGTCGCGGATGTAGCTCTGGAACGCAACGATGGCCTTGAGCGGCACCGACAGCGCTTTCGACGGGCCGGTGGTGCCCGAGGTGAACATCATCAGGAACGGATCTTCGCCAGTCAGCAGCACGGGTTCGCAGTGGGAGGAATGGTTGGCCAGTTCGGCCCAGAAACTGCTATCGCCACGCACCAGGCCCTGCCCTTTGGGGCCGGTGACGGTAACGATGGTCGGGCAGTCGGCGACTTCGGCGAGTTTTGGTCGGTTCACCGCGTCGGTCACCACCACTTTGGCGCCAGAGCAGCTCAGGCGGTGCTCGATGGCTTTGGGGCCGAACGCGGTGAACAGCGGTTGATACACCGCGCCGATGCGCCAGGCGGCAAACACGGTGATCAGCAATTCGATGTTGCGTGGCAGCAGGCCGGCGACCTTGTCGCCCTTCTTCACGCCCTGGGCCAACAGGTAATTGGCGAAACGCGCGGCCTTGTCCTGCAAATCAGTGAAGGTGTAGGTCGCACTGGCGCCGTCGCGCCCCTCCCAGAACAGCGCGATGCGACCCGGCAAGGCATGCCGGTCACAGCATTCGACACAGGCGTTGAGTGCCGTCAGATCGCCTGCGAGTGTGGCGTCGACTGTGTGCTGATAGTTGAACTGATCTGTAGCAGACAAGTAATCGCGCATTGCCAGAATCCCTTTGTGTTTCTTATTAGGTTGGGGGGAACCGTAATCAACAGGGAAATACTCGCTCTGCCAGGGGTGGCGGGCAATGGTCAAAGTTATCAAGTTGCCTGACTGCTTTGGCCAAGGCCCTCAGGCATCAGGAAGTGAAGCGCACCCCCGGTTTAGCGCGCTCGTCCACGGTCAGCTCGAACACATCCGGGCGAGCGTAGTGACCGACCACGTCATAGTCGTAGCGGGCACGCACCAGGTCGTCAGTATCGATCTGCGCGGTCAGAAGACCTGCGCGATCTTGCATCGGTCCGGCGAGGATGTCGCCCATGGGTCCTACGATCACGCTGCCGCCAGCGATCAACGGCCGATCCGCCGGCCAGTTGGCGATGTCCAGTCCCAGGGCCTGGGGCGATGCCTGGACCTGACAGGCGCTGACCACGAAACAACGCCCCTCATGGGCGATGTGGCGCATGCTGACCTGCCACATCTCCCGTTCGTCCACGGTCGGCGCGCACCACACCTCCACGCCCTTGGCGTACATCGCCGTGCGCAGCAGCGGCATCATGTTTTCCCAGCACACCACCGCACCGATGCGCCCGACCTGGCTGTCGATCACCGGCAGCGTCGAACCATCGCCCTTGCCCCAGATCAGCCGTTCGGTCCCGGTGGGCATCAGTTTGCGGTGTTTGGCCACCAGCCCGGCCTGCGGATCAAAGTACAAGGCGGTGCAGTACAAGGTGCTGCCGGCGCGCTCGATGACGCCGATCACCAGATTCGCCCCGGTGCGTGCGGACAGCGCCGTCAGCGCCTCGGTTTCCGCGCCGGGCACGTCGATGGCGTTGGCAAAATAGCGGGCAAAGGCTTCGCGACCTTGCGCCAGCCGAAAACCAAGCTGAGTGCCAAAACCCTCGCCCTTGGGATAACCGCCCAGCAGCGCTTCGGGCATTACCACCAGCGCAGCGCCGGATTCGATGATCGCGTGTTCATAGGACAGGATCTGTTCCAGGGTGTCGGCCTTGCCACCGGGCAAGGCGCCAATCTGCAAGGCCGCAACGATTGATTTGGGCATCACGAAAACTCCATTCGCTTCAGGGGTTGCTCATTCTCCGGCGCCACGCGATCATCAAAAAAGACCGATTCACTGCTGAATGATATGAATCAGATGAATATCACCGACATCGACCTCAACCTGCTCAAAGTCTTCGAAGCGCTGCACGAAGAGTCCAGCGCCAGCCGTGCCGCCTTGCGCCTGGGCGTGACGCAATCGGCCGTCAGCGCGGCCTTGCGCCGCTTGCGCGAGGTCTATGGCGATCAACTGTTCGTGCGCACCGGGCGCGGCCTGGCGCCCTCGCTCAAGGCCAATCAGCTCAAGCCGGTGGTCAGCGAGGCCCTGAACAAATGCCGGCAGAGCCTGGCGATGGTCGATCCGGCTGCGCAGCAGTACGAAGGTCGCTCGGTCACCGTGGGAATGTCGGACGATTTCGAAATTGCCTACGGCCGGCGACTGATCGAGGAAATCGCCCGGAGCGCGCCGAAGTTGCGGCTGATTTTTCGCCAGACCCACAGCCAGATCGTTGCCCAAGCGTTGATGGAGCGCAGCATTGACCTGGCGATCACCGCGGGCGGGTTTGCCGAACGGCTGCTCAGCCGCCAGGTGCTGGGAGAAGGTGGTTATCTGTGCTTGGCAGACCCGTCGAGCCTGGCCGAGGGCCAGCACAGCATCAGTCTTGAGGAGTTTGTGGCCCGCGAGCACATTCTGGTGTCTTCCGGCGGTTTTATCGGGATTACCGATGAAGGATTGGCGGCGCTGGGCCTGAGTCGGCGGGTGTGCGCCTCGACCACGCATTTTGCCGCGCTGCCGCATTTGCTCAAGGGCAGCCAGGCCGTGGCGACCATTCCGGCCCATGCCGCCCGAAGCATCGCGACGCTCAGCGGCCTGGCACTGCTGCCCTGCCCTTTGGCCTTGCCGCGCTACCCGATCGAGCTGGGCTGGCGCACCAGCACCCAGCTTGACCCGGTCGTGTTGAAAGTGCGCGAGGCGATTGTCGCGAGTTTCGCCTGACAGCCGATGTTATTTGTTGGCCGCCATCAGGCGATTGACTTCACTGCGCACCATGTTGGCGTATTCCGGGGGCGACATACCGTCCAGTTCGGCGCGAACCCATTCGGCCCACTTGCCTTTGCGCTTGGCCCGTTCACCAAACAACCGTGCGGCCTCGCCCTTGGCTTTGCCCAGGTTGTTTTGCCAGAGTTCGAACAGACGGGATTTCTCGTCTTCAAGCGCAGCGCGCTCGGCGAGGGATTTGTCGGCCAGATTGAAGCTCATGGGAATTTCCTGCTGCGTAAAATTGGCGACATCTTACACTGTAGGGCGAAATGTCCTGCGCCGGTTTTTCAGCAAGATGACCTTCCCGGGCAAAATAGCTGCAACTTTTCCGACGACCGCAGACTCCATTGTTCACTGTCCACTTACCCGCAAGGAGTACTTCAATGGCCCGCAAAACCGCCGCGCAAGCTGCCGAAGATCAAATCAAGGATCAAGCGTTCAGCGAACTTCAATCGTTGATCGAAGAGTCGGAAAAACTGCTGAAAAGCAGCGCCTCACTGGTTGGGGAAGAAGCGGACACCCTTCGCGGACAAATCGCCCTGAAACTCCAGCAGGCCAGGGATTCGGTGACCAGCGTGCGCAACCGCACCCTGCCCGCGGTCGAGGCCACTGAAACCTATATCGGCGGGCATCCATGGCAAACCGTGGCGATTTCCGCCGGGTTCGGCCTGGTGGTGGGGTTGTTGCTGGGGCGTCGCTGAGCGTTCCGATCAAAAAACGCAAACCCTGTAGGAGCGAGCCTGCTCGCGATGGACTTGAGGGCACCGCGGGGAATCAGATTTCCCGCGTAATCGTTAACGACCATCGCGAGCAGGCTCGCTCCTACAGGGGTTGCGTTAATTAGACATTATTTGCCAATACCCCGAATCAGTCCCCCGCCAGCTCCCGCAGGTTCGCCAGCGTCCGGGCATCCAGTTCAATGCCATTGGCCAGCGACTTGGCGCGCTGATGATGACGCCGGTCACCCGGCAAACGCTTCAGGCCGACACCGTGCATTTGCCGCACCAGTTCCTGGCTGCGTTCGGCAAAACTTTGCCCCGCTGCCTTGTCCGGATCAATCACGATCAGCAATTGGCCCGTCCAGGGCGTCTTGGCGCCTGGGTGGTTGTTCCAGTCGAACTCGAAGGAAAAATTGCCGCCGGTCAGTGCCGCCGCGAGCAACTCGACCATCATCGACAACGCCGAGCCCTTGTGTCCGCCAAAAGGCAGCAACGCGCCGCCCTCAAGAATTGCTTTAGGGTCGGTAGTCGGCTGGCCGAGGCTGTCCACACCCATCCCTTGCGGCAAGCGTTCACCCTGGCGTGCGGCAATTTGCACGTCGCCATGGGCAATGGCACTGGTGGCGAGGTCAAAGACAATCGGTTCGCCACCAGCCCGTGGCGCGGCGAAGGCAATCGGATTGGTACCGAACAGTGGTCGGTCGGCACCGTGGGGCACCACGCAGGTCATGCTGTTGACCACGCTCAACGCTACCAGCCCTTCATACGCGAAGGGTTCGACATCTGGCCACAAGGCCGCGAAATGGTGCGAATTACGGATCGCCAGCACTGCAATGCCGGCACTTCGGGCTTTCTGCACCAGTAATTCGCGTGCCGCCGCCAGGGCCGGTTGCGCAAAGCCGTTATTGGCGTCGACCCGCACAAACCCCGACGCCACATCTTCGACCACCGGAACGGCCTGGCCATTGACCCAGCCGCTTTGCAGCGTCGAAACATAACCCGGGATCCGGAACACCCCGTGACTGTGGGCGCCATCGCGCTCGGCGCCGGCGCAGTTTTGCGCCAGTACACGGGCAACCTCGGCCGAGGTGCCATGACGCAGAAAAATCTTTTCCAGCAAAGCGCTCAGCGCTTCGAGTGACAGGTGTGACGAGACGGCAGTAGAGGCGTGATCGTGTGGCGCAGACATCTGAAGCTCCAGAATGATTATTGGAGGGAACAACAGCGTACAAAGACCCGCCGATTAACAACGCGCGGCGAGTGACCTGTCAACCTTTCGCTCAGGGGCGACGAGGTAAATCCGTTTCACCAATGCCCACGCCCCGTGCGTTATCTATTTACCACCTGCATCCGCGCACCCGCTTTTAGTCTCGATGCTCAACCCACAGGCGCCCTTGAGTGGCACCTTGAGCGAGACTCGACGATGTCTACACCCGTAACTCCGCTGTTTTTCCCCGAAGCACTGTCGTTGCCCGGCCTCTGGCGAGAGCTGGGCCAAACCCACGGGCTGACGCAAAAGGATTTCCAATGGTTCAGCCATATCGAACTGGCCAGCCAGGCCCTGCGCGATGAGCAGACGCCGCCCATGCTGGCGAAAAAAATCCTTTTGAAGATCCCTGGCCAGGAACCCGTGGCACTGGCCGGCAGTTTTTTGCTGACCGCGACGCCGGATGACAACGGCGTGATTCTCTACACCCCCTACGCCGGTATACAGAAATTCACCAGTCGTTCGGCCCTGACCGAACATCTGACGGCACGCCTCAAAACAGCCAACGAAGACGATGAACTGCTGGCCTTCATGGCCCTGGCACAACGCAAGGCCGTGGTGGCTGCCGACGATATCGGGCTGGAGTTTCAAACCATTGAAGGAGACGTGTTCGAGGACCAGCGCAACACCCTCTCCCGCCATCAGCAACTCAACGACCAGGCCCTGCTCGATGAACTCAAGGCGCTACCGTCCCTGACGTCGCTGCTCGATGCATTGCTGGCTGCACAACTGACCGCGTCTTTTCCCGACGTGGATCAGAGCCAGACCCGGGTGAACTTCTATCTGGCAGCGACTGACGGGAACGAGGATGCAAGCCGTCCGTCGCGACCTTGGGTCAATTCCCTGTCGCTGAGTGACGCCCTGCTCCTGCACTATCGCCATCAGCGTTGGCCCTCCGGGCAGACCCATGAATTTTCCCACCCGAAAAAGTCCCTGCTAAACGCAGACCAGGGGCACTGGGAGACGGCGGTCACGACTGTCTCGCGCAAACTGGTCAGCCTGCTGATCGGGCAGCTCGAACAATACTGGGACGCGGCGAGCGCCAATGGCGCCTCGCGTCGCGCACTCTTCGGCCGGGCCATCGCCGATCAGGCGCGCGTGCAGCTGCTGCTCAAGCGCGAAGCCGGGATCATCACCCCGAAGCAAAGCCAGGACCTGCACGCGTTGATCTCGACAGCCAGCCGGACGAACACATCAATGACGGTCGAAACCGTGCGCCTGTGGGAGTACCCGGCCAATTACGTCGAGCTGGCCGGTTCACTGATGGTCAGCGCCAGTCATGCGTTTCTCTACACGCCCACCGAAGGTTTGCAGGTGCTCAAGGACTATCAGGACTTGCGCGATACCGTGCAGAGCAAGTTCGGCGCGGCCGGTCACGAGGACGAACTCTATGGCCTGCTGAGCCTGGACGAACGCCAGCGATTCATTGGTTTTGACCGGCCGAATGTGACCGGGGAAACGATCTCCGGCGCGATCTTCAGCAAGCTCTTCGACGCCATCGTCACCAAGCAACTGCAGAACACGGAATACAGCCTGCAGGTGTTCCGCCACAGTGACGGCGCCGTGGACATCCAGGCCCTGTTCGACAAGGCGCTGGATATCCGTTCGATGATCAACGAGCGGCTGCTGAAGCTGGAGACTGACGGACGCTGGAGCACTCGGCCGGTGTTGTCCGGCGACCAGCATCCATCCATGGTGCTGGCCGATACGGCGGCAGCGTTCGTCAAGAGCTTCAGTGACATCGAAACGCTGATCAACGCCGACTTCGCCGCACAACCGATCGCTTCACTGGCGTTGCAGCGGGTCTACCTGGAAAACTTGCAGCCGCGCCTGGCCCATGCACTTTCTGTCGGCATCCGCGGCGAGGCAAGCCTGCGCACCCTCAGCGCGACATTGACGGATGCGGACCGGGCCATAGTCGATACGGTGTTCAACCCGGATCAGGCCGAAAGGCATAACCGTCGCTCCTTGAAGGGCTTCCGGCCCGATGCCTATTCACTGACCCTTGAGTGCTCCGGTGTGCGGGATATCCTGCCGCTCGCCCATTGCCTGCTCCTGACCGAGCGCGGCGGACTCGACCCCTCGCATTCCGGCCGAACGATCCTGTGGACGCCCGCCGAGGGGCTGGAGGTGTTTGACAACATCAGCCGTGCCAGGCAAGAACTGAACCGGCGCCTGCTCGACCCGCAACAACGCATGGCGCTACTGGAAAACCTCACCCCGAGCCAACGCCAATTCCACCAAAGCTACTCACTGGGTGCGCTGCGGCTGATTGAAGGATCAGTACTGGAGCAGGTCGCACGCTCATCCATCGATCACTTTCTGGCTCGCTGCGAACACGCGCGCAGCCTGGAACTGAGCGACACGAAGCAGAAAAAGGCGCTGAAAGCGCTGACCACCGCCGGGATCAACACCCATTTGCGCAGAGCCACCTCGATCGCCCGGGCGATCACCCTGCAACAGTCACTACCCACATGGCTTGGCATGGCCCCGCTTGAAGATCAGCGGATGCACGTTGAACTGCTGGAGCAATACCGCAACAGCGTCGAGGAGGACAAAGACTACCTGCACGGGATCACTCCCCTCAGGTCGTATGTGCATGAACGGCTGACGACGTTGCTCGGCAATCGCTTCCCGGCCATTACGCTGGACCCCGACGATATTCAAATCATCCCCGACCTCAACCTGACCGGTCCCGCCCGCAGCCTTACCGAGTTCGCCCTGAATCATGTCAATGTCGCGCAAGGCTCCGGATTCCAGGTCTCCCCGACAACCTCCCAGGCGCTGCCCGAGGGGCTGGACCAGGCCGCGGTCCGTCAACTGCTGCAGTCATTGAACATTGTGCAAAGCTACGCAGCACAGGTAACGCAGACATTGTCCAGTGCAACGGCCGATGCTCAAAGCCGGATGCAGCGCTTCGTCAAGAAACTGCCCTGGCAACTGCTGCAACACGCCCACGAGCTGAAGCTGTTGCAAAGGCTATCCGGCTGCGCGTTCGATTTGCTTCGACAGGTGCTCGACATGCCGGACGCCACGGCCCGGGCAACCGTACAGGGAGCACACGCGATTGCCCGACCTCTGGAGCTGATCAAGACCACCGGCGCCGCCGCGGTCAAAGCGTTGGGCCTGTACCTGGTGAGCCCCGGCAACGCAAAGGCCGGGCCGCAGGTCCTCTATGCCCCTTACCACCCTGGCGGCTCGCCTTTTATCGAATTCGACACGGAGGCCAGTCTTGTCTCGGCGCTGAACACGCCGGGCCCCTTGCAGGACATGTTGCTACGGCGCCTGCCGGACAGCGAGCAGTCCGCCTTCCGCAACCTGTTCAGCTCGACCGTTGGGCAATCGAGTGAGATCACCCTCGGGTCCAACCCCATCGACGGCAACTTGCTCACCCAGCTGTTCCACGACAACACCCGACTGCTGTCGCAAATGCTTGGCAGCCAGTTACACACGGCAAGCCAGGCGGACTGGGAGGCCGTCAAACATCTGTTCGGCGCCAACATCCACCGCATACTTGGCCTGTTGCCGGGCAAACTCGCTTATGCGCAGTTTCTCTGGAACGCCTACAAGGATGCCCTCAACTCCGCAGAAGCCCTGCAGGATCATCACTGGAAAGTTGCGCTGGAGGAGTTCATCGCCGGTGCGGCGCAACTCATCTCATTGGGCAGGCTGTCGCTCGAAGGATGGACCGACACGGCCCAGGCAACCCAGGAAAACCCTGGCGCACCGGTCGCCACACCGATCATCGCGCCAAAGTGGTCCGAGATCGATTCGACGGCACCGCTGCGCACACGGCTGCAACCGTTCGAAACCACGGTCGAACTCAAGAACCTGACGAAAAACAGCGCTGACGGCACCTACCTCGATGCGGCGAGCAAAAAAACCTACGCCCCCATCGCCGGTAAGGTCTACGGCGTAGACAAGACCGGGCCGGCCTGGCGAATGATCAAGGACAAGGAACAAGGCCCCGTATTGCTGACGGCGCCAGACAAGCAACTGGTGATCGACCCGGACATCCATACGGTGCACTTCGGCAAGGCCATGTCGACAATGCACAACCAGTTTGCTCATGCCCGTATCGCCGGGGAGGTGCTGAACATCGAGGCCCGGGGGATGGAAGACATTCGCGCCAGGCATCCCGAAAAAGCCCGAATGATCGTGCAGGCCATCGACATGGCGCGCTATTACGCGTTCAACAGCCTGCACAACATGACGCAACTGCGCAGATTCGTCCCCGGTACCCGGCTGGACACCTTCCTCAAAGATTTCTTTGGTGTCGGCGAGGTCAACGCAGCGCTGCTCGACAAGATCAAGGACGCCATCCTCCCCATCTGCAACGCGCTGGTCGACCCTGATGAAGACTGGATGAACTCCCATCGTTTTGTCGTGGGTTCAAACCGGGCCCCGCAGGACAACCTCATCGCGTTTGTCCTGGACAAGGACCGACAGCGCCACGTGCATTTCACCGAAAGGTTCTTCGATCAACAACTCGACTGGTACAAATCCTGTCTGACCGAGCCCTTCAACGTCGACGGCCACAGCCAGGCCGCCACGCTGATACACGAATTCGCTCACCTGTTTTCCGCGGCCGTGGACATTGCATACCTTGAAGCCCGGCGCCCTTTCAGCGACCTGGTAGCGCCGATCACGGCCTACGGTGAAGCCATGAAACAGTCCCAACTGAAATTCCAGCGCGAAGCCTTGTCGCTGAATACGCCGAAGGAGGAACTGTTTGCGCGTTGGAACAGCAGCCTGCAATCGTGGATCAGCCTGGATTCGATCCCGGAGTCTTATCACGTCGGCAAGGCCATTCTGAGGTTAACGGGCAGCAGGACCATGGAGAGGGCAAGGGATGCATTCCTGGACGGGCAAAATGCGAACTTCAGGGCTGACGTCATTTTGCACAATGCCGATTCGCTCGCGTTCCTGATCTGCGAAATGGGCCGGCAACTGGACCCGGTGCCGGTCACACCGGCCTCTTGAACCTGATTCTGACATCACAAAGCGCAGATCCCGGATCTGCGCAGCACATCGGCCGCAATGGCACTGTGATGATTTTTTTGATCTTTTTTCACGCGCCCTATGGATACTGCAAGCCGACAACAGGCTATCCAGGGGCGGAGCGTTGAAAAAAAGTTACACATTGATAGTTAAATGCCATGACTGATGTTCTCGCAGACTGCCCCCAAGGTTAGAATGCACGAAATCAGGATGAGCCAATGACCGAACACACGCTCTCGGAAGCCGACTACGACGCCATCACCGATGCCGCTGCGCATTGGTGCATGCGTCTGCACGCCAATGACTGCACAGAGCAGGAGCGCCACGCGTTCGAACAATGGCGTGATGCACATCCGCTCCATGCCTTCGAGTACGAAGCGATGCTGGAAATATGGGATGTGGCCGGCGACCTGCCCCGCCCCGCACCCGTCCTGCCGCTGGTTCGCCCCCAGCCCGAAGCTCCGTGGCGCCGCTTGGCCATTGCCGCGGCAGTCTGTGCCCTGGCGCTGCCTTTGGCCGGATATGGCGGCTGGCACCTGGGCTGGGTACCGAACGCGTACCAGCACTTCGAAGCCACCGACAATGTTCGTACGGTCACCTTGAAAGATGGCAGCCAGGTGGAGCTGAACCTGGGCAGCGAGCTCACGTACGGCAACTACAAGGATCAGCGGCAAGTCACGCTGAAAAAAGGCGAAGCGTTCTTCAGGGTCAGCCATGACACCCGCCACCCTTTTGTGGTCAAGGCCGCCGAAGGACGGATTCGCGTGACCGGCACTCAATTCAACGTCTGGATGTATGAAGACCAGGTCAAGGTCAATCTGATCGAGGGTTCGGTACTGGTCAGCAGCAACACCGACCTGCCCGGCGACGGTTTGCGCCTCGACCCGGCGATGCAGGCCAGTTATCGTCGCGGCGACTTCACTCCCCGCATCAGCCAGACCTATGAAAATGACAGTTCGCTGGCCTGGCGCCAGGGCAAGCTGGTGCTCGACGATCTGGCACTGAGCGATGCGCTGCCATTGATCAATCGTTACCTGGACAAACCGTTGATGGTCGCCGACAACAGCACCGGCTCGATCCATATCGGCGGCATCTACAACATCAAGGATATCAACGGCCTGGTGAAGTCCCTGCCGCGGGTCCTGCCGGTCTACCTGACCCGCAATGACAACGGCAATCTGGTGGTCAACGCGATCCCGCAAAAGCCCCCGAAAAGCTGAAAAGGCCGCCACCCGTGCGGGGTGCGGCCTACAGTGCTCCCGTAAAACTCCACTACCTCAATGCGCGACGACCTTGGCATCCTGCTGGCGGATCGTCTGTACCTGATACTGCGGATCGGACGTGATCTGTTGCTCGGTGAAGGGCAGCACGCTCCATTGCTTCTGCGAAAAGGCCTGCGTCTGATCCCGTGAAAATTTCGAAGCGGGGTCACTCGACAACGAAAACGCCAGCAGCCCCTTGGCTTGCGGTCCTTTTTCGTCAAAGGTCACCACTTGCAGGTAACTCGTACCACTGACCACCTCGCGCTTGCCATCGCTGCGCGGCACGCTCTGGATAGCGTTGTAGACCCCCAGCGTACCCGGCCCGCCATGGATCGGCGTCTGTTGCCCGCCGCTGCTGACCACCTGGATGTCACCCCAGCGAGTGTCCGGCTTGAGACCTGACGCCTTGACCTGCTCAGCCGAAGCAAGCATCGCTGTGCGCAGCGCCTTGGCCACTGGCGGGTGATCGACGGCGAGTCCACTCGGGGTGTGTTGCGGGTCCTGCGGATCGAACGCCACGCGCCATACGTCCGGCACCGACTCCAATGCCTCCATGACATTCTGGAAGTGCACCAAGCCCAGACCGCTGCCCAGGTTGGCCTTGCGGTCCCAGGCCTTGAGGCTGGCACACAGTGGCGCGAGGGTTTTGGCATCGGCAGCGAGATCCGCCGCGCAGAATTGCAGCAGGTCCGGCATCACTTGAGCCGCCTGATAGACCTGATCATCCATGACCATGTGCTGCAAGTCCCCCACCGCGACCTTGCCGGCCCCGGCCAGCGTACTCAAACGGTCCAGGGCAAAGCGTGAACGCAGGCCCAAAGGCTGGCCATCCTGGCTGATCAGCGGCGAATAGCCGGTCAGCGGTTGCGCCGGATTTGCCATCCATGCCGAATCGTTGGAATGCTGGACAAAATCCTTGCGCAGCAGCTGCGGCAACTTATCCGCTGCATAGATGCCCTGTTGTGGCGCCTGCGGGTCGATGTCCCAGGCACAGGCACTGTTGGAGCCGTCAAGAATGATCATCTGCAGGCCGATCCGCGGATCGCTGCATTGTGCCAGCTTGTCGACGCTGACGTTGGGCACCACCGAGAGGTTCATGTACAGCGTCTGCCCCTGATCGTCCGCCGCCAGCGTGTTGACCCACGGAATGCCCTGGATCTTGTGCACCGAGTCCTGGAAATCCTTGAGGTTTTCGGCGCGGTTCATCGCGTACCACTGCTGCAGGACGCGATCGTTATCCAGGTTGGCGTCGCGCAGGCTGAAGGCGTACTGATGATCCCAATCCAGTTTTCCCGGCCATTGCACCACCGGACCGAACTTCGAGCTGTAGACCACACGGGAAATCGCCTTGACCTGCCCGTCCGCCTGCCTGACGTTGACGGTCACAGTCTGCTGGTCCATCGGCAAGGACTGGCCGTCGAGCAGATAACGGGTCGAATCCTTGGGATCGAGTTGCAGGCGGTACAGTGTGAAATGCCTGGACGAATCCACGGTGTGGGTCCAGGCCAGATGTTGATTGAAACCGATGTTGATCAGCGGCAGGCCGGGCAACGCCGCGCCCATCACGTCCAGTTTGCCGGGAATGGTCAGGTGCATCTGATAAAAACGCATGCCACCCACCCACGGGAAGTGCGGATTGGCCAGCAACATGCCGCGTCCGTTAAAGGAACGTTCGCTGCCGATCGCAACCGCGTTGCTGCCGCGGTCCAGGGCAAACCTTTGCATGCGTGTGGCGGCCACCTGGAACGCTGCCTGGGCACTCGACGCCCGGGCCACGGCTTGGGGTGGTGTGGCACCGGCCAGGGCTTCGGCGAACTGGCCAACGCCACCTTCGACCAACAGGCGCCGGGTCAGTTTGACCAGATCCATCGCTGTGATGTCCCGCACCCAATCGCCCTGGCACTGTTGCGGCAGACCCTGGGCACGACGTTCGCTCAGGAAACGGTTGTACCCCGCTACATAACCTTCAACCAACTCACGCACCGGCGGAGTCTGGGCCTGCCAGAAACCGGCGACGGCTTGCGGGGTGTTGAGCCAGGTGAAGAACAGATCGCTGACCAGGTTCTCACGCGCCTCGACGGTGAACTGATCCGGTCCGAAATAGCGCGAACGCTCGCCGTTCACCGTAGTGATCTCGTTCGCCAGCAGGCACAGGTTGTCCTGGGCGTAGGCATAGCCGATGCCGTAGCCCAGCCCGCGCTCGTTGTCGGCGCGGATGTGCGGCACGCCGAAACTGGTTCGGCGGATGTCCGCGCTCGTTTGCGCAGGCGTATCGCTCGCGCTCGCGGCAAGGCTCAGCCCCAGGCTCAACCCCAGAGTCACACCCGCCAGGCTCAACCTGGTCAACTGGCTGGAAATAATCACGCTCGCTCCTGATCGAAAAAACGATGGCCGCTGTTGCGCGCACCCACGCGCGCAGTGCCTCCCTGTAGGGACGAAGCTCACATCAATAATTTAGGGTTTTGCCGCGCATTGGCGTGCGAACTGACAGGCTGATCACACGACGTCGACAAAATTTCTACATTCGAGCCTTCATGATTTGGGCAGCTCATACGTCTAAACTTGTAAGAGCGCCCCATTTTTCCTGATCAGGCTCTGAAAAGGAGTTTTGCAATGTACAACTCGCAACTGCCAACGGACGGTAGCAACGCGCCAAAGGGTACTTCCATGGGAGTCGGCGTGTTCGAGCCGCGTACCGATCGCCACGGCAACGAGCGGATCCGGATCCTGCTCAAAAGCTATGGCCTGCGCACCAGCCTGATCCGCCTTAAAGTCATCGATGCCCTGCTGACGGCCGCCGAAAGCGACCGCAGTCTTGGCGTGCGCGGGGTGCACAGCCAATTGCTGGACCTGGACATTCCCCTGTCCTTTCTCAGCGTGCGCGAAGTGCTAAAGCGCTTGTGCAGTGAAGGCGTGATTGTCCTGAACCCCGACAAAAGCTACAGCCTGCATCCACAGGCTGCCGCCATCCTGCGCAACCAGTGAGCGAATGATCAGGTCTTGACCTTGCGGCGCATCACGCCATTGATGACTACCACAATCACCGCCACACCAATGGCGATGTACTGGAACATTTTTTCGCTGATGACGCCGGTGTTCTGCAACCAGGAAAGGCCAAACATGATCCCCAGCACCACCAGGGAGATCAGAATCGAGTATTTCAAACGTTGCGACTGAGTCATTGCGGGTTCCTGAATCTGAAAATGTATCCGGTTTGTATCAAGACGCTTGCCAGGCACTTACCCTGTTCCCGGGATAAGCGGCCACAAGCGGGGTCACATGTTACAGCCGATGAAGAGTTTTAGCTTCATTGCGGCAATAACCATGAGGACTTTCAAAGGTTGCGTCGAATCACGAAGTCATTGCCAGGCTGGGCACAGAGTTCCACCAGCCAGTCGACAAACACACGCACCCGCCGGGATAACTGGCGGTGCGGCGGATAAAGCGCCGTCATTGGCATGCCCGGCGGCGGCACGTCCCGCAGCACTTCACACAAACGCCCTTCCTGCAGTTGCCGGGCCACGTGATAGTACGGCGTCTGCACCAATCCATAACCGGCCTCGCACGCCGCCAGATAACCATCGGCACTGTTGACCGCCACCTGCTTGGGCAGGTCGACCAACTGCACCTGGCCATCCACCACAAACTCCAACCCATAGCGCTTTGCGTTGCTGCTGGAGAAGTACTCGACCACCTGATGCCCGCGCAGGTCATCCAGGGCATGTGGCGTTCCGTGCCGCTGCAGGTAGTCAGGGCTGGCACAGGTCACCTGGTCCATCATCACCAGCGGCCGCGCCACCAGCGAATCGTCCAGCGTCGAGCCGCCGCGCAACACACAATCCACCCCTTCGCGAATCAGGTCGACCGGCCGGTCATTCAAGCCGATTTCCAGTTCGATCAACGGATAGCGGGCCGTGAACTGCGGCAGCGCCGGAATCACCACCAGGCGCCCCACGCCCGCCGGCATGTCCACGCGCAACAGCCCCTTGGGATTGTGGCGTGCGGCACTGAACACCGCTTCGGTCTCTTCGAGATCCGCCAGCAAGCGTACGCAACGCGGGTAATAGGCCGCACCGTCGAGCGTCAGGCTGATCTGTCGTGTGGTGCGTTGCAGCAGTTGCACCCCCAGATGCGTCTCCAGTTGCTTGATCATGACGGTCACCGAGGCCCGGGGCAGTTGCAGGCTGTCGGCGGCCTTGGCAAAGCCACCCAGTTCGACGATTCGGGTAAAGACACGCATGGCATTGAAACGGTCCATTGCTGGTTCCACCGACAGATTGTTTGGATTTTACGAATAGTGATAACCGTTTTAGCCGGTTTATCTTGTTTCTGTCGAGGCGAACAATGGCCGCTCACTTCACAGGGAGCTGATTTCATGCACACACGTCAATTGGGAAAGAACGGTCCGCAGGTGTCGGCCATCGGCCTTGGCTGCATGGGCATGACCGACTTCTACACCACCGGCACCGATACCCGCGAAGCCACGGCTACCCTGCATCGCGCGCTGGAACTGGGTGTCAACCTGCTCGATACCGCCGATATGTACGGCCCGTACACCAATGAAGAGCTGATCGGCAAGGCCATTGCCGGCAAGCGCAACCAGGTGTTCCTGGCCAGCAAGTTCGGTATCGTCCGCGACCCGGCGAACCCCGGAGCCCGGGGCGTCAACGGTCGGCCGGAATACATTCGCCAGTCCATCGACGGCAGCTTGAAACGCCTGGGCGTGGACACCCTCGACCTGTATTACCAGCACCGTATCGACCCCCAGGTGGCCATCGAAGAAACTGTCGGTGCCATGGCCGAACTGGTCAGTGCCGGCAAAGTCCGCTACCTGGGGTTGAGCGAGGCCTCGGTGGCGACCCTGGAGCGGGCGCACAAGGTTCATCCGATCAGTGCGCTGCAGAGTGAATACTCGTTGTGGAGCCGTGATCAGGAAGAAAACGGTTGCCTGGCGGCCTGCCGGCGTCTGGGCATCGCCTTTGTGCCTTACAGCCCGCTGGGCCGAGGGTTTCTGACCGGCGCATTGAAAAGCCCGGATGATTTCGCGGCAGACGATTATCGCCGTTTCAGCCCGCGCTTCCAGGGCGAAAATTTCGCCAGGAACCTGTTGCTGGTGCAGCAGGTTCAGGCGCTCGCGGCAGAGAAAGGCGTGACCGCGGGACAACTGGCGCTGGCATGGGTGCTGGCCCAGGGTGACTACCTGATTCCGATTCCGGGCACCAAGCAACGCAAATACCTGGAAGAAAACGTGGCCGCTCTGCAGGTGAGGCTGAACGCCGATGAACTGCAGGCGCTGGAGTCGGTCTTTGCCGCGAATGCCACCGCTGGCCTGCGTTATCCGGAGGAAGTCATGAAACTGCTCGACCGATGAGATAACGAAATATCTGTAGGAGCGAGCCTGCTCGCGAAAAACCTGAGAGCACCGCGGGGTGTCAGGCTCCCCGCATCATCGTTGACCTCCATCGCGAGCAAGCTCGCTCCTACAGGTATGCGTGAAGAACCTTTTTTGACCCGAGGATCACGTAAACACGCGCCTGCGCCATTCCAACCTGACGATTTTGTAATGTCCCCCTCATCTGCCTGACAGCACTGATCTACCATCATCGAACAGCCGATCTTTGTAGTACTTCGAAACACTCCTTGAATGCCTGACCGGAAAAAAGGGTCAGAATGCGTTTTTTTGCCCGTTAGCCGAGACGAATCCCATGCGAAACCCTCTGCGTCTGATCGCACTGAGCGCCCTGTTCATGTCCTCCCTGGTCCAGGCCGCCGACCTCATTCCGATCGAGGTTCATCGCGACGCCAATTGTGGTTGCTGCAAAAAATGGATCAGCCATCTTGAGGCCAATGGTTTCAAGGTCGAAGACCACGTCGAAGCCAACATGAGCGAGTTCAAGCAACGGCACGGCGTGCCGCCACGCCTGGCGTCGTGCCACACCGCGTTGATCAATGGCAAATTCGTCGAAGGTCACGTCCCGGCCGACCAGGTCCTGGCCTTGAGCAAGCGCGACGATCTGTTGGGCGTCGCGGCCCCTGGCATGCCCATGGGTTCGCCCGGCATGGAAATGGACGGCATGAGCGATGCCTATCAAGTCATCGGCCTGAAAAAGGATGGCACTGACCTGGTGGTCGCGGACTACCCCGCCCATTGATGTCCGGCGCGTACTTCGGGCTGTTTTTCGCGGCATTCGGTGCCGCCACGCTGCTGCCGTTACAATCCGAAGCCGTGCTGGTCGGCCTGTTGCTCAGCGACCGCTCCTGGCTCTGGGGACTGCTGGCGGTGGCGACGTTCGGCAACGTTCTGGGGTCGCTGCTCAACTGGTGGCTGGGGCGCGGGATCGAACGGTTCCGCGACCGGCGCTGGTTTCCGGTAAGCCCCCGGCACCTGGAAAAAGCCCGGCTGCATTACCAGCGCTACGGCCATTGGTCATTGCTGCTCAGTTGGCTACCGGTGATCGGCGATCCGCTGACACTGGTCGCCGGGGTCATGCGCGAGCCATTGGGACGCTTCCTGCTGATCGTCACCCTGGCCAAAGGCGCCCGCTACGGCGCGTTGGCCGTAGCGACGCTGGGCTGGATGGGTTGAACCATCGAGGGCGGCGATTGCCTGTGTTTAATGCCGCCCTAATCGAGCCGATCCAGCATCGGCGGATTTTCTATGGAGTTTCCCATGTCGCGCCCTTTCCCTCGCTGGCTGCCCGGCCTGTTGTTGACCGCCGCCCTGCCCGCCATCGCCCACGCCCAAGCACCGGAATACGGCCCCGAACTCCAGGGTTTCGACTATCCCTACACGCTCAAGCACTTCGCCTTTGAATCCCAGGGCCAGTCCCTGCAAATGGGCTATATGGACGTCTCCGCCCACGGCAAGGCCAATGGTCGCAGCGTGGTGCTGATGCACGGCAAGAATTTCTGCGGCGCCACCTGGGAGAGCTCGATCAAAGCCCTCAGCGACGCCGGCTATCGGGTCATCGCCCCGGACCAGATCGGCTTCTGCAGCTCCAGCAAGCCGGCACACTATCAGTACACATTCCAGCAACTGGCGACGAACACCCAGCAATTGCTCAAGGCATTGGGCATTCAAAAAGCCACCCTGCTGGGGCACTCCACCGGCGGCATGCTCGCCACTCGCTATGCCTTGCAATACCCCGAACAGGTCGAGCAACTGGCACTGGTCAACCCCATCGGCCTGGAAGACTGGAAAGCCCTCGGCGTGCCCTATCGCACGGTAGACCAATGGTATGAACGCGAACTCAAGCTCAGCGCCGACGGTATCCGCAACTACGAACGCACCACCTATTACGGCGGGCGCTGGAAGCCGGAATTCGATCGCTGGGTCGACATGCTCGCCGGCCTCAACAAAGGCCCGGGGCATACGCAAGTCGCGTGGAACTCGGCGCTGATCTACGACATGATCTTCACTCAACCGGTGTACTACGAATTCCAGAACCTGAAGATGCCGACCCTGCTGTTGATCGGGACGTCCGATACCACCGCCATCGGCAGTGACATCGCCCCGCCCGAGGTCAAGGCGAAGATCGGGCACTACGACGTCCTAGGCAAACAAGTGGCCAAGCTCATTCCCGGGTCCACGCTGGTCGAATTCCCTGGCATGGGCCACGCGCCACAGATGGAAGAGCCGGCACAATTCCACCAGGCCCTGCTCGCCTGGCTGAACAAGACCAACCCCGTGCGTTGAAGAGGAAAGGCTGATGCCTGTGCAGATTGCAGTGCTTGATGATTGGCAGGATGTGGCGCGGGATGTGGTGGACTGGTCGGCGCTGGACAGCGTCGGCCAGGTGAGTTTCCTCCATGACTATCCCGCCGACAACCAGACGCTGGCCGAGCGTCTGGCCGGGTTCGAGGTGATCTGCGTCATGCGCGAGCGCACCCGCTTCGATGAAGACCTGCTGCGCCGCCTGCCCAGGCTCAAACTGCTGGTGACCGGCGGCATGCGCAACGCCGCCCTGGACCTGAAAGCTGCCGCCGCGCTGGGCATCCAGGTCAGCGGCACCGACAGCTACAAACACGCCGCGCCGGAGCTGACCTGGGCGCTGATCATGGCTGCCACCCGCAACCTGGTGGCCGAAGCCAATGCCTTGCGTGCCGGCCAGTGGCAACAAGGCCTGGGAGGCGACCTGCACGGCAAGACGCTGGCGATCCTCGGCCTTGGCAGCATCGGCCAGCGTGTCGCGCAATTCGGCCAGGTGTTCGGCATGCGCGTCATCGCCTGGAGCGAAAACCTCACCGCCGAACGTGCGGCACAAGCCGGTGTGACCCGTGTCAGCAAGCAGGAGCTGTTCGAACAGGCCGACGTGCTGTCGGTGCACCTGGTGCTCAGCGACCGCAGTCGCGGCCTGGTGGACGCACAAGCCCTGGGCTGGATGAAGCCCACGGCATTGCTGGTAAACACCGCCCGCGGACCGATCGTCGATGAGGCAGCGTTGATCAAGGCACTGCAGAAGCAACGACTGGCCGGTGCCGCACTGGACGTGTTCGAGCAAGAGCCGTTGCCCGCGCACCATCCGTTCCGAACCCTGGACAATGTATTGGCGACGCCCCATGTCGGGTACGTCAGCCAACAGAACTACCGGCTGTTTTTCTCGCAAATGATCGAGGACATCAAGGCCTGGGCGGCAGGGGCTCCGATTCGCCTGCTGGGTTGAACGAAAACCCCATGTGGGAGCGAGCCTGCTCGCGAAAGCGGTGGGTCAATCAACATTAATGCTGCCTGAGACTCCGCCTTCGCGAGCAGGCTCGCTCCCACAGGGATCTTCAGTGCACACAAAACTGTGTACGACACAAAACGATGCCCGTTCGCAATCGGCCGCCAGAACGTAACGAATAAATGTTCATGCTGCGGTGTTCTCATCACATCAACCTTGCACTGCGTCTGGCGGGACGCGTCCTGATCTGAACCCATGAAGCTCTGGAGCAAAGCCCATGAATATTCGTTGTGCAGTCCTGATGACCCCGTTTTTGCTGACCGTTGCGTTGTCCGGTTCCCTCGCCCTGGCCAACGGCGGCGATGACGAGCCGCCCGCCAGACCCAACTGCCCGAAAGGACAGGTGCTCGATACCCGGTCGCAGCGGTGCGTCAAACAGACCAGCAGCCTGGTGCCTGACGAAGACCGCACCAATTATGCCTATCAACTGGCCAAGGACGGACGTTACGAAGAGGCCCTGGCCCTGCTCGATACGCTGAAACAGCCAAATACCGCAAAAGCGCTGAACTATCGCGGCTACGCCACGCGTAAACTGGGACGCACCGACGAAGGCATCGGTTATTACCTGCAATCGGTAAAACTCGACCCGCAATACGCGCAAGTCCGCGAATACCTGGGCGAGGCCTATGTGGTCAAGGGCCGGCTGGACCTTGCACAGGAGCAACTGCAGCAGATCAAATCCATCTGCGGCAATACCCAGTGCGAGGAGTACCAGGACCTGGCCGAAGCCATCAACGGATCATCGAAAACCTGACAACCCGAGCGGACGGAGGTCGCCATCGCCAGCGATCAGGCAATACGAACGGAACTGAACCAGCATCTGGCGCGTTTATGGCGCTACGGCCTGCTGTTGTCCCGGCAACGGCATATCGCCGATGACCTGGTGCAGGCCACCTGCGTGCGCGCGCTGGAGCGGGCCGGGCAATACGAGTCGGGGACGCGCATGGACCGCTGGCTGCTGAGCATCCTGCACTCGATCTGGCTCAACGAAGTCCGTGCCCAGCGGGTGCGGCAAGGTCAGGGCCAGGTGGATGCCGACCAGGCCTTGTCGTTCGATGGAGAGTCCGTGGCCCAGACCCACGTGTTGGCGGCACAGGTCATCCGCCGCGTCGATGCATTGCCCGAGGCCCAGCGTGAAACGGTATTTCTCGCCTACGTCGAAGGATTGTCCTACCGCGAAGTCGCCGACGTGCTGCAAGTGCCCATCGGCACGGTCATGAGTCGCCTGGCCGCCGCCCGGGCGAAACTGGCCGAATATCCACCGTTGCACACGGTGCCCCACCCTTACCGAGGAGAACATTGATGAACACGAAACCCTCGGACGAACAACTGGTGGCTTATCTCGACAACCAGCTCGATGCCGAGCAGCGCTCGCGCATCGACGCGGCCATCAGCGCCGACCCGATGCTGGGCCTGCGCCTGCAATGGCTGGATCGCAGCAGCCTGCCGTTCAAGGACGCCTACGATGAACTGGCCCGGCAGGCGCCGGTGGATCGCCTGCAAGCCATGCTCGCCACGCTGCCCTCACCCG
>NZ_JAVAJJ010000032.1:0-17042 GCF_052112305.1 Pseudomonas sp. QLc11A
CGCCGCGTTCGGCGGGTACAAGAAGTCCGGCGTCGGCCGTGAAACCCACAAGATGATGCTTGATCACTATCAGCAGACCAAAAACCTGCTGGTGAGCTACGACATCAATCCGTTGGGCTTCTTCTAAAATCGAGGGCGACACTGATTTCCGTGTCGCCCTTTCTACCTTCATCGCGGGCAAGCCCGCTCCCACAGTGATTCAGGTTGCCCCAAAAATATCAATTACCCAAAACCCTGTGGGAGCGGGCTTGCCCGCGATGGCGTCCTCACTGACCTGAGATTTTTCTGTTCCCCTTGATCGCCCCTTTGGAGCCCTCGATGAAAATCCGTTACAAGGTGAGCCTTGTGGCTGCTTGTGTGCTGTTGGTGACCACCAGTCTTCTATCGCTGGTTCAGGTAGAGCAGATCCGTAGCATTTTGCGTCACCAGGTCGAGGCGAGCATTGCCGAATCGAGCAATGCGGTGGCACGTCAGATCGAGAACTGGCTGAACGGCAAGCTTCATTTGATGGACCTGGCCTCCCAGGCGATCGATCGCCAGTACAGTGTGCAAACGACCCAACGGATCATCGATTCGCCCATTCTCAAAGACGAATTCAAGCTGGTGTTCGGCGCCCTCGAGGCTGATGGAAAGCCCATCAAGAACACGGCGGCGTGGAATCCGAAACCCGACTATGACGGTCGCACCCGTCCCTGGTATTCGACGGGAAAGACCGGCAGCCAAGCCGTCCTGACCGAACCCTACAAGGACTCCACCACGGGTGAAATCCTGATCTCGGCCGTCGCCCGGATCAGCGACGCGGGACAGCTACTCGGGGTGTTTGGCGGTGACATTCGCCTGACCACGGTGGCCGATGCCATCAATACCCTGGATTTCGGCGGGGCCGGTTATGCGTTCCTGCTCAGTAAAAGCGGCAACATCATTTCTCACCCGGACGCCGAGCTGAACGGCAAGCCCTACAGTCAGCTTTTTGCCGGGAGCGTCCTGCCCCTCGACGGTCAGCTTCAAGAGGTGCGCAGCGATGGGAAGTCGCTCCTGGTGTCCTTCATCCCGCTCTCCGATCTCAAGGGTATGGATTGGTACATCGGCGTGGTCCTGGACCAGGACATCGTCATGGCCGCCGCCCATACCCTGAGTTGGCGAGCCGTGATCGGTACCGGCCTGGGCGTGCTGCTCAGCCTGTTGGTGTTGGGCCTGCTGGTCAGGCGACTGCTGCGGCCGCTGGAACAACTGAAGGACTCGCTGGCAGACATCAATCGCGGTGAAGGCGACCTGACCCGCCAGTTGCCCGTGGTCGGCAATGATGAAATTGCGCTGGTCGCCGGGGAGTTCAACCAGTTCCTGCACAATCTCAAGGCGCTCATTGGCGACGTGAAAAACAGCTCGCAACAGGTCCGCGAGAGCACCACCGCGACCTCATGCGAAGCGGATCAGGCCGCCAACCGCATACAGGTGCAATTGCAGGAACTGGATCAACTGGCCACCGCCATGACCGAGATGGCCTCGACCGCCGAAGATGTCGCGCGCAACGCGCAAACCGCTGCCGAAGCGGCGATTGCCGCTAACGAAGAAACCGCAGACGGCGTCGCGCTGGTTTCCCGGTCTACCGGGGCCATCAAGCGCTTGGCCGAGGAGATGGACGCCACCGGTCATGCGATCAATGACTTGTCCAGCCTCAGTCAAAGCATTGAATCCATTGTGGCGGTCATCACCAGCATCGCTGACCAGACCAATCTGCTCGCCCTCAATGCCGCCATCGAGGCAGCCCGTGCCGGCGAGTCGGGACGCGGGTTTGCGGTCGTTGCCGATGAGGTGCGCTCCCTGGCCTCGCGCACCCAGCAATCCACCCAGGAAATACGCGAGATGATCGACCAGCTGCAGACCGGGGTAAAACATGCCCAGGCGCGCATGCAGCAGAGCCGCGACACGGCCAGCAAAACGGCTGGCGATGCCAACGCCGCCAATGACACCCTCGAACGCATACGCGAGGCCATTTACCGCATCAATGACATGAACCTGCAGATTGCCGCGGCCGCTGAAGAACAAAGCGCCACGACCGAAGAAACCAACCGCAACACCACCAATATCCGCGACATCAGTCTTGAAGTGTCCGGCAGTGCGGACAAACAGGTTCGCCAGTGCCTGGTCATGGTCGACCACGTCGGCCAGCAGGACAAACTACTGAGTCGCTTCCGGATTTGAATGTTGCATTTGCCCGAATGCTTGAGCTGCAAACCCGTAACAGATCACAAAAACAACTATTCCACCGAGGTAAGAAAGATGAGTGCGGCTTCCCTGTATCCCGTTCGTCCCGAGGTTCTGGCCAATACCCTGACCGACGAGGCGACCTACAAGGCCATGTACCAGCAGTCGGTCGTCAACCCGGACGGCTTCTGGCGCGAGCAAGCCAAGCGCCTCGACTGGATCAAGCCGTTCACCACGGTGAAGCAGACCTCCTTCGACGATCACCATGTCGACATCAAGTGGTTCGCCGACGGCACCCTGAACGTGTCCTACAACTGCCTCGACCGTCATCTGGCCGAGCGCGGCGACCAGGTCGCGATCATCTGGGAAGGCGATGACCCTGCCGAAAGCCGCAACATCACCTACCGCGAGTTGCACGAGCAGGTCTGCAAGTTCGCCAACGCCCTGCGCGGCCAGGACGTGCACCGCGGCGACGTGGTGACGATCTATATGCCGATGATCCCCGAAGCCGTGGTCGCCATGCTGGCCTGTACCCGGATCGGCGCGATCCACTCGGTGGTGTTCGGCGGGTTCTCGCCGGAAGCCCTGGCCGGTCGCATCATCGACTGCAAATCCAAAGTGGTGATCACCGCCGACGAAGGCATTCGTGCCGGCAAGAAGATCCCGCTCAAGGCCAACGTCGACGACGCGCTGACCAACCCGGAAACCAGCAGCATCCAGAAAGTCATCGTGTGCAAGCGCACCGGTGGCCAGATCAAGTGGAACCAGCATCGCGACATCTGGTTCGAGGACCTGATGAAAGTGGCCGGCACCGTGTGCGCGCCGAAAGAGATGGGCGCCGAAGAGGCGCTGTTCATCCTCTACACCTCGGGTTCGACCGGCAAGCCGAAGGGCGTGCAGCACACCACCGGCGGCTATCTGCTGTACGCTGCCATGACCCACGAGCGCGTGTTCGACTACCGCCCGGGCGAGATCTACTGGTGCACCGCCGACGTCGGCTGGGTCACCGGCCACAGCTACATCGTCTACGGCCCGCTGGCCAACGGCGCGACCACCCTGCTGTTCGAAGGCGTGCCGAACTACCCGGACATCACCCGGGTGGCGAAGATCGTCGACAAACACAAGGTCAACATCCTTTACACGGCACCGACCGCGATCCGCGCCATGATGGCCTCGGGCACCGCCGCCGTTGAGGGTGCCGATGGCAGCAGCCTGCGCCTGTTGGGCTCGGTGGGCGAGCCGATCAACCCGGAAGCCTGGGACTGGTACTACAAGAACGTCGGCAAGTCCCGCTGCCCGATCGTCGACACCTGGTGGCAGACCGAAACTGGCGGCAACATGATGAGCTCGCTGCCGGGCGCCCATGCCCTCAAGCCGGGTTCGGCGGCGCGTCCGTTCTTCGGCGTGGTGC
This sequence comes from Pseudomonas sp. QLc11A, assembly GCF_052112305.1. Taxonomy (NCBI): domain Bacteria; kingdom Pseudomonadati; phylum Pseudomonadota; class Gammaproteobacteria; order Pseudomonadales; family Pseudomonadaceae; genus Pseudomonas; species Pseudomonas sp. QLc11A. Next base: position 3,617 of record NZ_JAVAJJ010000032.1, read on the forward strand.
CGGCCCTGGTGGACAACCTGGGCAACATCATCGAAGGCGAGGCCGAGGGCAACCTGGTGATTCTCGATTCGTGGCCAGGCCAGGCGCGTACGCTGTTTGGCGATCACGACCGTTTCGTCGACACCTACTTCAAGACCTTCCGCGGCATGTACTTCACCGGTGACGGCGCCCGTCGTGACGCCGATGGTTACTACTGGATCACCGGTCGCGTGGACGACGTGCTCAACGTTTCGGGCCACCGCATGGGCACCGCCGAGATCGAAAGCGCGATGGTCGCGCACCCGAAAGTCGCCGAAGCGGCGGTGGTCGGTGTGCCGCACGACATCAAGGGACAGGGTATTTATGTCTATGTCACCCTGAAAAACGGTGAAGAGCCGAACGAGCAACTGCGCCTGGAACTGAAGAACTGGGTGCGCAAGGAGATCGGGCCGATTGCTTCGCCGGATGTGATTCAGTGGGCACCGGGGCTGCCGAAGACTCGCTCGGGCAAGATCATGCGGCGGATTCTGCGCAAGATTGCGGCGGCTGAGTACGAAGGGTTGGGGGATATCTCCACCCTGGCGGACCCGAGTGTGGTGCTGAACCTGATCAATACGCACCGCAGCATGAACGTCGCCTGACAGTTCGGGCCCCATCTATGAGCCGCCAGAGGCTCAAGGCATCGGCACGACGGTGTAATAAACGCCGTTGGCGCCAAAGGACGGTCGCAACCAGGAATTGCCGCACTGGTAGTACGTGGTATTGGAGAAACTTATCAGGCCACAGCCTGGGGGCAGTGAGGCGTACGTCGCGCCCATGGGCATTGTCGGTGGTGCGGAAGCCACCATGCCGGCGTTGTAGCTGGCGTTCTGGTCGGCGACCGTCGCTGCTGCTTCACCGACGACCACGCCCGCCGCAGCGGCGGCTGCCGGATTGACGCCCTCGTTATAGCCACAGTTGTAGCAGCCACTGCTGGCAATCACGGCGGTTGGTGGATGGTAGTAAGCGGTCCCGTAAGGCACGGCACGGTAGGCGGTTGTGCCATAAACAGGGGGGCGGTAAGCCGTCGTGCCATAGCCATCCGCATGATAGCCGGCGGCGGTGGCGCCATTTGCACCCTGCGCATGCCAGGCACCTTCGCCACCCGAAGCCGTTCCACCTTCCGCGCCCGTGCCGTGCCAGGAGCCCTCGCCACCGGACGCCGTGCCGCCGCGATAGCCTGTGCCGCTCCAGCTCCCATCACCTCCGGAAGCCGAGCCGCCGCGATTGGTTTCGCCACTCCAACTGCCGCCACCGCCCGAAGCTGAGCCGTATTCACCCGAATGACTCCATGAGCCCCCTCCTCCGTACGTGCGCCCGAAGCCGGAAGCGTGGGACCAGGCCGCTGCCTGGTTGCAGGTGAGCAGCGCGACAAACAGGCAGGCGAATTTCAAGGTAGATCTGTTCATGGGTCAGTCTCCTTGTTCAGGGTTTCGCCACGGGTTCTTTTACCCCCTGCGGGGCACGAAGATCGGGCGGTGGGGCAAACTCAATGCGGTGGGCCGTTTCGATGTGGTCAGGCCTGAAAAAATCGGCAGGCATCGCCGACTGGAGCTTCCAGTCACTGAAATCGACTTGATGCCGGGATCGTGTCGGATCATCGAGAAACACGGCGCGCAACCGGCGTGGCAGCTTGTCCTGCACGCCGATCCAGGCCTGCACGAACACGCTGTCGCTGGTGTAGGCGATCACATCGGTGGTGGTGTCACCGACCACCGTGCTTTGGCCGACGTAAAACGCCACACGCAGGTCCCGGGACAAATCCTGGTAGGGATCGGCGACGATCACGTCGGTGAACGGAAAATAGATCGCGGCACGCCGGTACGCGGCCTCCAGGGTCGCATCAATGGTAGGAGGCGCGTCCGTCTGGGCTAGCAAGTCGCCTTTACGTTCGAAGGCATAGGCTTTTTTGCCATCGTAGTAAAACTCGGTGGCCGGACCGTCGCCGGACGTCAACACACGAAGGCGATCCGGTCGTTGCACGTTGACCAGGTCCACCGTGCCATAGGCCAGTGGAGGCCCTAGCCGGCTGGGCTTTTCGTAGGTCGTGACGGCTTTGAAACTCATGCCCTGAGTGCCCGCGAGCCTGGCACTCATTCCCTTCAGAACCTCCAGCGCCTTGGGTTCCAGTTGCACCGCAGGCGGATTGGCAGAGGGAGACTGTGCGGCGTGCAGCGGGATGGCAAACAGACCTATGGCTAGACCGAGACAGAACAACCGGACAGGCGTTTGGAGGGTAGGCATCGATTGTTCTCCACGGAAAACAGCGGGTCGATCGCGCGTCGTCAGACTCAGTAGCAAAGCTCAGTTACAGGGTGACTGCCATGCATTCGGGAAAATAGTTTGAACAAATCCGCTCAGAAACCCGCGCAAAGGCTACAGCGCGTCAATCTGCAGGTGAAATCCGGCATCCATGCCGCACTGTCCCTGTAATCTCAGCAACATCCGGACGAGTAACCGGCAAGTAACCGCTCTGCAAACGCAGGCAGATCCGACTCCGCCAAACGGTTGATGCCGGCTGCACGCTTGCGTCCACCCCCCGTCGGGAACTGACGGCAGAACGCATCCGCCATCTGTTCGCTGCCGTCAGGTACACGAAGGCTGAACCCCCATTCACCATTGGCCTTGGCGCTGAGCAGACCGATGGCCAGGTGCGGAGCCTGTGCCGCCAATTGGTTGGCCAGCACACCGCTGACCCGTCGAGCCCATGGCTGCGGCGGCAAGCGATAGAGCCGCGCGCCGTTGCTTTCACGCCACGGCACCAGGTCAGCGGCAGCCGCCATGTCGGCGGCATGCCCCTCTTTGAGAGTGATGAAACTCGGGCTTTCGCGGATGAAGTCAATTGGATTGCGGTACGGCAACAGTTCGCCAGCCAGCGCCAACGGATCGAAATGCAGGTCCTCCAGGTTGTCGCCGTAGGCGTTGTAGTTCAACAACTGACCCAGTTCTCCCAGCGCTACCACCTCCTCCGTATTCAACCCGTGTCGTTCGGCCAGCGCACGCGCCGGACCGGCCAGGCCATCTCCAAATGCAGCGACCACCGCCCAGCGGTGCTCTCGTCCGGAAAGGTAGTTGTCCACCAGGATGCTGGTACACACGTGGGCGGCCGTATCGATAAATGATTCGAATGCCGGGTGTCGAGGCAGGTCACCCGCATAGTGGTGATCGAAATAGCGCACCCGGGCACCGGCGTCGAGTAAGCGCCGGGTATCCTCGCGATTCTGCTCGTGAGCCACGTCCAGCACAGTGACCCGCTCGCCATGAGCGGCCGTGACCCGGCGCAGCAGTTCGATATCGCGCTTGACCCCGCTGATCAAGCGCACCTCGAGGTCCAGTTCCCCGGCCAGACGCAATTGCTGCAGCGCACAGAGGCCATCCGCATCGCCGTTAAAGGCGCAGTAATCAATCATCTGTCATGTTCCTCAGCACATCATTTCGCCGCCGTTGGCATCCAGTTGTGCGCCATTGATTGCACTGGCGTAATCCGATGCAAGGAACAGCGCGGCGCGTGCGCACTCTTCATCGGTGCGCATGCGCCCCCCCGGGATCCCGGCACTGAGTTCGGCACGCACCTGTTCTTCACTGACGCCCCGGGCGCCGGCGGTCTGGCGGACCAGGGCCTGGACCGGCTCGCCCCACATCCAGCCGCACGCCAGGCCGTTGACCCGCAGGCCATGCACCGCCTGCTCGGTCGCCAGGTAGCGCACTGTCGCGGCCAGTGCGCTCTTCGAGGCGGCATAGGCGGCACCGCCCTGGTAAGGCTTGCGTACCCCCAGGGTATTGATCATGACAATGGCGCCGGCGCCCTGGGTGCGCATGGGCGCCAGCACGGCGCGGCTCATGTTCAGCGAGCCCAGCAGATTGACTTCCAGGGCCTCGCGCAATGGGGCGTTGTCGCCCTCCTCCACGGACTGGAAGCCACCGTGGGAGAAGGCGCTGTTGATCAGCGCATCGATACGCCCGAATTGTTCCAGGGTGTTTGCGGCGAAGCGCTGGCAGGCTTCGACATCGGTAATGTCCGTGGGTACACACAACACCTCGCAGGTATGGGGGAGCGCCAAAATACGTTGTTGCGCCTCGAGCAGCCGCGCCTTGTCCCGCGCCCCTATGGCAACGGCGCGCGCACCTTCGCGTGCGGCCTCCATGGCCAACTTGATACCTAACCCGGGGCCGACACCCGAGACCATCACGACCTTGTCTTTCAACAGCATGGGGAGATTCCTCTTGTTGTTATGAGCTGTACGGGCTTCAGGCTTGAATATGCCGGGTTCGATACTCGGCATAGTCTCGTTGCAAAATCTCTTCGCTGAGGCCGAACTGGCCGGGGCTGTAGTGATGAACCGCACGTTTTTCACGCCCGTTTGCCTGCAGCCATTGCGCCATGGCGGACCGGGTCTGCGGCGTCAATTGGAGGCCGGCAAACTGATAGATCCTTTCGACGACAGCCTGCGGCTCGGCCACGGTGTCTTCGAAGTGCACATCAAGGAAACGCTCCGGGGGCATACGCTCGCGGACGGCCATCGCATGGCGCAACGCACGTGCCATACGGCGGTTCCACTGCTCTCCTACGGCCTCGGCATCGGCCTTGTCGCTGTAGAGCAACCACAGGGTATGGATAAAGCTGGCCAGCGAAGGAATGGTCCTGGCCGGTTCGCGATGGGTGAGGACGACCTGCGCTTTTGGAAAAACCTCGAACAGCAGCTCCAGGGTATGCAGGTGCTGCGGGCTTTTGAGCAACCAGCGACGGCCAGGCTCGATGCCGCGACGTGCTTGCTGCCATTGCAGGAACTGCAGGGTTCGCTTGAGGTACCGATAGACCTGCGTCTGGTCCTGAGCGTCAAGCCAGGCGGTATAGCTGGGCACATTGACGTAGGAATCCATGGCGCACAGGAACGAGTGTTCCATCAGCATGAACTCTTCATCGGGCTGCTCGGCGTCCAGCGGGTGGATGGCCAGCAACTGCGGGAGGAACTCGATCATTCCCGCGACTTCGTCCCGTGCCCGGGCGATGCGCTTTTGTGGCTGCTCCAGTGTTTCACCGGGCAAGGGTGCCGGGTAACGGGTTTCCCACCACTGCGCCTTGCTGAACTGCGGGTCCACCGCCAGTGTGCGCTGCAGCAGTGTAGTGCCGGTGCGCGGCAGGCCGACAATCACCAACGGGTCATCGATAGGTTGCTCAAGGATCTCCGGGTGGCGCCGCAAGTGATCCTCCATGACCAGGCGGTTGACCAGTTGCCCCAGCAGTTTTTCCCGCAACAGGCCCCGCCCGGCGGGCGACAGGCACGCTTCGTTTTTCAGGGCGTCGACCAATACCCGCAGGCCCTGGCGAAAATCGCCGGGACCGAAGTCGTCGAGTCCCCCAGAACGGGCGCGGGCTTCGGCCAGCAAGGCATCCAGGGCGAAATCGTCGGCGCTCATCGCACAATCTCCTTCAACGCATCGAGCTTGACCACGCGTGTGGTCGGGTGCACGGGATGCTGCGCCCCCACCCAGCGCAAGCACAGGGTGCCGTGGGGATGGCTGGCGGTTTCCAGCCAATTCTCAAGGCCGGGATCAACGCCGCAGAGCACCATGCGCAAGCGGCCATCGGCGTCCAGGCGCGCTGAATGCTTGTTCAGGCAGATGCGGTGGTAGCGGTAGTCCAGCGACTCCATCCAGTAGTTGTTGATCTGCACATTCCAGAAGTCGCAGTCAGGAACCTGGTCGACCTCGATCAGCAAGGCCTCGTCCTCGGCCAGGGCCCAGTAGGAGTGGTAATAGAAAATGTTCGGGTCGCCCCCCACGGACTGGCACAGCGCCTGGTCGGCGGCTGGCAGTTGATTGGGATGGGCCTGGTAACCCTGGGCCCAATCGGCAAACAATCGGGCGGTGTTCTCGACGAAACTGCCCACCCGTTGCAGGCTTTGCTGCAAGCGTGGCGCCGTCAGCGGCTCAGGTGCCTGCCCGGCATTCAGGCGCTCTATTCGCAGTTGTGCCGGTTGCTCACTGCCACGGTCAAGAAACGTCTGGCGCACGATCAGGGCATTGCTCTGCGGTTCCAGCCGCAGCCAGTTGCCTTCAGCCGGCTGACGCTGGCTGAGGATGATTTCGAAGTGGCCCTCGGCATCCAGCACCAGTGACCCGGCATCGAGGAAACCGGTCTGGACCATCTTGCCATCCGTCTCATACCCCCCCTTCTGGGAACCGAAGCTGAGGTAGGCAACGCTGCCACGGTGACCGCTGACCCGGTACTCATGCTCACCGTTCAGGCGCGCATAGCTGTACCGGTTATCCGGGTTGTCGGCGCCGATTTTCGCGGTTTCATGGGACGGGGTGATGAAGCCCGGAAAGTCCGGGTCAGCAAACTCCAGGTGCATTTCCAGGGCAATGCGCAGTAACCGGGTGAGATAACGAAAGCCTTCGGCACGGGTCTGCACATCGGCCGGCGCTTCGCGGCGCAGTATCTGCTCGCCGCTGCGGCGCAATTGTTCGCAAAAGAGGTTCCAGCTCTCACCGCTGAGCACCTCCTGATCGATCCTGTCTGTAGCAATGTCTGTAACCATGCCGCTCTCCTCTGCCGGCGGACATCCCGCCGCTGCCAGTGACCTTAGGGAGTTCCCGCTTGCCGATTCTTCGTCCGAGCGGACTAAGCGCCCTCCTAGTCCGCATGGACGAGGAGCCGGGCATCCCGAGCGCGGAGGATCGCGCCTGAGCCCATGGCTTACTCCCGTCGCGATGCGTGGCGCGGAGTCACTCTCAGAGGAGTCACCCATGACCGCAGAGAAAAATCTGGTTCGTTCCGTCATCGTGGACATCGCCGCGCCCGCCGAACTGGTCTGGTCGGTATTGATCGACCTGGCGCGTTATCCGCAGTGGAACCCCTATACCGTCAAGGTCGAGTCGAGCCTGGCACTTGGGGAGCCGGTCAACCTGTTCCTGCCCCATCCGGGGCAACCGGGCGAGCTGTTGCACGTGATCGAATACCTGGCGGACTTCGAGCCCCACCGACTGCTCGCCTGGGAGATGTATGCCAGTGCCGACAACCCGGACGCTGCCCGCCGCGAACAGCACATCGAGCGCACCGGTCCGGCCAGTTGCCGCTACCACACCACCGACCAGTTCCTCGGCGCGACCGCCGACCAGGTCATGGCCAATCATGGTCCCTGGGTGCAACAGGGCTTCGATGCCGTTGCCCGCGCCCTCAAGGTGCGTGCCGAGACGTTGTACGCGTCCGTCGCGTGACCTTCAGCCGCTGTCGCGTTCTTCGTCCGAGCAGACGAAGAAGCGCCAGCGGCGCTTTACCTACCTTGGAGGTCCGCCGGAGCCAAACCCGGCAGAAATCGAGGAGATATCCGATGTTGACTCATCTGCAATGGCTGGAAGCGGAAAGCATCCAGATCATCCGCGAAGTGGTCGCCGAGTGTGAAAACCCGGTGATGCTCTATTCCATCGGCAAGGACAGCGCCGTGATGCTGCACCTGGCGATGAAGGCTTTTGCCCCGGGCAAACCACCCTTCCCCTTGCTGCACGTGGACACCACCTGGAAGTTTCGCGAAATGATCACGTTCCGCGACCAGACGGCATCGCGCCTGGGGCTGGAACTGCTGGTGCACGTCAATCCCGAGGGCGTGGAAAAGGCCATCGATCCTTTTACCCACGGCTCGGCCCTGCATACCGACGTGTGGAAGACCCAAGGGCTGAAGCAGGCTCTGGATCACTATGGTTTCGACGCCGCTTTCGGCGGTGCCCGCCGTGATGAAGAGAAGTCGCGGGCCAAGGAACGGGTGTTCTCGCTGCGCTCCGAGCAGCATCGCTGGGACCCGAAACAGCAGCGCCCCGAGCTCTGGCGCTTGTACAACACACGCAAACGCAAGGGCGAAAGCCTAAGGGTATTCCCGTTGTCGAACTGGACCGAGCTGGATATCTGGCAATACATCTACCTCGAACAGATCCCCATCGTGCCGCTGTATTTCGCCAAGGAGCGCCCGGTGGTTCAGCGTGACGGCACGCTGATCATGGTCGACGACGAGCGCCTGCCGCTGCGACCGGGAGAATCGCCGCAAATGCGCAAGGTGCGTTTCCGCACGCTTGGCTGCTACCCGCTGACCGGCGCCATCGACAGCGATGCCGACAACCTGCCGGCAATTATCAGCGAAATGCTGGTAAGCCGTACTTCGGAACGCCAGGGTCGACTGATCGACAGCGATTCGGCCGGTTCCATGGAGAAAAAGAAGCAAGAGGGGTATTTCTGATGAGCGCGCTGAACGACACCTTCAATGGCGACCTGACGCCCTATCTGGAACAGCAACAGAACAAGCAACTGCTGCGCTTCATCACCTGTGGCAGCGTCGACGATGGCAAAAGCACCCTGATCGGCCGCCTGCTTTATGAGTCCAAGGTTCTGTTCGAGGACCAGCTTGGCCAACTAGAAGCCGACTCGAAAAAACTCGGCACCCAGGGCGACGAACTCGACTTCGCCCTGTTGGTCGACGGTTTGAGCGCCGAGCGCGAGCAAGGCATCACCATCGATGTCGCCTATCGGTTCTTCGCCACCGACAAGCGCAAATTCATCGTCGCCGACACCCCCGGCCACGAGCAATACACCCGCAACATGGTCACTGGCGCCTCGACCGCCGACCTCGCGGTGATCCTCATCGATGCCCGCCAGGGCATTCTCACCCAGACCCGCCGGCACAGTTACCTGGTGTCCCTGCTGGGCATCCGCAAGGTCGTGGTGGCCATCAACAAACTGGACCTGGTGGACTATTCCCAGGCAGTGTTCGAACGCATCGAAGCCGATTATCGTGCGTTCGCCACGCAGATTGGCTTACACGACATCCAGTGCATCCCGCTCTCTGCGCTACGTGGCGACAACATGCTGCAAGCCAGCCCGAACACGCCCTGGTATCAGGGGCCGACCCTGCTCCAGCATCTGGAAAACGTCCCCCTTGAGCAGGCTCGACAGGTCGAGGCCGCGTTCCGCCTGCCCGTGCAATGGGTGAATCGGCCGAACCTCGACTTTCGTGGCTACTGCGGCAACGTCGCCGCGGGCAGCGTCAGCGTGGGGGATCGTATCCGGGTGCTTCCGTCTGGTCATCAGAGCGAGATCAGCGGGATCTTCGGCAGCGCCGGGGAACAGCCACAGGCCCTGTGCGGCCAGGCTGTCACGCTGACGCTCAAGGACGAAATCGATATCAGCCGTGGCGACTTGATTGTCCTGGCCGATGCACCGGCGGCCGTTGCCGACCAGTTCGAGGCGACGCTGGTGTGGATGGACGAAGAGCCGATGTTGCCTGGGCGTCCTTACCTGATGAAGATCGGCTGCCGCACTGTCAGCATGAGCTGCGCCAGCCTCAAGCACCGGGTCGATGTGAACAACCTGGAACACCTGGCGGCCAAAACCCTGGAGCTGAACGGTATCGGTGTGTGCAATCTGCATCTGGACCGGCCGATCGCCTTCGATGCTTATACCGATAACCGCGATACGGGTGGATTCATCATTATCGACCGCCTGAGCAACCGGACGGTCGGCGCCGGCATGCTGCACTTCGCCTTGCGCCGCGCACAGAACGTGCACTGGCAGGCCGTCGACGTGAACCGCGAGGCCCACGCGACGCTCAAGGGGCAGTCGCCGCGAATCCTGTGGTTCACCGGGTTGTCCGGCGCGGGCAAGTCGACCATCGCCAACCTGGTGGAGCGCAAGCTGCACACCCTCGGCCGGCACACTTACCTGCTCGATGGCGACAATGTCCGCCATGGCCTGAATCGCGACCTGGGCTTCACCGAAGCCGACCGGGTGGAGAATATCCGCCGGGTCTCGGAAGTGGCGAAGCTGATGCTCGATGCCGGTCTGATCACCCTGGTGTCGTTCATCTCACCGTTCCGTGCCGAGCGCGAGATGGCACGCCGCCTGGCAGGAGACGGTAATTTCCTGGAGATTTTCGTCGATGCGCCACTGGCCCTGGCCGAACAGCGCGACCCCAAAGGCCTGTACCAGAAAGCCCGGCGCGGCGAGTTGAAAAACTTCACCGGGATCGACTCGCCTTATGAGCCGCCGGTAGCGCCGGACATCCATATCGATACCCGCAACGAGTCGGCCGAAACCGCCGCCGAGCGTATCGTCGAGGCACTGCTGGCACTGTAAAAGCCCATGAGCTCAGCGCTATGCCGGGATGAACCGGTGTAGCGCTGCCTATCACATGGCCCGACAACCCGCCTAAGCCAAACGGACGATTTTCCCGCCATGGGCGCGATCAATACTCGAACGACAACAACAAGCAGCAGTAGCGAGGCGCATCCATGACCCTCTCTCTTCCGGTCTGCAAGGACCTGCAGCCCCATACCGAAATCCCGTCTGCAGAACTCAGCCACTTGCTTGCGCTGGTCTATCAAGGCCCCCTTGAGTCCACACCCTGGTCAAGCCTGATGGAGACCTTGCGTCAGCGTTTCGAAGCCAGCTTCTTCACCCTGGTGCTACGCAACCCCGACCATGAACGGCCGGGGCTGATCGTCAATGCATCGATTCATGGCCCCCTGCTGCCAGGCGAGCCGTTCTACAGCGAACAGTACTACGCAATCTGCCCCTTCATCGACTGGCCTGTCGAGCAGGTGGCCAGTGCCGACCAGGTACTGGGCGCCGATGCCTGGCTGGCCCACGACTTCTACCGCAACTATCTGCAACCCCTGGATCTGCGCCACGTCCTGGTCGCCAACATGCGCACGCCCACGGGCATGCACTGTGCTTTGTTCGCCTGCCGCAACCACGCCAGCCGCGACTTCGATGCAGCAGAGATTGCCCTGATTCGCCTGCTCCTGCCGCACCTGCAACAAGCGGTGGATCTGCACTCGGCGGTAGAGCAACTGGACTCCGAACGCCAACTCTATGCTGCGACCATCGACCGGCTGATGGTGGGCACGGCGATCCTCGACGAAGACGGCAGAATGATGCGTTGCAACCGCGCCGCCCAGCGACTGTTCGACAGCCGTGACGGCCTGGAATGCCGACACGACAAGCTCTGTGCCTTCACCAGCCAGCAGAACCGCAATGTTCAGCAAGCCATCCAGGCCGTATTGAAACAACGCCAGCGTGGTCTCGATGACATCGAAGTGTTGACCCTGACCCGGCCAAGCGGCGAAATGCCACTCAATTTACTGCTGCGCCCCATCCCCGTGAGCTATCAATCGCGCAACGGCGCACGCCGGCCAGCCGTAGCGGTGTTCATCCGCGACCCGGCGGACTCACCGCAGGCGTCGCGCAACCTGTTGCGCAGCCTGTTCCAGCTGACGCCGACCGAAACCGAAGTGGCCATGCTCGTCATGGACGGGCAAACCCTCGATGAAACAGCCCTGGCCCTTGGGGTTTCTCGCAACACGGTGCGTGCCCATTTGCGCGGAGTGTTCGCCAAGACCGGCGCCACCCGCCAGGCTCAACTGGTCAAGACACTGCTCAACAGTGTGGCGTCGCTTGGCTAGGCTGTAGATCCTTATTTACTGCATACACTCTGCAGAAAACCATGTGCGCAGGTAACGGGCCACGCATGACGCCACTGTGTATCACACTGTGTCAGCGCGACGTCCCGATACACAGTCTTTCATCCAGCCGGCGATTGGACACAGGCCGGATACGTTGCCGCGTTTCAATGCAAGCAAGGTTTGCAGGGGCTCAGACCGATCCCTGACCCATGGCTGGTAATGGAGACATCCCATGAAGATGGCACTGCGCAACAGCAACACCGGCAAGACTCGCCGCCACCTGGTCGGCCCATCGATCCTCGCCCTCACCCTGTTCGGTGTGCTCGGCGCAGCCCATGGGCAAACGGCCACCACCGTGCAGCCGGCTGCGACCCCTGCCCAAACCACTCACACGGCGCCCTCGCCGTTCGGCCCGCTCAAGCATGTCAACGCCGGGCTGCTGGACGTGGCGTACGCCGAAACCGGCCCGGCCGACGGACCGGTGGTGATCCTGCTGCACGGCTGGCCGTACGACATTCACAGCTATGACGAAGTCGCGCCGTTGCTCGCCGCCAAGGGCTACCGGGTACTGATGCCCTATGCGCGCGGCTATGGCGATACGCATTTCCTCTCCGACAAGACCCTGCGCAATGGCCAGCCGGCTGCGCTGGCCAGTGATGTCATCGACTTCATGGATGCGCTGAAGATCAAGCAAGCGGTGCTCGGTGGTTATGACTGGGGTGCGCGCTCGGCCGGCATTGTCTCGGCGCTGTGGCCGGAGCGGGTCAAGGCGCTGGTCTCGGTCAGCGGTTATCTGATCGGTAACCAGGCGGCCGGCAAGAACCCGCTGCCACCCAAGGCGGAACTGCAGTGGTGGTATCAGTTCTACTTCGCCACCGACCGCGGTCGCGCCGGTTACGCGAAAAACACCCACGACTTCGCCAAGCTGATCTGGCAACTGGCTTCGCCGAAATGGGCGTTCGATGACGCTACCTTCGACCGCAGCGCCAAGGCGCTGGACAACCCCGACCATGTCGACATCACCGTGTTCAACTACCGCTGGCGCCTGGGCCTGGTCCAGGGTGAAAGCCGCTACGAAGCGCTGGAGCAGAAGCTGGCCACGGCGCCGTCCATCAGCGTGCCGACCATCACCCTTGAAGGCGATGCCAACGGCGCACCGCACCCGGCCCCCGAAGACTATGCCAAGCGCTTCACCGGCAAATACGAATTCCGGCTGATCAACGGCGGCATCGGCCACAACCTGCCGCAGGAAGACCCGCAGGCGTTCGCCAAGGCTGTGATCGATGCGGATCATCTTTAACCTTCGCGTATTTATCCAGTAGCAAACGCGGTGCGCTTGAGTCCATCGCGAGCAAGCTCGCTCCCACAGTTTCAGCGTGGGCACGGTCCCTTGTGGGAGCTGGCTTGCCTGCGATGGTCGTTAACGATAACGCGGGTAACCTGGATGAACGCGGCGCACTTGAGTCCATCGCCAGCAGGCTGGCTCCTACAGTTTCAGCGTGGGCGCGGTCCCTTGTGGGAGCTGGCTTGCCTGCGATGGTCGTTAACGATAGCGCGGGTGAACTGGATTAACGCGGCGCATTGGAGTCCATCGCCAGCAGGCTGGCTCCTACAGTTTTAGCGCGGGCATGACCCCTTGTGGGAGCTGGCTTGCCTGCGATGGTCGTTAACGATAACGCGGGTAACCTGGATGAACGCGGCGCACTTGAGTCCATCGCCAGCAGGCTGGCTCCTACAGTTTCAGCGTGGGCGCGGTCCCTTGTGGGAGCTGGCTTGCCTGCGATGGTCGTTAACGATAGCGCGGGTGAACTGGATTAACGCGGCGCATTGGAGTCCATCGCCAGCAGGCTGGCTCCTACAGTTTTAGCGCGGGCATGACCCCTTGTGGGAGCTGGCTTGCCTGCGATGGTCGTTAACGATAACGCGGGTGAACTGGATGAACGCGGCGCACTTGAGT
>NZ_JAVAJJ010000033.1:0-13933 GCF_052112305.1 Pseudomonas sp. QLc11A
TTCTTGACGACCATAGAGCATTGGAACCACCTGATCCCATCCCGAACTCAGAAGTGAAACGATGCATCGCCGATGGTAGTGTGGGGTTTCCCCATGTGAGAGTAGGTCATCGTCAAGATTAAATTCCAAAACCCCAATTGCGAAAGCAGTTGGGGTTTTGTTTTAGTAGAAGTCACCAGTTTTCACCGGCACGTTGATGTTCTAACGGGCTGGTCACAGAATTTCTTGACGACCATAGAGCGTTGGAACCACCTGATCCCATCCCGAACTCAGAAGTGAAACGATGCATCGCCGATGGTAGTGTGGGGTTTCCCCATGTGAGAGTAGGTCATCGTCAAGATTGAATTCCAAAACCCCTGTCTGCTAATGCAGACAGGGGTTTTGTCGTTTCAGGGGTGCTGAAAAGCCCGTTGTGGAGCCTCTCCACAACGGGCTTTCTCACGTCTTGCACCTGCCGCAGCGGGTTACTTCGGTGTGTTTCTGGCCTGGACTTCAGGGCTGTTGAGGTAGCGCGTAATGACCTCGACCGCTCGGTTCAGGTGATGCTCGAGCAACTTCACGGAGCGTTCCACGTCCCGGTCTTTGGCGGCACGCAACAGTGCCTGGTGGTCGTCCTGGGACAGTTTGCCCAGGCCCATGGCTTCCAGGTTGAAACGCAGGAAGCGTTCTTCCTCGTTCAGGCCGTCTTCAACCAGTTTCAACAGTCGGCGATTGGGCGCTCGGCTGTAAAGCGCCATGTGGAACAAGCGGTTGAGCCGGCCGATTTCGGTGTAGTCGCTTTGCGTTTCGAGTTCGTCGATGTAGCGGGCAGCCTGTTCGAGATCTTCGTCCTGGAGCAATGGCACCGAGAGACGCAGGGCCTCGGATTCCAGCAGGATGCGCAGCGCGTAGGTTTCAACGGCGTCTCCCTGGACCAGCGGTGCGACCACGGCGCCCTTATGGGCCACCACGTTGAGCAACGACTGCGCTTCGAGCTGGCGCAGGGCTTCGCGCACGGGCATGCGGCTGACGCCGAACAGGTCGGCGAGGTCCTGCTGGCGCAGGGCCGCACCGCAAGGGATGCGCCCGTCAAGTATCGCCGCGCGCAGGGTTTCTTCGATCACCGTGCGTGCCAGATGTGCGGGAATCGGCCCGTTGACCTTGATACTGCTGAGAGGGTTGGGCTTTTGTGTCACTAAACGCACCCTGAATAATGAAATTTTTTGGATCCAAATGACACTAGTGACTGCCTGACAGCTTGTCAAACAAGTGAACGAATGCCTTTCCTGCAGTTTAGCGCGCCGCCAGTGATCTCATCGTGCCATTGTCTTTTTCCGGACTAACCTTCACCATTCGAGCGACTCTCTCCTGCCTACCCAGGATGCCTCGCATTGGCAGCATGTTTAACGATCCCCCGGATTTTGCGCTGGTTGTGCAGCGCATTGCTGCTGGCTGGCGTGATGCTGGGCAGCTTGAGTGCCGATTGGGACTTTTCCCTGATCAGCCGGCGGGCGCAGGCATTGTACGGACCTCTGGGAGAGGGTCAGCAACGCATTAACGATTGGCAATACTTGTTGGCCAGCCAGAAGCAGATCGGCGAGTCGGAACAACTCAATGTGGTCAATCGCTTCTTCAACAAACAACTGCGATACGTTGAAGACATCGATCTGTGGCATGCAGTCGACTACTGGGAAACCCCGATCGAAGCCCTGTGGAAAGGCGCCGGCGACTGTGAAGACTACGCTATTGCCAAGTACTTCAGCCTGCGTCACCTCGGTGTAGCCAGTGAAAAGCTGCGTATCACCTACGTCAAGGCACTGACCCAGAACCGCGCGCACATGGTGCTGACCTACTACTCGACTCCGGATGCCGAGCCCCTGGTGCTCGACAGCCTGATTGATGTAATCAAGCCGGCCAGCCAACGAAAGGATTTGCTGCCGGTCTACTCTTTCAATGCAGAGGGACTGTGGTTGCCGGGCGCCAAGGGCAACAAAAAGGTCGGCGATACCAAACGTCTGTCGCGCTGGCAGGATGTGTTGAAGAAAATGCAGGCCGAAGGATTCCCGGTCGAGACGACTAACTAGGAGCACGTGCTCAGATGTCTTTGTTCAAACAGCTGTTGATTGCTATCTGTCTGTTCCTGGTGGTCGCCTTCACCGGCAGTTTCATGGTCAGTCTGGAGAGCTCACGCACTCAGTACGTCAACCAGTTGCGCTCCCATGCCCAGGACGCCGCGACCGCGCTGGCGCTTTCCCTGACCCCGAATATCGACGACCCGGCGATGGTCGAGTTGCTGGTCAGCTCGATTTTCGACAGCGGTTACTACGCAAGCATCCGCGTGGTCGATCTGAAGACCGACCAGAACCTGGTTGAGCGTACGGGCATACCGGCGGTCAACAATGTTCCTGACTGGTTCGTCAAACTGATCGGCCTGGAGCCTGCCGGTGGTGATGCGATCGTCAGCCGCGGCTGGGAGCAGGCCGCCCGGGTCGAGGTCGTCAGCCATCCGATGTTCGCGCTGGCCAAGTTGTGGCAAAGCGCCTTGGGCAGCCTGGGTTGGTTGCTGCTATGCGGCGCCGTCAGTGCGGTGCTCGGCGCGCTGTTGCTGCGCCAGCAATTGCGACCGCTGGATTATATGGTCAAGCAATCCCACGCCATCGCCCGACGGGAGTTCCTCAGCCTGCCCGAACTGCCGCGCACTCCCGAGCTTCGCCGGGTCGTGCAGGCCATGAACCAGATGGTCGAGAAGCTCAAGGCGCTGTTCCAGGAACAGGCCGAGCGTAGTGAAAAGCTGCGGGTCGAGTCCTATCAGGATTCGTTGACCGGGTTGGCCAACCGGCGCTATTTCGAGATGCAACTGAACGCCCGGGTGAGCAACCCGGAGCAGGCCAGCTCTGGTTATCTGCTGCTGTTGCGGGTCAAGGATCTGGCCGGCCTCAACCAGCGTCTCGGTGGTCAGCGCACCGATGAAGTGCTCAAGGCCGTCGGTGAGCAACTGACTCGCGAGTGCGCCAAGTATCCGGAAACCCAGAACCTGGTGACCCGTATCCGTGGCGGCGAATTTGCCGTGCTGGCGCCGGGGCTGGTGCGCGAAGAAGCGCTGCAACTGGCGCAAAATCTCGACAACGCCCTGGCCAGTCTGCACGCTACCGGCGCCACTGATGTGGCTGCCGTGGCGTCTATCGGCCTGGCGCCTTTTGCTCACGGTGACTCGCCGCAAGCCGTGCTCAGCCTCGGTGATCAGGCGCTGGCACAGGCCGAAGGTCAGGGCGAGCAGAATTGGGCCTGCCTCGAACACAGCCTCTCGGCCAGTGTCGGCGACGATCACCACGCCTGGCATCAGATGCTCGACCAGGCGCTGACACAGCGGCGCTTCGAGCTGTATTTCCAACCGGTAGTGGCCGCCCAGGACACGCAACTGGTGCTGCATTACAAAGTGTTGTCGCGCCTGCTCGACGAACACGGCCAGACCATCCCCGCCGGGCGTTTTCTGCCTTGGCTGGAGCGCTTCGGCTGGACTGCGCGCCTGGATCGGCTGATGCTCGAGCGGGTGTTGGAGCAAATGAGCGAACATGAGGAGTCGCTGGCGCTGAATCTGTCGTCGGCGACCCTGGGCGACCCGCAGGCGCAAAACAAAATCTTCGAGCTACTGCGTGCGCATTCCAACCTTGGCCCGCGCCTGACTCTGGAGATTGGCGAAGAGCAACTGCCTGATCAGGCGGTGCTGGAGCAACTGACCCGGCGCCTGCGCGAACTCGGCTTCTCACTGAGCCTGCAGCGTTTTGGCGGACGCTTCAGCATGATCGGCAACCTGGCGCGGCTGGGGCTGGCCTACCTGAAGATCGATGGCAGCTACATTCGCTCGATTGATCTGGAGAGTGACAAACGCCTGTTCATCGAGGCGATCCAGCGAGCGGCGCACAGCATTGATTTGCCGCTGATTGCCGAACGGGTCGAGACTGAAGGCGAGTTGTCGGTGATTCGCGAGATGGGGCTATACGGTGTGCAGGGCCAGTTGTTCGGCGAGCCAAAGCCCTGGAAGTAACTCTTAAGAGCTGGATTGTCAGTGATGCCGTCATCGCGGGCAAGCCCGCTCCCACAGGTTTCGAGGTTGTTCACAAAATCGCGGCAATCACCATCTACTGTGGGAGCGGGCTTGCCCGCGATGAGGCTGGGGCAGTCACTGAAGATCAATGATCAGATTAACCCGGTCTCTTCATCATCGATTAATTGGCTCAAGCCACCCAAGGCTTCACGGGCCTGGTTTCGGTCCATGAGTTTGGCCTGGGCCGCCGTCGGCAGGTCGGTGACGCGGATCACGCCTTTCTGGGTCAGCACCTGAATCAAGTCATCGAGTACCCGGATCATCTCCAGGTCACTTTGCTTGAGCTGTTTGAGGCTGTTCTCCACAGCCGCATTGGCAAACCAGGCCTGGATTTCATGATTGTCGGCCTGCAGGGTTTCCGTGGCCTCGGCGTAGGCGGCGGGTTCCACGCGTACCAACAGGCCCTGCGCATCGCGTTGCACGTAAAACATTGAGCATCCCTCAGAATTGAACCAGCGTCTTGCTGACAGCAGCATAGGTCAACTGCGCGCCAGTATGTGGCGCAGCGACGAAATCGTCACCGGGCAGTGGACACAAACGTGACGACCGCCCCGGAAGGGGCGGCCGCTTTCATGCATCAGCTGTTGTTGTGATCGATTTTGATGGTCGGGTCGCTACCGGCAATCAGGTTGTGCAGGTTGGCGCTTGACCAGTTGTTGCCCTCCAGCTTGATCGTCACGTCCGGCGTGGCGGCTGCGGCGTTGCCAGAGTTGAACTGACCGGTCGAGCTGACTTGCAGCGACGACACGCCATCGACCGTGGTGATCTTCAGGAAGTTGTCGATGGTGCTGCCGGTTTCGCCCTGCAACAGATCGCGCAGGTCGATCCGGTCGCCTTCGCTGGCCTTGAAGTCCTTGATCACGTCGGTGCCGGTGTCGCCCGCTTTCCAGACGAAGGTGTCACCACCGGAACCACCGATCAGGATGTCGTTGCCCTGTCCGCCCATCAATGTGTCGTTGCCGGTGCCGCCGAGCAGGATGTCATTGCCCTTGCCGCCGTCGAGGTTGTCGTTACCACCCGAGCCGAACAGGATGTCATTGCCCGCTCCACCCAGCAGGGTGTCGTTGCCGTCATGGGTCCCGGACACATCGAACGCGTTGTAATGCTCGGTGATGTACTGGTGCACATTGCTGGTGGTGACTGTGCTGACGTCCACACCGGATTGCTGCGCCACAAAGGCTTGCATGGCCTGGTAACCCTCACCGGCAATGCCGTTGAAACTCACCAGGTCGCCGAACAGGATGTCGTTGCCTTCGCCACCGCTGACGATGTCGTGACCCGGCATCGTCGCTTCGGTATGGCCGATGATCGAGTTGGCCAGATCCTTCGGATCGATGTTGGTTTGTGGAATTTGATTCGAGTCGTACGGCTTCAGGTCGTTGAGGCTCACTCCGTTGTTGAGGCCAATGGCCTCGACATTCGACAGGTTGCTCAGCAGTGCAAAGCTGCCGGTGGAGTTGCTGGTGGCGTCCCAGTCGGTGCTGCTGCCGTCCCCGTCACGACCAGAGAACTCGTAGGTACCGTCACCCTGGGCATGCAGATAGCCGAAGTCCTTGGATGACCAGCTTGTGCTGCCACTGCCGATGCCGTTGCCGTTATTGCCGTTGCTGCTCTTGGTCCAGACGGTCACGTATCCCGAGGCGGTAATGTCGATCTGGTGCGTGCTGTCGGGGAACAGGCTGATCGCTGTTCCCAGCTGATAGTTGCTCGTGGTGATCAGGCTATCGAGCGTTGTGCTGCCATACAGGGTCGGGTTGGTCGACTCGCCGCTCTGATAGTAAGTCGGCTTGCCGTCAGTAATGAAATACGTGAGGTTCTTCGCCCCGGTGTTGGCCACGGCGTTTGCGCTCTGGAACCAGTTGGCCGTGGTTTTGAACACGTCCTCGTAGTTGGTGCCGCCGCCGGACGACATCGAGTCCAGAGTCGCCTTCAACCGAGTCAGCGCATTCGAGTCATTGAGGTTCACCGACACCGAATTTTTGACCTGGGTATCGAAGTCCACCAGGAAGATGTTCACCGTGCCCGAGTTGCTGCCCAGGCTTTGCTTGAGGGTGTTGAACACCGACGTCAGCGAGTCCCTGGCCGAGTTGATCGACGAGGAACTCATGCTGCCGGAGCTGTCGACCATGAAGGCGATGTTGTAGTTGGTGCCCGGCACCACGGTCAGGCCGCCAATGTCGGCGACGATGACGTCATTGCCGTCGGTGCCGGTGAGGGTGTCATCGGCCGCAGTGGCAGTGACGGCGTTATAGACCGCCGGGTACACGGTCACGGGGATTTGCGAAGTGCTGCTGGCCGAACCGCCGAGGGCCTCGGTGGAGGTCGAGGTCACAGTCAGGTTGAACTGGCCGTTGTAGTACGGTGGTGGAGTGACAGACAGAGAGTTGAGGCTCCAGCCGGTCACGTTGGCCTCGCCACTGGTCGCTGTGACCGTGAATGTATGTCCCGCGCCGTCGGTGAGCACCGAGCCGACTGGCATGCCGCTGATCTTCAGGCTCAGGCTTTCCGAGCCGTCGGTGTCGGTCAGCGCGGTGGTGATGGTGGACAATTTCACACTGGTGCCTTCGGCGCCGGTGTTGAGTTTGTAGCCGTCGTAGTAGCCTTTGCCATTGGTGCCGTGCAAGTCGGACACGGTCACGCCGGCATTCACCAGATCCGTCACGCCAGTGTAAATCGGTACGCCGGCACCGCTCAGGTCGATCGGCGTGCTGCCATTGACCGACAGGTTGACGTCATAGCTGCCCGGGCCGCTCTGGTTGTGGTGGTAGATGTCCAGGGTGTAGTAGCCGTTGGTGGTCGGGGTGAACGAACCATTGAGGTTGCCGCCCGCGCCCCACGTGATCGCGGCGACGTTCTTGCCGCCGATGGTCACCAGCAGGCTGTCATCGCCAACACCGCTGAAGGTGTAGGTCTTGCCGGCTTCAAGGTAGATCAGGCCGGAAGTTTTCGACGCCGTACCGGCGGTCACGCTACCGTCGGACTGCACGTTGGTCACGGTGCCTTTGGAGTTCGGTGTGCCCGCGGCGTCGATCACGTTTTTCAGCGTGGTCGAGTCCGCACCGTTGCCGCTGGTGCCCAGGCCCGACAGACCGGTCCAGACTTCCTTGATCAGCCCGGTGGACTTCACGCTGTTGTCGGCAACGCTCAGGGTCGGGGCATCCGCAACCGGAGTGATGTCGATCTTGATCGTGCCGGTGTTGCCCAGTGCCTGGCCGTCGGTTGGCCGGAACTGAAGTTGCGCGTAGTCAGCCTTTTGGTCGCCAGTGCCGGGGCCGTAACCGTCCACGCCCGACTCGTTCGCATCCGGCGTGAAGCGCAGTTTGCCTGCGTCGATATCAGCCTTGCTGAACGTCTGGTTGGTGGCGACATCTTTCCAGGTCGAACCGTCCAGATACTGCAGTTTGCCCTCGCCCGGCAGCTGGGTGATTTTCACGCCCAGGCTGGTGGCCGGACTGTCAACGTCGCTGACGCCGAAGGTCGACCAGCCGAGAATCAGCGGCGTGTCTTCGGTGCCGGTGACGTTGACCGGTACTGCGACCGGTGCGTCATTGACCGCCACCACGTTGACCGTGGTGGTCGCGGTGTTGGAGTAGTTGCTGCCGTCGGTCACCGTCACGGTGATGGTCCGGGGTACGGTGCTCGGGTTTTCACTGTTGTTGGTGAAGGTGATGTTCTTGATCTGCTGCATGTAGTCGGCCAGCGTCGCGCTACCCGACAGGGTCAGGGTGACGGTGCCATTGGTGCTGTTGGCATTGATGGTGATGCCGTTGACGCTGTTGCCCAGGTTCAGCGCATCACCGTCCTGACGGTTGGTCAGCACGATGGTCGCGCCGGTCAGCAGGGTGCTGTCCGGGTCGGTGATGCTCAGGTCGGTATCGCCGATCGACACGCCAGGACCGGCAGTGTTTTCGGTGAACGTCACCTTGTAGTCGGCCCCGGTGGCGCCGCTGGAGTTGTTGGCGTCGAGATCCAGTGCTGGCGGTGCATCGTTGTCGATGATCGAAGTGCTGACGCTGCCATTGGACGCGCTGATCGCCAGGTTCTCGAAGTTGCCGCCGGTGGCCGAGTCGATCTTGACCACGAAGTTTTCGGTGCCTTCGGTGATATTGTCATTGATGGTCGCGACGTTGAAGTTGGCACTGCTGGCGCCCGCCGGGATCTTCACGGTGTAGACACCGTTGAAGTCAGAACCGTCGGCGGCGGTACCGCTGTAGACGATTTTCAGTGTCACTTCGCTCTGGGCCTGGTGAGTCAGGCTGACGGTGTAACTCGCGGTCTGCCCTTCGGTTACCGAGGTGCTGCCGCTGATGCTGACAGTGGTGGTGTCCTGGAAGTCACTGACGCTGGTCGACACTGGCGTCTTGTCCGTGCCGAGGGTTTCAAGGTTGCCGCCGCTGGCAGCCTTGATTGATTCGGTAACGGTTGGCGCGCCTGTGTAGACGTCGTTGCCCACGGTCACCGGCAGGGTGCCGGAGCTCTGGCCAGCGGCGATGGTGATCACCTTGCCGCTGTCCAGCGTGACGGTGACCGGCGTGTTATGCGCGGTAACCGGGGCACCGTTCTTGTCGGTCAAGGTCGCGGTGTAGGTGATGGTGCCGTTCTCGTCCACGCTCGGGGTGGCGGTCAGGGTCACGGTGGTGGTGTCGTTGACGTCGTTGACCGTGGTTTCCACCGGGGTCTTGATTGGGTTGATCGCTTCGAGGTTGCCGCCCACTGCGTCCTTGATGGATTCAGTGACGGTGGTTGG
Organism: Pseudomonas sp. QLc11A; assembly: GCF_052112305.1. Lineage (NCBI taxonomy): Bacteria > Pseudomonadati > Pseudomonadota > Gammaproteobacteria > Pseudomonadales > Pseudomonadaceae > Pseudomonas > Pseudomonas sp. QLc11A. Next base: position 8,832 of record NZ_JAVAJJ010000033.1, read on the forward strand.
GCCGGTGTAGACGTCGTTGCCGACGCTGACCGGTAGGCTGCCAGAACTCTGACCTTCGGCGATGGTGATGACCTTGCCGCTGTCCAACGTCACGGTGACTGGACCGTTCTGCGCGGTAACCGGGGCACCGTTCTTGTCGGTCAGGGTCGCGGTGTAGGTGATGGTGCCGTTTTCATCCACGCTCGGGGTCGCGGACAGGGTCACGGTGGTGGTGTCGTTGACGTCGTTGACCGTGGTTTCCACCGGGGTCTTGATCGGGTTGATCGCTTCGAGGTTGCCACCCACTGCGTCCTTGATGGATTCAGTGACGGTGGTCGGACCGGTGTAAACGTCGTTGCCGACGCTGACCGGCAGGCTACCGGAGCTCTGGCCTTCGGCAATGGTGATCACTTTGCCGCTGTCGAGGGTCACGGTCACTGGACCGTTTTGCGCGGTGACCGGTTTGCCCTGAGCATCGGTCAGGGTGGCGGTGTAGGTGATGGTGCCGTTTTCGTCCACGCTCGGGGTCGCGGTCAAGGTCACCGTGGTGGTGTCGTTGACATCGTTGACCGTGGTGGTCACTGGCGTTGTGTTTGGCGACACCAGTTCCAGGTTACCGCCCACTGCGTCCTTGATGGATTCAGTCACGATGGTCGGACCGGTGTAAACGTCGTTGCCGACGCTGACCGGCAGGCTGCCGGAGCTCTGGCCTTCGGCGATGGTGATCACCTTGCCGCTGTCGAGGGTCACGGTCACCGGACCGTTCTGCGCAGTGACCGGTTTGCCCTGGGCATCGGTCAGGGTCGCGGTGTAGGTGATGGTGCCGTTTTCGTCGACGCTCGGGGTGGCGGACAGGGTCACCGTGGTGGTGTCGTTGACATCGTTGACCGTGGTTTCCACCGGGGTCTTGATCGGGTTGATCGCTTCGAGGTTGCCACCCACCGCGTCCTTGATGGATTCAGTCACGATGGTCGGACCGGTGTAGACGTCGTTGCCCACGGTCACTGGCAGGCTACCGGAGCTCTGACCTTCAGCGATGGTGATGACCTTGCCGCTGTCCAGGGTCACGGTGACCGGACCGTTTTGCGCGGTGACCGGTTTGCCCTGAGCATCGGTCAGGGTCGCGGTGTAGGTGATGGTGCCGTTTTCGTCCACGCTCGGGGTCGCGGTCAAGGTCACCGTGGTGGTGTCGTTGACATCGTTGACCGTGGTTTCCACCGGAGTCTTGATCGGGTTGATCGCTTCGAGGTTGCCGCCGTCGGCCGATTTAATCGACTCGGTCACGGTGGTCGGGCCTTGGTAGACGTCGTTGCCGACGCTGACCGGCAGGCTGCCGGAGCTCTGGCCTTCGGCGATGGTGATGACCTTGCCGCTGTCGAGGGTCACGGTCACCGGACCGTTCTGCGCAGTGACCGGTTTGCCCTGGGCATCGGTCAAGGTCGCGGTGTAGGTGATGGTGCCGTTCTCGTCCACGCTCGGGGTGGCAGTCAGGGTTACGGTGGTGGTGTCGTTGACATCGTTGACCGTGGTTTCCACCGGAGTCTTGATCGGGTTGATCGCTTCGAGGTTGCCGCCGTCGGCCGATTTAATCGACTCGGTCACGGTGGTCGGACCGGTGTAGACGTCGTTGCCGACGCTGACCGGCAGGCTGCCGGAGCTCTGGCCTTCGGCGATGGTGATCACCTTGCCGCTGTCGAGGGTCACGGTCACCGGACCGTTCTGCGCAGTGACCGGTTTGCCTTGGGCATCGGTCAGGGTCGCGGTGTAGGTGATGGTGCCGTTCTCGTCCACGCTCGGGGTGGCGGTCAGGGTCACCGTAGTGGTGTCGTTGACATCGTTGACCGTGGTTTCCACCGGGGTCTTGATCGGGTTGATGGACTCGAGGTTGCCGCCCACCGCGTCCTTGATGGATTCAGTGACGGTGGTTGGACCGGTGTAGACGTCGTTGCCGACGCTGACCGGCAGGCTGCCGGAGCTCTGGCCTTCAGCGATGGTGATCACCTTGCCGCTGTCGAGGGTCACGGTGACCGGACCGTTTTGCGCGGTGACTGGTTTGCCCTGGGCATCGGTCAGGGTCGCGGTGTAGGTGATGGTGCCGTTCTCGTCCACGCTCGGGGTGGCGGTCAGGGTCACGGTGGTGGTGTCGTTGACGTCGTTGACCGTGGTTTCCACCGGGGTCTTGATCGGGTTGATCACTTCGAGGTTGCCGCCGTCGGCCGATTTAATCGACTCGGTCACGGTGGTCGGGCCTTGGTAGACGTCGTTGCCCACCGTGACCGGCAGGCTGCCGGAGCTCTGGCCTTCAGCGATGGTGATCACCTTGCCGCTGTCGAGGGTCACGGTGACCGGACCGTTCTGCGCGGTGACCGGTTTGCCCTGGGCATCGGTCAGGGTCGCGGTGTAGGTGATGGTGCCGTTTTCATCCACGCTCGGGGTGGCGGTCAGGGTTACGGTGGTGGTGTCGTTGACGTCGTTGACCGTGGTGGTCACTGGCGTTTTCACCGGATCGATGGACTCGAGGTTGCCGCCGGCGGCCGATTTAATCGACTCGGTCACGGTGGTCGGACCTTGGTAGACGTCGTTGCCAACCGTGACCGGCAGGCTGCCGGAGCTCTGGCCTTCGGCGATGGTGATGACCTTGCCGCTGTCCAGGGTCACGGTCACCGGACCGTTCTGCGCGGTGACCGGTTTGCCCTGGGCATCGGTCAGCGTGGCGGTGTAGGTGATGGTGCCGTTCTCGTCCACGCTTGGGGTCGCGGTCAGGGTCACCGTGGTGGTGTCGTTGACATCGTTGACCGTGGTGGTCACTGGCGTTTTCACCGGATCGATGGACTCGAGGTTGCCGCCCACCGCGTCCTTGATGGATTCAGTGACGGTGGTCGGGCCTGTGTAGACGTCGTTGCCCACGGTCACTGGCAGGCTGCCGGAGCTCTGGCCTTCAGCGATGGTGATCACCTTGCCGCTGTCGAGGGTCACGGTCACCGGACCGTTCTGCGCGGTGACCGGTTTGCCCTGGGCATCGGTCAGGGTCGCGGTGTAGGTAATTGTGCCGTTCTCGTCCACGCTCGGGGTCGCGGACAGGGTCACGGTGGTGGTGTCGTTGACATCGTTGACCGTGGTGGTCACTGGCGTTGTGTTTGGCGACACCAGTTCCAGGTTGCCACCCACCGCGTCCTTGATGGATTCAGTGACGGTGGTTGGACCGGTGTAGACGTCGTTGCCGACGCTGACCGGCAGGCTACCGGAGCTCTGGCCTTCGGCGATGGTGATGACCTTGCCGCTGTCGAGGGTCACGGTGACCGGATCGTTCTGCGCAGTGACCGGTTTGCCTTGGGCATCGGTCAGGGTCGCGGTGTAGGTGATGGTGCCGTTCTCATCCACGCTCGGGGTCGCGGTCAGGGTCACCGTGGTGGTGTCGTTGACGTCGTTGACCGTGGTTTCCACCGGGGTCTTGATCGGGTTGATCGCTTCGAGGTTGCCACCCACTGCGTCCTTGATGGATTCAGTGACGGTGGTCGGACCGGTGTAGACGTCGTTGCCGACGCTGACCGGCAGGCTGCCGGAGCTCTGACCCTCGGCGATGGTGATGACCTTGCCGCTGTCCAGGGTCACGGTCACCGGACCGTTCTGCGCGGTAACCGGGGCACCGTTCTTGTCGGTCAGGGTCGCGGTGTAGGTGATGGTGCCGTTTTCATCCACGCTCGGGGTGGCGGACAGGGTCACGGTGGTGGTGTCGTTGACATCGTTGACCGTGGTGGTCACTGGCGTTTTCACCGGATCGATGGACTCGAGGTTGCCGCCCACTGCGTCTTTGATGGATTCAGTGACGGTGGTCGGACCGGTGTAGACGTTGTTGCCCACGGTCACCGGCAGGCTGCCGGAGCTCTGACCTTCAGCGATGGTGATGACCTTGCCGCTGTCGAGGGTCACGGTGACCGGACCGTTCTGCGCGGTGACTGGTTTGCCCTGGGCATCGGTCAGCGTGGCGGTGTAGGTGATGGTGCCGTTCTCGTCCACGCTTGGGGTCGCGGTCAGGGTCACCGTGGTGGTGTCGTTGACATCGTTGACCGTGGTGGTCACTGGCGTTGTGTTTGGCGACACCAGTTCCAGGTTGCCACCCACCGCGTCCTTGATGGATTCAGTGACGGTGGTTGGACCGGTGTAGACGTCGTTGCCGACGCTGACCGGCAGGCTACCGGAGCTCTGGCCTTCGGCGATGGTGATCACCTTGCCGCTGTCGAGGGTCACGGTCACCGGACCGTTCTGCGCAGTGACCGGTTTGCCCTGGGCATCGGTCAGGGTCGCGGTGTAGGTGATGGTGCCGTTTTCGTCGACGCTCGGGGTGGCGGACAGGGTCACGGTGGTGGTGTCGTTGACGTCGTTGACCGTGGTGGTCACTGGCGTTGTGTTTGGCGACACCAGTTCCAGGTTACCGCCCACTGCGTCCTTGATGGATTCAGTGACGGTGGTTGGACCGGTGTAGACGTCGTTGCCGACGCTGACCGGCAGGCTACCGGAGCTCTGGCCTTCGGCGATGGTGATGACTTTGCCGCTGTCGAGGGTCACGGTGACCGGACCGTTCTGCGCGGTAACCGGGGCACCGTTCTTGTCGGTCAAGGTCGCGGTGTAGGTGATGGTGCCGTTTTCGTCGACGCTCGGGGTGGCGGTCAGGGTCACCGTGGTGGTGTCGTTGACATCGTTGACCGTGGTTTCCACCGGGGTCTTGATCGGGTTGATCGCTTCGAGGTTGCCGCCGTCGGCCGATTTAATCGACTCGGTCACGGTGGTTGGACCGGTGTAAACGTCGTTGCCCACGGTCACTGGCAGGCTACCGGAGCTCTGACCTTCGGCGATGGTGATGACCTTGCCGCTGTCCAACGTCACGGTGACTGGACCGTTCTGCGCAGTGACCGGTTTGCCCTGGGCATCGGTCAGCGTGGCGGTGTAGGTGATGGTGCCGTTTTCATCCACGCTCGGGGTGGCGGTCAGGGTCACCGTGGTGGTGTCGTTGACGTCGTTGACCGTGGTTTCCACCGGGGTCTTGATCGGGTTGATCGCTTCGAGGTTGCCACCCACTGCGTCCTTGATGGATTCAGTGACGGTGGTCGGACCGGTGTAGACGT
>NZ_JAVAJJ010000034.1:0-13767 GCF_052112305.1 Pseudomonas sp. QLc11A
GTTTTAGCGCGGGCATGACCCCTTGTGGGAGCTGGCTTGCCTGCGATGGTCGTTAACGATAACGCGGGTGAACTGGATGAACGCGGCGCACTTGAGTCCATCGCCAGCAGGCTGGCTCCTACAGTTTTAGCGCGGGCATGACCCCTTGTGGGAGCTGGCTTGCCTGCGATGGTCGTTAACGATAACGCGGGTGAACTGGATGAACGCGGCGCACTTGAGTCCATCGCCAGCAGGCTGGCTCCTACAGTTTCAGCGTGGGCACGGTCCTTTGTGGGAGCTGGCTTGCCTGCGATGGTCGTCAACGATAGCGCGGGTGAACTGGATGAGCGTGGCGCGTTTGAGACCATCGCCAGCAGGCTGGCTCCTACAGTTTCCTGCCATTGGTTTGCTACGAGTAATGGATCTCGCTCAAGTCGATCGACACCAGCAACGCCTCCTTGTTGACCTGCCCATCCGCCTTGCGCCGATAGGCTCGTCGCTTGCCCGGCATGTGCAAGCCGTCGGCCTGGACGTAGTCATAAACCAGTTGGGCAGCGGGCATGCCGCCGCTCACATCGACGTTGTAGTCGTGGCGGCGCAGCAGAAAGTCATCGCCGAAATAGAAGTCCTGGATGGCGCTATGGGTTGCGATGCTATCGGGGAAGTGCACCCGCAAATGCCGCCACAGCTCGGCGCCCTCTTGCCAGGGCTCGATTTCCTCGCTGGTTACGCCCGGCAAGGTGAACAGGAAAGGCATGGTCAGGTAGGACCACATCGCATAGCCGTTGAAGTAGGCCCGGTGCAACGGGTCCCAGGCTGTGTGTTCCCCGTGGCCCTTGAAGGATGCCCGGGGTGCCTGGCGCTCGGCAATCACCTTGCCCGCGGTATTCTCGATGGCGATCCGGTTCGGCGTATAGGTCGTGAATTGCCCCGGTGCACCGAAGGGTGTCACCGAGGCTCTTTGTTCATGCAGCCACACAGTCATCTGGCGTGGCGCGCTGTCCTGGGTCAACCCTTTCATGCCCCAGAGCGAGCCGCCGGTGACGATCGTGGCGCAGACCTTATTGAAACTGTTCCAGCGCGCCAGGCCGCCATGAGCGGTCAGTATCCGGTCCAGCAGTTCGCGATCCTGGGCAGGCATGATTGCGTCCCCTCCTCGTCCGTTAGTGCTTGCATCACTATCAGAATAATGGATAGCCGGCCGCGTGCCGGACCGGCCGATGGACAGCCGGATTGAGACGAGCGCATCGTTGGTCCGGCGTTGTCGGCGATTGACCAGTCTGTAGGAGCGAGCTTGCTCGCGATGGTCTCAAGAGCGCCGCGTTTAGCCAGAAAACAAGCGTTATCGTTAACGACCATCGCTGGCAAGCCAGCACCCACAGAAGACCGCGTCTGTAGGAGCGAGCCTGCTCGCGATGATCTCAAAAGCGCCGCGTTGAGCCAGGAAACAAGCGTTATCGTTAACGACCATCGCGAGCAAGCTCGCTCCTACAGTAGACCTGCTCGATACCGCACCAATAGTATGATAAACTGCACGCAGTCGACCATCTCGTGGAGCGCCCGATCATGGGAACCGTACGAAAAACCATCACCGTGACTGACCAGCAAGACAACTGGATCAAAGCGCAGATAGAAGCGGGCCATTACACCAACGACAGCGAATATATTCGCGATCTGATCCGTCGTGAACAGGAGCGCAGCGCTGAACTCGAAACGATTCGTGCCGCCCTTAGGGAAGGTGAATCCAGCGGAAAACCCCGCCCATTCGATCCAGCCGCATTCAAACAGAGAATGTTGACCTCGCATGGCTGAGTATCGTCTAACGCCTGCCGCAGAAGGCGACCTTGAGGCCATCTGGAGTTATACCGCTCGCCAGTGGGGCCTGGATCAGGCCAATCGCTACATTGACATCCTTACCTCAGCATTTTCGCAATTGGCCGAGCACCCGAAAAAAGCGCCGGCCTGCGACACTATCCGTCCTGGTTATCGGCGCTGCAGTGTGGAGCAGCACATGATCTATTTTCGAATCACGGCGTACGGAATTGCGATCATCAGGGTCCTTCATGATCGGATGGAAGCGCAGCGCAATCTCTAACTCTCCATTTCGCACCCCATGTAAGAACTGGACGAATGTATTGCTTCGACCAACCGCCATCGCGAGCAAGCTCGCTCCTACAGAGTCAGCAAGCCTGGGTTTGTTTGGCGGAAGGCAGCCGGAGTCGAACCTGCCCGGGAACGGATGCCGTCCCCAACCGGGTTTGAAGCCCGGCCGCGCCACCGGGCGCGATTGCCTTCCTTGAATTCCTGCCCCTGAATCAGGGCTCATTGCGCTGGGCCAACGCATTGTCCGGGCGAACCTGGCGACGATCGCCAAATCGCCGGGTCAGGCCGATGCGGTCAAAATACTCCAGTATCTGGATACTGCGCTTGCGCCCCAGGCCCACCGCATCACGAAACGCCGCCACCTGGATCACCGGGTTGGTGTCCGCCAGTTGCAACAGCATAGCCGCCAATCGGCGAATCATGCTGTCGGTATAAAACAGGTCGCGCACCACTTGATGCATCAGGCCCAGACGCGCCATTTTGCGCAGCAACCCGCGCACGGCCGCTTCCTCATGCCCCAGGTCGCGCACCCACGGCGGGTCGAATGCGGCCTGTTCGAACAGCGGCTGCAATTGCAGCCACAGGGCTTCGTCCTCTTCGCTCAAGCGCACCTGGTGCCCGGGCAGATGCAACCACGGGCCACTGCTGGCGATGTCGCCGCTGGCCAGCAACTCGTCGAGCAGGCTGATGAATGTCCCGCGTTCTTGAGTGCTGCCGGCAAATCGGCGCAAGCGATCGCGGTCCGGCCCCATCTGGTCCGGCTCCAGTTGATGAAAGCGTGCGAGCTGTTCCAGCACGGCGGCCTTCAAGGCCTGCCAACGGCTGGCACTGAACAGCAACGCGCCCTGGCGGGTGTCGATCAAGCGTACGTCGGCGGGCAACACCCAACGGCTGCGCGGTCGGTTGAACTGCCGCTCCAGTCGCTGCGGATCGAGCCCGGTGTCGCTGTGGGCCAGCAATGCCGGTAAAACATCCTCCAGCCTGGTGCTGCTTGCCAGTGCCACCAACTGCGCCAAGCGTTCGGGGCTACGGCGTTGCCGGGTCGGTGCAAACGGATCGAGTACCCGACCGCCACCCAAGGTAAGTTGGGCACTCTGGTCGCGCAGGATCAGCCGATCGCCTTTCACCGCGTGCACCGGCGTATTGAGCAGCAGTTGTGCAAACATCCGGCCACCGGGCGCCAGGCTTGCGCCTTCAAGCAGGGCGACTCTGCCGGTGACGTCCTGGGTGCCGAGGTGCACGTGCACCGGTTGAAAGTGTTCGAAGGCCCGGGATTCGCCGGCAAGCAACTGCATGTCGATGTCCAGCCGCTGGGTGGGCGCGTACAAGCCGTCGGCGAGCAACCAGTGACCGCGGTGGATGTGCTCCAGCGCCAGCCGTTCTGCACTCAGGTTCAACGCCACGCGCTGGCCGGCACAGGCGCTGTCGGCGGCCTGATTCTGTGCGTGCAGGCCGCGAATGCGCACCGGTTTGCCTTGTGGCCCCAGTAACAAGGTATCGCCTACCGCGACCTGGCCGGACAGCGCCGTGCCGGTCACCACGATACCGGCCCCGGCCACGCTGAAGGCCCGATCGATCGCCAGTCGAAAACCACCTTCGGTGTTGCGTTGCCGTACTTCACGCTGGGCTTGCAGCAATTGTTGGCGCAAGGTTTCGATGCCCTCGCCGGTCACGCTCGACAGTGCAATCAGCGGCGCATCGGCATAGGGTCCGGGCGCCAGCAAGGTACGGATCTGCTCACGCACGTCTTGCACCCTGGCGCTGTCGACCCGATCGCACTTGCTGATCGCCACCAGCGCCTGCGGGATGCCGAGCAACTCGACGATCGCCAGGTGCTCGCGGGTCTGCGGCATCACCCCGTCATCGGCGGCCACTACCAGCAACACCAGATCGATGCCCTGTGCCCCGGCCAGCATGTTGTGGGTGAAACGTTCATGGCCGGGAACGTCGATGAAACCGGTCAGTGGCGCCCCCGGCTCCAGCGCGGCATACAGGTAGCCGAGGTCGATGGTCATGCCGCGCTCACGCTCCTCCCGGCGCCGATCGCCCGCCTGCCCCGTCAGCGCCTGGAGCAGCGCCGTCTTGCCATGGTCGATGTGTCCTGCGGTGCCGACAATCACCCTGCCCGGCCCTCCACGTGCAATTGATCGAGCTGCGTCAGCCAGGCCGACTCGTCGTCCAGCTGCCGCAGGTCCAGCCACAGGGCGTCATCGTCAATGCGCCCGAGCACCGCAATCGGCAAGGCGCGAAAGGCCTCTTCCAGATTCAGCAAGGATCGCCCGCGCAAACGCTTCGACGTGAGTGGGCGAATGCGCAGCGCCGCGCTGGCCAGCCGCGCCACCGGTTGGCTGCCGCTGCCGATCATGCCCAGTGACGGCATGGCACTGACGCTCCAGCCGTCACCCAACACCTGGGCCAGCGCCGGTTGCAAGCGTTCAGCCTGGGCGATGATATCGGCCTGTGGTCGGGTCAGCAGGCGCAGGCTCGGCAAGCGCTCGGCCAGCTGGTCCGGGTTTCGGTATAGACCCAGCACCGCTTCCAGGGCGGCCAGGGTCATTTTGTCGACCCGCAGCGCACGCTTGAGCGGGTTTTTCTTGATCCTGGCGATCAGGTCCTTGCGACCGACAATCAGCCCCGCTTGCGGGCCGCCGAGCAGTTTGTCGCCACTGAAGGTCACGATGTCCGCGCCATCGAGCAGCGCCTGGCGCACCGTCGGTTCGGCGGGCAGCCCCCAGCGGGTCAAGTCCAGCAGGCTGCCGCTGCCGAGGTCCTCGAGCAGCGGCAAGCCGTGCCGGTGGGCCAGTTGCGCCAGTTCCGCGGTCGGCACGCTGGTGGTGAAGCCTTGAATGCTGTAGTTGCTCGCGTGCACCCGCATGATCAAACCGCTGCGCGGGCCGATGGCGGCCTCGTAGTCGCGGGCATGGGTGCGGTTGGTGGTGCCCACCTCGACGAGCTTTACACCGGCACGGGCCATGATGTCGGGAATGCGGAAGGCGCCGCCGATTTCAATCAGTTCGCCCCGGGAAATAATCCCCTCCTTGCGCGCCCCCAGGCTGTTGAGGGTCAGCAGTACCGCGGCGGCATTGTTGTTGACCACGGTCACCGCTTCGGCGCCGGTCAGTTCGCGGATCAAGCCTTCGATCAGGTCGTCGCGATCGCCGCGCTTGCCGCTGCGCAGGTCGAACTCAAGGTTGAGCGGATAACGCGCGGCCATTTGCACCGCCTCGATCGCCTCTTCGGGCAACAACGCCCGCCCGAGGTTGGTGTGCAGCACCGTGCCGGTGAGGTTGAACACCCGCCGCACATGGCTGCGATGCTGGATCGCCAATCGCTCGCCGACCCGGCCTGCCAGCACCTCGGCGCTGACTTCTACAGGTTCGAGCAAACCCTGCCGTGCCCCTTCGCGCAACTCATCCAGCAACAGCCGCAAGGCACCCAGCAAGGCGTCGCGTCCATGGCGCTCGGCCAGCGGCCGGCACGCCGGGTGACGCAACAGGCTGTCGATGGAAGGTAGACGCAGGGATGGGCTGGCACTGCGTGCAGACATCTGGCACTCCTGGAAACGAATGACCCTCGCGCCAGAGTGTAGACGCTGCGTTTATTCGTCTCCCGGCGCCAGCAGCAGATTCGGCGCCAGGCGCTGGTAACCGTCCTGGGCCAGGCGCATGTCGAGCATGAGGCTGGACAGGTCGGCCGACAACGCTTCGGCATCCGCATCGTTTTCCAGATAGAGCAACTTCAGATAGCTGTTGCAACCGGGGCAGACTTCGGCGCGCAACGGCGCCTGGTTGGCGGCATGGCGATCATCTTCGAGGCTGAGGTAATCCAGGCCCTTGCTCTGCTCGCAATACACGCACTTGACCCGCACCACGTGCCACTCGCAGGCACACAGCGAACAGACCAGGTAACGCAAGCCATTGTGCTTGCCGCGATGGCGGATGACCCCGGCCATGGCCGGCGAGCCACAGGCCGGGCACTGGCTGAGGCTGTCGCCGGGTGTCAGTGCCAGGTTCGGCGTACTCAACAGCCAGTGGCTCCAGGCTGTTTGCAGCGCCGCACCGAGAAACGGCACCAGCGCCGCCGGCACCAGCGAATACTGGCCGCTGACCAGTGCCACCGCCCAGGCGCGGCGTTGCCCGGCACCGGCCAGGCGCAAGGTGTCGACGGCATCGGCCACGGCGGATTGTGGCGGTGCGCCATAGCGCTGCAACAAGGCATCCAAGTAAAGCTGCCAGTCGTCTTCGCGCGCCAGGCTGTCGGCCGCAAAGGGCGGCAAGCCGTGCTGCTGGCACAATTCGATGCGCTGCCGGTCCAGAGGCTCGCCAAGCGGCGGGTCGTCCAGCACCTGTTGCTGCACCCGGCACAACCCGGCAATCAGGCGCAGGTAATCGGCCAACGGGTGCCCTTCGGCCAACGCTTCCAGGCGCTGGGCGCGCAGGCTGAACAGGTTGGGCGGTGGCAGGTACAGAAACGGCGGCGAACTGGCCGCCGCTTCGATTTCTCCAGGTTCGAGGATGGTTGGCAAATGTCAGCCCTTTTTAGTGATCGGTCGCGTAGGCGCTTCGTCGCGGGTCTCATCTTGAGTCACTTGGCGATACCAGAGTTCGTGGTGCTTCCTGGCCCAGGCGCGGCTGACCCGGCCGTGCACCATGGCGCTGACCGAGCCTTTGATCCAGATGCCGGCGTAGATGTGCACGATGATGCTCAGGATCAGCACAAACCCGGCCAGTGCATGCAGCAACATCGCCCAGCGTATCGTGGTGATGCCGAAATACTCGCTGAAGTAGGCACGCCAGATCACCAGCCCGCTGAACAACAGCACCAGCATGCACAGCAGTAAAGTCCAGAACAGCAGCTTCTGCCCGGGGTTGTATTTGCCGATGGGCGGGACACCCTCCTCTTCATTTTTCATCACCCGGTCGATGCGCCTGAGCCACAGGCGATCGTTGGCGATGAAGTAGTTGGCACGCCAGAAGCGAAACACCAGGCCAAGGAACAGCAGGAACATCAGCACGCCCATGAACGGGTGCAGGATGCGTGTCCATGGTCCGCCGCCGAACAGGTTGCTCAGCCAGAACAGCGCCGGATGGAACAGCGCCAGCCCGGACAGCCCCGCCATGAGGAACAGAATCGCCACCAGCCAATGATTGGTGCGCTGGTTGCTGGTGTAGCGCAGGATCGTCTTGTCGCTCATGGCCTGCCCTCCCCACGGGGATCGAAGGTATGCACCGACGGATCGACTTCGTGCACGGCGTTGTCCGGCGGCTCGGGATGTTCATCCTCTTCGACGATTTGCGGGCCGACCCGCACGTAGTGGAAGAACCCGGCCAGCACCGCCGCGCCCATGGCCAGCAGCGCCAGGGGTTTACTGATGCCTTTCCACAGCCCCACCAACGGGCTGATCGCCGGGTGATCGGGCAAGCCGGCGTACAACCTTGGCGTGTCGGCATGGTGCAGCACGTACATCACGTGGGTGCCGCCGACGCCTTCGGGGTCGTACAGGCCGGCGTTTTCAAAGCCTCGGCTTTTCAGATCGACGATGCGTTCGGCTGCGTGCTCCTTCATGTCGTCCTTGGAACCGAACACGATGGCGCCCGTCGGGCAGGTTTTCACACAGGCCGGTTCCAGTCCGACCGCCACCCGGTCCGAGCACAGGGTGCACTTGTAGGCCTTGTGATCCTTTTGCGAGATCCGTGGAATGTTGAACGGACACCCGGTAATGCAGTAACCGCAGCCGATGCAGTGGTCCTGATCGAAATCGACGATGCCGTTGGCGTGCTTGATGATCGCCCCGGGGCTGGGGCATGCCGCCAGGCAACCGGGCTCGGCGCAGTGCATGCAGCCGTCCTTGCGGATCAGCCACTCCAGGTTGCCAGCGTCGGTCTCGTGCTCGGTGAAGCGCATCAGCGTCCAGGTTTCCGCGCTGAGGTCCTGCGGGTTGTCGTAGGTGCCGTGGTTATGGCCGACCTCATCGCGCAGCTCGTTCCATTCCGAGCAGGCAACCTGGCAGGCCTTGCAGCCAATGCATTTGGTGGTATCGATCAGCTTGGCGACTTCCTCCATGCCGCGCACCGAGGGCGCGGGCGTGGTGGTGGCCGAGCGGGCAATGATGTCTTGGCTGGCCATTTAGACTTTCTCCACGTTGACCAGGAATGACTTGGATTCCGGGGTCTGTGTGTTGCCATCGCCGAGGAACGGCACCAGGGTGTTGGTCAGGTAACCGTGCCGCGTGAGCCCGGTAAAGCCCCAGTGCAGCGGAATGCCGATCTGGTGCACCACCTGGTTGTTGACCTGCAGCGGACGAATCCGCTTGGTCACCACCGCCACCGCTTCGATGAAGCCACGCTTGCTGCTGACCCGTACCTTATCGCCTGCGACTATGCCTTTTTCCTTGGCCAGCACTTCGCCGATCTCGACGAATTGCTCCGGTTGGGTAATTGCGTTGAGCTTGCAATGCTTGCTCCAGAAGTGGAAATGCTCGGTCAGCCGGTAACTGGTGGCGGCGTACGGGTAATCCTTGGCCACGCCGAGGGTCTCCCACACCGAATCGAAGATCCGTGCTGCCGGGTTGCTGGTGGCTTTCTTGTTTTGCGGGTGCAGCGGATTGATGCCGATCGGGGTTTCGAACGGCTCGTAGTGCTCGGGAAACGGGCCTTCGTTCATCTTGTCGACGGCGAAGAATCGCGCCACGCCTTCGGGGTTCATGATGAACGGGTTCATCCCGGCTTCCGGCGGTACGTCGGCCTTGTAGTCCGGCACATCGGTGCCGGCCCAGGCTTTGCCGTTCCACCACACCAGGCGTTTTTTCGGATCCCACGGCTTGCCCTGCGGGTCCGCCGAGGCGCGGTTGTAGAGAATCCGCCGGTTGGCCGGCCAGGCCCAGGCCCAGCCCTGATGCTGGTGCATGCCGTACGGGTCGTTATTGTCGCGGCGGGCCATCTGGTTTCCCAGTTCGGTCCAGCTGCCACAGAAAATCCAGCAACCGGAGGCCGTACTGCCGTCATCCTTGAGCTGGCCGAAACCGGCCAGTTGCGCGTTGGCCTTGATCGCCGCGCCGGTGGCGTCGGTGAAGTCGGTCGTCGCCGAGCCGTTGATTTCCTTGGCCAGCTCCTCCGGCGAAGGTTCGTCGGCAATCTTGTACGGCCACGTCAACTTGAGCAGCGGGTCGGGATACGCGCCACCATTGGCCTGATAACGCTGGCGCAGACGCAGGAACAATTCGCTCATGATCCGCACGTCGGTGCGCGCTTCGCCAGGGCCGTCGGCGCCTTTCCAGTGCCATTGCAGCCAGCGGCTGCTGTTGACCAGCGAACCGTCTTCCTCGGCAAAACAGGTGGTGGGCAGTCGGATCACTTCGGTCTGGATGTCGGCGCTGTTCACGTCGTTGTACGGCCCGACTTTTTGCCAGAACTCGGAAGTTTCTGTGGCCAGTGGGTCCATCACCACCAGCCATTTCAGCTTGGCCAGTGCCGCCATCACGCGGTTTTTATCGGGCAGCGCGGCGATAGGGTTGAAGCCCTGGCACATGTAGCCGTTTACCTTGCCTTGCCCCATCAGGTCGAACACCTTGAGGATGTCGTATTGAGGGATGTCCAGTTTCGGCAAGTACTCGTACGCCCAGTTGTTCTCGGCGGTGGCGTTGGCGCCGTACCAGGATTTCATCAGGCTGACGTGGAACTTGCTGTAGTTCTGCCAGTAGGACAGTTGCCCCGGCCGCAACGGTTTCTGCGTGCGCTTGACGATGTAGGCGTTGTAATCCTGTTCGGCATCGCCAGGTAGCGTGAGGTAGCCCGGCAGTGAGTTGGACAACAGCCCCAGGTCGGTCAGCCCCTGGATGTTGGAGTGCCCGCGCAAGGCGTTCACGCCGCCACCCGGCATGCCGACGTTGCCCAGCAGCAGTTGCACCATCGCCGCGCTGCGGATCATCTGGGCGCCAACCGAGTGCTGGGTCCAGCCCAGCGCATAGAGGATGGTCATGGTCTTGCCCGGTTGCGAGCAAGTGGCGATTTCCTCCCAGATTTTCTGCATGGCATCGACCGGCATGCCGCAGATCTGGCTCGCCAGTTCCCGGGTGTAACGGCTGTAATGCTGCTTCATCAACTGATAAACGCAGTGCGGATCCTGCAGGGTCGGGTCGACCTTGGCAAAACCGTCTTCACCGAGCTCATAGCCCCAACCGGACTTGTCGGTGTAGAGACGCTTGGCCGCGTCGTAGCCGCTGAAAATCCCGTCCTCGAAGCCATAGCCGGCTTTGACGATGAACGACACGTCGGTGTAGTTGCGCACGTACTCGTGCTGGATCTTGTCCTCGGTCAGCAGGTAGTTGATCAGCCCGCCCATGAAGGCGATGTCGGTGCCGGTACGGATCGGCGCGTAATAGTCGGCCACCGAGGCCGTGCGGGTAAAACGCGGGTCGACCACGATCAGCCGCGCCTTGTTGTGTGCCTTGGCTTCGGTCACCCATTTGAAGCCGCACGGGTGCGCTTCTGCTGCGTTGCCGCCCATCACCAGAACCAGATTCGCGTTGGCGATATCGGTCCAGGTATTGGTCATGGCACCACGGCCGTACGTCGGGGCAAGACTTGCCACCGTCGGGCCGTGTCAGACACGCGCCTGGTTATCGAACCCCAGCATGCCGAGGCTGCGCACCACCTTGTGGGTGATGTAGCCCGCTTCATTGGACGCCGCCGATGCCGCGAGGAAGCCAGTGGTCAGCCAGCGGTTCACCGTTTGCCCCTGGGCGTTCTTCTCGATGAAGTTGGCGTCGCGGTCGGCCTTCATCAGGTCGGCGACGCGATCGAGGGCTTCATCCCAGGAGATGCGCGTCCACTCGGTGCTGCCGGGCTTGCGCACCTGCGGGTATTGCAGGCGGCCGGGACTGTGAATGAAATCCAGCAGGCCCGCGCCTTTGGGGCACAGGGTGCCGCGGTTGACCGGGTGGTCGGCGTCACCTTCGATGTGGATGATGTTTTGCGCGACATTCTTTGCCGCATCGCCCTGGCTGTACATGATCAAGCCGCAACCGACCGAGCAATACGGGCAGGTGTTGCGGGTTTCATGGGTGTGGGCGAGCTTGAAATGACGCACCTGTTCGGCAAAGGCAAGCGCCGGGGCCATGCCCAACGCACCCAGGCTAGAGCCTGCAAGGCCGATACCGGCGACCTTGAAGAACTGACGACGGCTGAGATCCATCGTGCACTCCTGATCAGGTGGAACCCGGTACATGGCCGGGCTTTTTCGAACAACCACGGTCGCGGCAGTCTGGCTGCCGACAGTTGAACTTTAGTCAATGCTGTCGAATCTGCGATGAAACCCGACCGTCGGGCGTTAGTCGGCGCTCCCGGCTATTGGCACAAAACCTGTGGGAGCGGGCTTGCCCGCGAAGGCGTAGTGTCAGCCAACACTCATGCTGGATCTGCCGGCCCCTTCACGGGCAAGCCCGCTCCCACAGGGGGGTGTGGTGTCAGTCATCGCGAGCAAGCTCGCTCCTGCAGGGATTGGCGCTTATCATGGCCGGCATGATTAACCGGCCTTTACGAGATTTGCGCATGACTTTCGATTTTGATCAGGTGTTCGACCGCCACAATACCGGCAGTACCAAGTGGAGCCGCTACCCGGCGGACGTGTTGCCGATGTGGGTCGCCGACATGGATTTCGCCGCGCCGCCGGTGATCATCCAGGCCCTGCAAAAACGACTGGAACACCCGATGGTCGGTTACAGCGTGGCCCAGGATGATCTGCGCGAGGCTATCGTGGCCGACCTCTGGAACAAATACGTCTGGCGTGTCGAGCCCCAGGAGCTGATTTTCCTGCCGGGCGTCGAGTCGGGCTTCAACATGGCGTTGAAGGCCCTGGTGCAGGCGCCACAGAACGTCGTTGTGCAGGTGCCGAACTACCCGCCGCTGCGCCACGCCCCCGGACATTGGGGCCTGAACAAGGTCGAGCTGAATTTCGAAGCGCAGGCCGATGGCACCTACAGCACGCCGCTGGACACCCTGAGCCAGTCGCTGCAAGGGGGTGGCGCACTGCTGCTGAGCAACCCGCACAACCCGCTGGGCAAGGCTTTCCCCCGCGCAGAGCTGCAAGCCATTGCCGACATTTGCCTCGAGCATGATGCCTGGATCATTTCCGACGAGATCCACGCCGAGTTGTGCTTCGACGGCCGCCAGCACATTCCGATGGCCACGCTGAGCCCGCAAGTCGCCCAGCGCACCATCACGCTGATGTCGGCGAGCAAGGCCTACAACATCGCCGGCCTGAAGACCTCGTTCATGATCATCCAGGACCGCCACCTGCGCGAGAAGGTCAACCACGCCCGTTGCGGCATGGTCGACAGCGTCAATCCGCTGGGCATGGAAGCCACCCGCGTCGCCTACAGCGAAGCTGCGCCATGGCTGGCCGAACTGAAGGTCTACCTGCAAGGCAACCGCGATTTTCTCGCCGAAGCGGTACGCACCCGCCTGCCGGGCATCACCATGAACCTGCCGCAAAGCACCTACCTGGCGTGGCTCGACTGCACGGCACTGGGGCTGGACGACCCGCAGCAGTTTTTCCTGGAACAGGCCAGGGTCGGCTTGAGCGCCGGCCTGGACTTCGGCGATGACTGCAAGCAGTTCGTGCGCCTGAATTTCGGCTGCCCACGCTCGCTGCTTGAAGAAGGCATCGCGCGGATGGAGCGCAGCTTGCGCCACCTCAAGGCCTGATCCAACCCCTCGACAACAACCCGGATCCCTGTGGGAGCGGGCTTGCCCGCGATGAACGCCAGCGCAACGCGTTTATTCAGACAGAACGCGTTATCGTTTACGTCCATCGCGAGCAAGCTCGCTCCTACAGGTAATCTGCGTCGCGCGGATGGAGCGCAGTTTGCGCCATCTCAAGGCCTGATCCGCCCTCAACAACAACCCGGATCCCTGTGGGAGCGGGCTTGCCCGCGATCAACGCCAGCGCAACGCGTTTATTCAGACAGAACGCGTTATCGTTTACGTCCATCGCGAGCAAGCTCGCTCCTACAGGTAATCTGCGTCGCGCGGATGGAGCGCAGTTTGTGCCATCTCAAGGCCTGATCCGCCCTCAACAACCACCCGGATCCCTGTAGGAGCGAGCTTGCTCGCGATGAACGCCAGCGCAACGCGTTTATTCAGACAGTACGCGTTATCGTTTACGTCCATCGCGAGCAAGCTCGCTCCTACAAGTCATCTGCATCGCGCGGATGGAGCGCAGCTTGCGCCACCTCAAGGCCTGATCCGCCCTCAACAACCACCCGGATCCCTGTGGGAGCGGGCTTGCCCGCGATGAACGCCAGCGCAACGCGTTTATTCAGACAGAACGCGTTATCGTTGACGTCCATCGCGAGCAAGCTCGCTCCTACAGGTAATCTGCGTCGCGCGGATGGAGCGCAGTTTGCGCCATCTCAAGGCCTGATCCGCCCTCAACAACCACCCGGATCCCTGTGGGAGCGGGCTTGCCCGCGATGAACGCCAGCGCAACGCGTTTATTCAGACAGAACGCGTTATCGTTTACGTCCATCGCGAGCAAGCTCGCTCCTACAAGTCATCTGTATCGCGCGGATGGAGCGCAGCTTGCGCCATCTCAAGGCCTGATCCAGCCCCTCGACAACCACCCGGATCCCTGTGGGAGCGGGCTTGCCCGCGATGAACGCCAGCGCAACGCGTTTATTCAGACAGA
>NZ_JAVAJJ010000035.1:0-9762 GCF_052112305.1 Pseudomonas sp. QLc11A
CGAAGCGGTGTGTCAGGCACCAAGGATGTTGGCTGTGCCGGCCTCATCGCGAGCAGGCTCGCTCCCACAGGGATTTTCAGCGCACGCAGAATCTGCGTTCGGCGCGGATCAACCTGTGGGAGCGAGCCTGCTCGCGAAGCTTTAGGCAGTACCCTTGGCCTGTTGCTCCAGACGCAATTGCAACTCTGGCTCGATCTGCAATGCGGCGGCCAGTTCATCCAGATAGTTGCGCTCGGCGTCCTGCTGGTCGTCCACCAGCATCACGCTGGCCAGGTACATCTCCGAGGCCATGCCGGGGTCGGTGGCCGACTGCGCCACTTCACTGGGGTCCAGCGGCTTGGCGACCTCTTCGTCCAGCCATTGCTGCAATTGCGGATCGTCGGTGTGACGGCCGATTTCAGTGCTGATCATGTGCTTTTCGGACTCATCGATCCGGCCATCGGCCTTGGCCGCAGCAATCAATGCCCGCAGGATCGCATGGCTGTGTTCCTCGGCTTCCGGGCCGGCGAGCAAGTCCACGGTGCGCGGTGCCTCCTGCGGTGCCGACGCCTGGCTGCGTTGCCAGGCCTGGTACGCCTGGAACGCCATCATGCCGAGGGACGCCAGCGCCGCATAATGTGTGCCGCCACCGGAGCGGCTTTTGGGTGCGCCGCCCATCGGCGAACCGCCGCCCAGCAAACCACCGAGCAAACCGCCCAACCCTGCGCCACCGCCACCAGCACCAGCACCGGCGCCACCGCCCAACAACCCGCCGAGCAATCCGCCCAGGTCGCCGAGCCCGCCCTGGGCCGACGCGCCACTGCCCCTCTGTTGCGCCATCGAGCCCTGGCCGGCGCGCAATAACTGTTCGAGCAGATCGCTGGTGTTCATGACGCTTGTCCTCTTGGAAAGGGGTTCTATCCAGTCAGGCAACGATAGACCTCGCAGACGAATGTGCCAGCGCCGTTGGGCCGACGCACCCGCATCACTGCGGATTGTCCGGGGTATTTTTTTTAGCACGACTAAGATTGATAGGTGGTGAACCTTATCCGCGGATACCCGGTCGATACCTGCAACCCGACCCGGTTGCCACCGCCCCCCTTGCGCGGGGCGTCAACTGGCTTGCTTCATTCACTGGAGAACGCCCCTGTGATTTCAACCCTGTACATCGCCAGACTCAAAGCATGGGGCGCCCATGGTTTTACGGCCACCGGCGTGGTCACCGCTTTCCTCGCCACCCTGTCCCTGCTGGAAAACCAGCCGACCCATTGCCTGCTGTGGCTGGGTGTCGCCCTGATCGTCGACGGACTGGACGGCGCACTGGCGCGCAAGGTCAACGTGCAGTCGGTGTTGCCGAGCTTCGATGGCTCGATCCTCGACCTGGTGATCGATTACCTGACGTATGTGTTTATCCCGGCGCTGTTCATCTATCGCTACATCCCGTTGCCGGACTACACCCTGCTGCTGAGCGTGTCGCTGATTCTGGTGTCGTCGCTGTTCTGCTTCTGCAACGTCAACATGAAGAGCAAGGACAACTACTTCCAGGGCTTCCCCGCCGCCTGGAACGTGGTTGCCCTGTGCCTGTACATCATCGCCCCGTCGCCGTGGATCACCTTCCTGACCGTGATTGGCCTGGCCCTGCTGACCGTGACCCGGATGAAATTCCTGCACCCGTTCCGCGTGCGCCGGTTCATGCCGATCAACATCGCGGTGACGGCCATCTGGTTGCTGTGCAGCTTGTCGCTGGTGCTCAACCATCCGGTGATCAACCCGATGGTGATGGGGCTGTGGCTGCTGATGTCGGCGTATTTCCTCGGTATCTGCTTCTGGCGCACGGCGCTGGAGTGGTTCGACGAATCGCGGCTCAAGTAGCCATGGCGGTCCATATCGTTCAACTGGGTTCGCCGCGTCGCCCCGACGAAGGCTTGCGCCTGGGCACGGTACGCCGCCCTCCCCGTGGTGTACCGAAAGCCGAATTCGCCAGCCGGGATTTCTATGATGTCTGGCAGCCCTTGCTGTCACCCAGCGCGGAACTGGTGGCCGAGGCCAAGGCTGCACAGGATGCCAAAGCCTGGGAGGTGTTCCGATGCAAGTTCAAGGCCGAGATGAACCAGCCCGCCGCCAGCCAGATGCTGGACCTGCTGGCCGCGCTGTCTCACAGCACGTCCCTGGCCGTGGGCTGTTATTGCGAAGATGAAGCGCATTGTCATCGGTCGGTGTTGCGCGAGTTGCTGGAGGCGCGGGGGGCGGAGGTTGTTTAGCGTGTCTGAACACAGCCCCTGTAGGAGCGAGCTTGCTCGCGATGGTCGATAACGATTACGCGTGATTTCTGGATGCACGCGGTGTTTTCGAGTCCATCGCGAGCAAGCTCGCTCCTACAAGGACTTATGCAAGGCCATTAACGCCGCGTGATCACTACCTCCAGGTACTCACTCGGCACCACCAGCGACTTGTCGCCCGCCCGGTTCATCCGGTTGATCAGCTCGGTCAGGTCCGCTTCCAGGGCCTTGGCGCCGTCCGCGGGCAGTGCGGCGAAGGCTTTGTGCACCGGCCCGTACCACTGGCGGAAGGTGTCGATGAAATGCGCTGCAGAGCGATAGCGGAAATTGAACGTGCGGCGCGTCACCTGCAGCAGGAAGTCCCGCTCGTCGAAGTGCTCGTGCAGCCAGGCTTCGGTGCCCCAGCGCGAGGGCGGATTCGCTCCCGGTGGCGGTGGCAGGTGCTGGCCCAGGGTCTTGAACATCTGGCCGACGAAGCCTTCCGGTGTCCAGTTGGCCAGGCCGATCCGCCCGCCCGGGCGGCAGACTCGCGCCAGCTCCGCGGCGGCTTTGGGCTGGTCCGGCGTGAACATCACACCGAAAGTGGAAAGCACAGCGTCGAAGCTGGCGTCGGCAAAGGGCAAGGCTTCGGCATCGGCGACCTGGAAAGAGACGTTCAGGCGTTCTGCCCGGGCCCGTTCTTCGCCGCGCTCCAGCAAGGCGGCGACATAGTCGGTGGACGTCACCTTGCAGCCTCGGCGCGCGGCCGCGAGGGTCGCGTTGCCGTTGCCGGCGGCGACGTCGAGCACGCGCTCATCGCACAACAGGTCGCAGGCTTCGGCCAGTTGCTCGCCGACGATTTGCAGGGTGGTGCCGATCACGGCGTAGTCGCCGCTGGCCCAGGAGGCCATTTGACGGTTTTTCAAGGCAGTCAGATCAATGGGTGTACTCATGGAGGCAGTCTCTGGGTTGAAACACGAATCGGGCCTGATCGCGGTTACTCCGCTGTCGTCGGGTCGATGATGTTCATGACCCGGGAAATGCGGTTGGCGGGAAAACCACTGATCCTGGCGTGTTCCTGGATCTGCGCCTCGCTCGGCGAGATGTACACGCAATAGAGCTTGTCACCAGTGACATAGCTCTGCAGCCACTGTACCTCTGGCAACTCACGCAAAGCCTGGCAGGACTTTAGCGAAGCGGCTTTCAAATCCCTTTCCGACAGAGCTCCGGCGCCCTGGATCTCACGTTCAATGACGAACTTAGGCATGGCAACCTCTCTTTGTTGTTCTGGATGGCAGGGCGGCTCTCACCCTGTGATCAAACTATCGTCCTGACGGGCGCTGGCGTCCTGCCCGATCGTCGCCCAGGCCTGCCCGATCGTCCGGAGATTCCACACGGCGCACCGACGCGTTCACAATCAGGAATCCTGTCACGGGGAAATCCCTATGGACGCTCTGTCACAGACCCTGCGGGTGGTGCACCTGGTCGGCGCGATCTTCATCAACGCCCGGTTCACCGCGCCCTGGTGCTACCAGTCGCCCAGCGCCGACACGGCCGCGCCGTTCCTGGAGCCCGATGCGGAACGGGTGGTGATCTTTCACCTGATCACCGATGGCGAGTGCTACGTCGAACTGGGCGATGACCCGCCGCTGCTGCTGAGCGCCGGCGACGTGGTGATTTTCCCTCAGGGCGACGCCCATCGCATGTGCTCCCGACCGGGATTGCCCCCGGCCACGGGTGCGCGACTGGATGCGGTGCTGGCGCGCCGGCCCCGCCAACTGAGCTATGGCGGTGGTGGCGCGGTCACCCGCCTGGTGTGTGGCTACCTGGCGTGCGACACGCGCCTGGCGGGCATGTTGCTCAAGGGCTTGCCGCCCGTGGTACGGGTCAACGTACGCGGTTCGAGTGCCGGTATCTGGCTGGAATCCTCCGTGCGCTACGCCCTCGCCGAAGCCCGCTCGCCCCGCCCCGGCGGCGAAGGGGTCCTGGCCAAACTCGCCGAAGTGCTGTTCATCGAAGTGCTGCGCCTGTACATGAACGAACAGGGCGAAGGCCGCACCGGCTGGCTGGCCGGAGTACGCGACCGCATCGTCGGCGCGGCCCTCAACGCCTTGCACAAAAAGCCCTGCCACGCCTGGACGCTGGACGAACTGGCGCGCACCGCCAGCACTTCAAGATCGGTGTTGGCCGAGCGCTTCCAGCAACTGGTGGGGGTGTCGCCGATGCAGTACCTGACGCAATGGCGGATGTTGCTCGCCGCCAACCTGTTGCGCAGCAGCAACAACTCATTGACGCGCATCGCCGAGGAAGTCGGCTACCAGACCGATACCGCCTTCAGCCGCGCCTTTCGTCGCGAGTACGGTGCACCGCCGGCGGCGTGGCGGCGTGGTCATGCGGCCTCGAATCACTTGAGCGGTCGCTGAACCGGCAGGGGCGACAACACCGCCCAGGCCCGCTACTCTCGCTACCCAGCGACTGAACCCGGAAAGGACTCATCACATGGCACCCCGCCTGGACTGGCTTGCTCTACATAGGCAGCACAGCAACACATTCGCTTCGTGGATCCACCGGCAGTTCCACTACGAATACGCCGGACAGCCCCTGCCCGACTGGCAACGGGAATTCGCCGAAGGCCAGGATAATGGCGACTGGAAGTGCCTGATCGCCCTCGACCACGACGAACTGTTGGGCGGTGCAGCGCTGGCCAAGGCTGACCTGACCCATCGCCCGGATCTGGGGCCTTGGCTCGCTTGTGTGTTCATCACTCCCGAGGCACGCGGCAAGGGCTTGGCGGAGCGTTTGATCGAAGGGATTTGCGCGCAAGCCAAAGCCAACGGCGAGAA
This sequence comes from Pseudomonas sp. QLc11A, assembly GCF_052112305.1. NCBI lineage: Bacteria > Pseudomonadati > Pseudomonadota > Gammaproteobacteria > Pseudomonadales > Pseudomonadaceae > Pseudomonas > Pseudomonas sp. QLc11A. Next base: position 5,081 of record NZ_JAVAJJ010000035.1, read on the forward strand.
GAGGATCTACCTGCACACCCAGGACCAGAGCGCTTATTACGCCAGGCGTGGCTGGGTGGTGCTGGAGCGTTTTCAGGCATGGGAAAAAGATCAATGGCTCATGGCGCGGGACCTGTGAGCCATTGATCAAACGGTTCAAGCCGCTGGCGCGCTGGCCTTGGCCTCCTCCAGCAACTGCTGGATCACTTTCTCCTGCGTGTCGTAGCTGCCTTCACCGAAGTGGGTGTAACGCACCTGCCCCTTGGCATCGATGATGTAGTGCGCCGGCCAGTACTGGTTGTCGAAGTTGCGCCAGATCGCATAGTTGTTGTCGATCGCCACCGGGTAGGTGATGCCGTATTCCTTCACCTTGTCCCTGACGTTGTCGATGATGCGTTCAAAGCCGTATTCAGGCGTGTGCACGCCGATCACCAGCAGTCCGTCCTTTTCATATTTCTTCGCCCAGTCCTTCACGTACGGCAGGGTGCGCTTGCAGTTGATGCAGTCGAAGGTCCAGAAGTCCACCAGCACCACCTTGCCTTTGAGGGCTTCGTTGGTCAGTGCCGGTGAGTTGATCCAGTCCACAGCGCCGGACAACGACGGCATCGCGCCCTGGGCGTTGCCCATGGTGCTGTCGGCCTTGACCTTGCTGACCAGGTAATCGACGACTTTCGGCACGGCCTCCAGTACGTTTTTCTCGACACGGCTGACACCTTCCGATGAAGTGTTGGCCAGCAACAGGTCGTTGGCCCCCGTTGCGATCACCGCCGCACCGGCCAGCACCGCAACCCCGGCGCCCCGGCGCAGCCAGCCAGTGACCGGAATCGACGGTTTCAAGCGATTGACCAGGCCACGCCCGGCAAAGATCAAGACACCCAGGGACAACGCACTGCCCGCGCCATAGGCCACCAACAACAGACTGGTAACGGCGTTCGCGCCCTGAAGCATGGCGCTGGTGAGAATCACCCCGAGGATCGGCCCGGCGCAGGGTGCCCAGAGCAGCCCGGTGGCGACACCGATCATGATCGACGCCAGCGGCCCGGACATTTTGCGCGAGTCCGGGTCGATGCGATTGCCCAGCAACACGAAGGGGCGCGCCAGCCAGTCACCGACCCGGGCGGAAATCAGCGACAGGGCGAACAGCACCATCACGAACAGGGCAACATGGCGGCCGGTGTTGCTGGCCTGTATCACCCACTCACTGCTGACCACCGCCAGGCTGGAGACCAGGGCGAAGGTCAGGACCATGCCGCCGAGGGTCAGCAGGATCGAGGCGCGTGTGCGGTCGGCTCCGGCGAACAGGAAGGGCACGACCGGCAGGATGCACGGGCTGAGGACGGTCAATATGCCGCCCAGGAAAGCGATGAGTAACATGGGATCACCTAATACAATTCAGAGGGCGACATAGAGCCAATGTGGGAGCGAGCCTGCTCGCGATGGCGTCGGGTCAGGCGACACATCGTTGACCGGACAATCGCTTTCGCGAGCAGGCTCGCTCCCACAGTGGATTGGGGTGTTTTCAAGCTGTCTGTTCATCCAGCAACTGTCCCTGAGGCGTGCGGCTGGCACCGTTCTCGGCGAGCATCTGCCCTTGCGGCGTACGGTTGGAACCGTCTTGCGCAAGGAAGCCCTGGGTGCCCTTCTCTGCCACGGGCGTCAGCTGGAAGCAGGTGTTGCTGCCGCAGGCGCTTTGCTCGACAGAGGCGTTGGCATGGGCCGCCGCACCGGCGACGGAAAAGGCGATGGCGGTAAGAAAGCGGGATACGTTGTTCATGATGTCCTTCCTGATTCAATGGGATTAGGCGGTCGTTGATCGCAGCACTCAGTTTTCCGAGTTGCAGTGGTCGGCGAATTTGCTGTAATCCAGCACCTGGGTTTTCGACTGGGAGTCGAGGTACGTCAGCCGTGCATTGACCACGCCGCAGGAAGGCGAAGCGTCCTCGGTCAGCGAAACCACTTTCCTGATGTCAAGATGGCTGCCATAGGTGTAGGTTTTTGGCGCAACATCGGCTTCGGCGCGGGCCGACAGGGTGCAGATGTTCAGGGCGGCAAACAGGCAAGCGGCGTAGACGGCTTTGGTGTTCATGGCGAGTTCCTCAAGGTTTCAACAGGTCGTTGGTTCGTTGGGCCGAGGCGCTCTGGTTTGCCTCGATGGAACCTATTAAAAGCCTGCGAGGTATCTCGTCTGTGTCGGGAATCGGCGTGAATCAATCGGTACGTATCAGAACCGGGCGCAGATACAGAGCAATACAAACCCCCCGGAAATCGGCTTTTTTGCCTTCGTGTGTATCCGCAGGCAGGCCGGATACACTGCAATACAAAGGGCGGCAGGCGCCCCCGCCCGGGCTCGATAGACTGTGTGGCAATCCCCATTCATCAGAGGTTTGGCCCAATGGATCACGTTGATCACATCCTCATCGTTGACGATGACCGCGAAATCCGCGAGCTGGTAGGCAACTACCTGAAGAAGAACGGCCTGCGCACCACCGTCGTGGCGGATGGGCGGCAGATGCGCGCGTTTCTGGAAACCACCCCGGTGGACCTGATCGTGCTGGACATCATGATGCCGGGGGACGATGGCCTGCTGCTCTGCCGCGAACTGCGCGCCGGCAAACACAAGACCACGCCGGTCCTGATGCTGACTGCACGCAACGATGAAACCGACCGCATCCTCGGCCTGGAAATGGGCGCCGACGACTACCTGGCCAAACCCTTCGCTGCCCGTGAACTGCTGGCGCGGATCAACGCGGTGCTGCGGCGCACCCGCATGCTGCCGCCGAACCTGGTGGTGACCGAAGCCAGCCGCCTGCTGGCCTTCGGCCGTTGGCGCCTGGACACCTCGGCCCGTCACCTGCTCGATGAAGACGGCACCATGGTCGCCCTGAGCGGCGCCGAATATCGATTGCTGCGGGTGTTTCTCGACCATCCGCAACGGGTGCTCAACCGCGATCAATTGCTCAACCTGACCCAGGGCCGGGACGCCGACCTGTTCGACCGCTCCATCGATCTGCTGGTCAGTCGCCTGCGCCAGCGCCTGCTCGACGACGCCCGCGAACCGGCCTACATCAAGACCGTGCGCAGCGAAGGCTATGTGTTTTCCCTGCCGGTGGAAATCCTGGGCGACCCATCATGACGCAGGCGCTGCATTGGCCGCGGACCCTGGCTTCGCGGCTGTCGCTGATCTTCCTGATCGGCCTGATCCTCGCTCAGGCATTGTCCTTCGGTGCGCAGTACTACGAACGCTACGAATCTTCGAAAAACACCATGCTCGGCAACCTGGAAACCGATGTTTCCACCTCCGTTGCCATCCTCGACCGCTTGCCCGCCGATGAACGAGCCGCCTGGCTCAAACAACTGGAGCGGCGCAACTACAGTTACCTGCTCAACGAGGGTTCGCCGGGCACGCCCATCCGCACCGACATGCCCGATGCGCCCATTGCCATCGCCTCGATCAAGGACGCCATCGGCCACGATTACCCGATGACCTTTACTGAGATTCCTGGGCCGAAAAAACACTTCCAAGTGCACCTGAACCTGGCGGATGGCAGCCCGCTGACCATCGACCTCCGCCCGGCGATGGTGCCGCTGTCGCCCTGGCTGCCCTTCGTGTTGCTCGGGCAACTTGCACTGATGCTCGCCTGTTCCTGGTTGGCGGTCAGAATCGCCATCCGCCCCCTCACCCGCCTCGCCGAGGCCGTCGAAACTCTGGACCCCAACGCCCACCCCGTACTCCTGGACGAAAAAGGCCCGACCGAAGTCGCCCACGCCGCCAAGGCCTTCAACGCGATGCAGGCACGCATCGCGGCGTACCTGAAAGAACGCATGCAATTGCTCGCAGCGATCTCCCACGACCTGCAAACCCCGATCACCCGCATGAAACTGCGCGCCGAGTTCATGGATGACTCCAGCGAAAAAGACAAACTGTGGAACGACCTGGGCGAGATGGAACACCTGGTGCGCGAAGGCGTCGCCTATGCCCGCAGCATCCACGGCGCCACCGAAGAAAGCCGCCGCACCGACCTCGACTCGTTCCTCGACAGCCTGGTGTTCGACTACCAGGACATGGGCAAGGACGTTCAACTCACAGGCAAGAGTTCCACCGTCATCGACACCCGCCCCCACGCCCTGCGCCGGGTGCTGGTCAACCTGACGGACAACGCCTTGAAATTTGCCGGGGCCGCCGAGTTGCGCGTGGAAAAACAGGCCGACGGCAAGCTGTCGATCAAGATCCTCGACCGCGGCCCGGGAATTGCCGAAGAAGAACTCAAGCACGTGATGGAACCCTTCTACCGCGTGGAAAACTCCCGCAACCGCAGCACCGGCGGCACCGGGTTGGGGTTGGCGATTGCCCAGCAACTGGCGATAGCGATTGGAGGGTCGTTGACCTTGAGCAATCGTGAAGGGGGTGGGTTGTGTGCGGAGTTGAGATTGCCGGGGTAGAGGGATTGGCTTGGGGGTGAGGATGTTGGGCCAGCTGTAGAAAATGTTCGGCTGGAAGGCCGCCTTCGCGGGCAAGCCCGCTCCCATAGTGATTCGGCGTATGTCTGTGAGGTCGTGTGGGGGTGTACTCAATCAACAACCACCAAAACCCCCTCCCCATGCATCTGCCCCAACAACACCAACCCCTGTCCCTTAAACACCTCTGACCCTGCCGCAGAACACCAGGGTGTCAACCACGGGGGCAACACAACACACTAAACAAA
>NZ_JAVAJJ010000036.1:0-8958 GCF_052112305.1 Pseudomonas sp. QLc11A
TTACTACGATCTGATCGTCACCTTCGCCAACGGCCGCACGGTCACGGTGGGAACCCAGCTTTATTCCGCTGATCCGAATGGGGAGTACGGCGTGCAGGAGTTCCGCTTCGCCGACGGTAGCGTATGGACCCGCAGCAGCCTGCCCGGCTTCAACTCCACCGCCGGCGACGATGTAATCGTCGGACTCAACGGCAACGACTCGCTGAACGGTCTGGCTGGTAATGACGACATCGACGGGCGCGGCGGCAACGACTCGCTAACCGGAGGCTTGGGCGATGACATCTTCCGCTTCTCCACCGCGCCCGGCGGCAACAATATCGACTCCGTGACCGACTTCACCGCCGGCCAGGATCATCTCGCACTAAGCAACGCCGTCTTCAACCTGCAGGGCCAAGCGCTGACCGACCCCGGCGTGCTGGCCAATGTCACCGACAACCAGACCGAACAGGCGGGAGCGAATCTGGTGTTCAACCAGAGCAACCAGACGCTCTACTACGACGCCGACGGCGCCGCCAATGGTAACGCGGCGGCGGTGGTGACGCTGACCGGGGTGGCGAGTCTGGCGGCGAGCGACCTGCAGCTCTTTGGCTAGACGCGCAGTCCGAGCTTGGGTTCTCGAACCCAGGCTTGGTTTGTCGCCAGGAGCGTCAGCCGGGCAGGCCGGTCACCCGGATTCGGCACTGTGCCGGCAGCAGCTTGAGTACGAGTGGGGCTCAGCTGCGCAGGCGGGCGAACAGATTGACCAGCTCCGCCTGGCGGGTGGTGTCGGTCTTGCGGAACAGGGCGCGTAACTGGGTACGCAGGTTGACGCTACCTATTTACTATAGGTCTGTCCATCGACCGGTTGAATCCACAGCCGATAGCCGTCACTCCGGCGCCATCATCACCGCGAGTGTCATCTTGATGAACTCTTCATTCTTGTCGATGGCTTCCAGGGCGCCGCGTACGTTGTCGGCGACATCGGCAGAGACGCGGGCTTCGACCCAGTTGGAAAGCTCCAGGATGGCGGCTTCGAGGGCGAGTTGATTTTCGTTGATTTTGAAGAGCAGGGAAGGAAGCAGGTCAGAGTTCGGCATTGAGATTCCTCAGCTAAAGAGGAAAGCGTAGCAGTCAAGGGGGGGATGTTTGGTCGGCAGGGCGCCGGGGGAGGGCATTTCAGGCTGGCATAATGTTGTCATTGCATAGCCAAACTGAGCCATACAAACCCCAAAGAGGGATTTTTGAGGGCCTGAAAGCCGCAGCCTGCGCGGCCCTCAGGGTTGCCCTTCAAGATGATGAACCTGGATCGCTTCGATCTGGCGTAATCAAAGGGCCTGAACTTGCCGCGACCTGCTGGGACCCGGTCGCGGCAAGCCCTTCTACTGTTGTTCAACACCGACAGACCAGGCATCGATCACCGATTGCAGGAACTGCTGCGACAATCGCGGGTTGTCCAGGGCTCTGGCGATCAGTATCGCCCCGGTAATCGATGACAGGATGCGCAAGGCTTCCTGGTGCTTTTCATCATCGGTTTCGCCGTCGACCAATGGCATCAGCGTTTCGATCAGGGACTGCACGCCTTGGGTGAACGAGTGGCTGACGGCCCCGCCGTTGCGCGCGACATCGGCCGCCAGGGCAGGGATCGGGCAGCCTTCGGTCCAGTTGGTCATGTGGCTTTGGCTCAAGTACCTCTTGAGCAGTTCGGGGATGGATTTGGCCGCTCGCCAGTCGTCAATGTTGGTTTCGAACGTACGGCTCACGGCCTCCGATGCCAACTGCTCCTTGCCACCTGGGAACTGTCCGTAAAAGCCGCCGTGGGTCAGGCCCACCGAGCGGGACAGTTCGCCGATCCCGATGCCGTCGATGCCTTTTTCCCGGTACAACCTCGAGGCCGCGCCGAGGATCGCTTCCTTGTTGGCGGCTGCCTTGTCTTTCGTCACTTTCATGAGTGGAGTCCTGTCTTGCGATGGGCGCCATGGCAAATTTTTGCTGAAGGGCTGGTATTAATGATGACTGTAATATAAATTCGCGGCAATGGCCTTGCAGGAAAAACACCTCACAGGGTGCTGACCCATGAAACGTAATGATCTGCGCAATATCGACCTCAATCTGCTGGTGGTTTTCGAGGCGCTCATTCAGGAGCGCAACGTCACTCGGGCCGCACAAAGACTGTCCCTGGGCCAGCCGGCGGTCAGCGGCGCATTGGCTCGTCTGCGCACGCTGTTCAACGACCCTCTGTTTAAACGCATTGGCCACAAAATGGAACCGACCACCCGAGCCTTGCAGGTGGCGCAAACGCTCGGGCCGGCACTGGACTCCATTTGTTCCGTCGTCAGTCTGACGGCTTGCAATGAAAAAACCTGCTGAAACCGGGAACAGAGTATCTACAGGTATTGCGTGAAAAACGACGCGGGCGCGGTCCATTGTGGGAGCTGGCTTGCCAGCGATGGTCGTCAACGATAACGCGGGTGAACTGGATGAACGCGGCGCACTGGAGTCCATCGCCAGCAGGCTGGCTCCTACAGTTTCAGCGTGGGCAGGGCCCCTTGTGGGAGCTGGCTTGCCTGCGATGGTCGTTAACGATAACGCGGGTTAACTGGATGAACGCGGCGCACTGGAGTCCATCGCCAGCAAGCTGGCTCCTACAGGTATTGCGTGAAAAACCTTTTTTTTGTGCTTATACATGATGGTCATCATTAATGGTGATACCCAAGTTCACTCCATTCGATTCGTCGCAGCCCCTTGTGCGGCCGAGAATTCTCCAACCCTTAAACCGTCTGGCGGACACCCCCATGGAACAGTCACTCAAACCTTTGCGTTATCCCCTTGCTGCCCTGACCCTGGCGGCCATCACGGCCTGCGGTCACGCACCCGATGCCGCCAAGGCGCCGGGTGCGCCTTCTGTCACCGTCGCCAAAGTGCTTGAGCAACCCATTACCGAATGGGACGAAGTCACCGCCCGTCTGGAAGCGCCGGAAACCGTCGTGGTTCGTCCGCGGGTATCGGGGCAGATCGATCGTGTCGCCTTCACCGATGGCGAGTCGGTCAAGAAAGGGGATCTGCTGTTCCAGATCGATCCACGTCCGTTCGAGCACGAAGTGCACCGCCTCGAAGCGCAGTTGCAACAAGCTCGCGCCACGCTGGTTCGAACCGCCAACGAAGCGCAACGCGGCCAGCGCCTGCTGAGCAGCAATGCCATTTCTGCGGAACTGGCCGACACGCGCAGCACCACGGCCCAGGAAGCCAAGGCCGGTGTCGATTCGGTTCAGGCGCAGCTGGACCTGGCGCGCCTGAACCTGAGCTTCACCCGCGTCACCGCGCCGATCAGCGGCCGGGTCAGCCGTGCCGAAATCACCGCCGGCAACATCGTCACCGCCGACACTTCGGCGCTGACCAGCGTGGTCTCCACCGACAAGGTCTACGCCTATTTCGACGCCGACGAACGCCTGTTCCTCAAGTACGGCCAGCTCTCCCGTGAAGGCCGGCGCAGTCAGTCCACGCCGGTGTACATGGGCTTGTCGAACGAGGAGGGCAATAGCCACCTGGGGCAGATGAACTTCGTCGACAACCAGGTCAATCCCAAGACCGGCACCATCCGTGGCCGCGCGGTGTTCGACAACGCCGACGGTCAATACACCCCGGGCCTGTATGCCCGATTGAAACTGGTGGGCAGCGCGGCCTATGCCGGCCTGCTGATCAAGGACGAGGCCGTGGGCACTGACCTCGGCAAGCGGTTCGTGCTGGTGATCGACCAGGACAACAAGGCCGTGTACCGCAGCGTCGATCTGGGGCCGAAGCTCGAAGGCTTGCGCATCGTGCGCAGCGGTTTGCAAAAAGACGACCGGATCGTCATCAACGGCCTGCAACGGGTCCGTCCCGGCGCGGTGGTCGCGCCTCAGGACGCGCCGATGGCCGATGCGCAAACCGTCGCCAACCTGGCCCGTCAGCGGCAGGCCGTCGAGGCGGGTAATCAGCCCGTCGCTCCGTCACCGGCGCTGGTGAAAACCGATGCCGCCGTTTCGCCTCGCGGATAAAGGAACACAGCCATGAAGTTCTCCCGGTTCTTTATCACGCGGCCGATCTTTGCCGCCGTGCTCTCGCTGCTGATCCTGATTGCCGGCGCCATCGCGCTGTTCCAGTTGCCGATCAGCGAGTACCCGGAAGTGGTGCCACCCACTGTCGTCGTTCACGCCAACTATCCGGGGGCCAACCCCAAGGTCATCGGTGAAACCGTGGCCGCGCCCCTGGAGCAAGCCATCACCGGCGTCGAGAACATGCTGTACATGTCCTCGCAGTCGACGGCGGATGGTCGACTCACGCTCACCGTGACCTTCGCCCTGGGCACCGATCTGGACAACGCCCAGGTACAGGTGCAGAACCGCGTGACCCGCACCGAGCCGAAACTGCCGGAAGAAGTGACGCGCATCGGTATCACCGTGGACAAGGCATCGCCCGAGCTGACGATGGTGGTGCACCTGACCTCGCCGGACAAGCGCTACGACATGCTGTACCTGTCCAACTACGCGATCCTCAACGTCAAGGATGAGCTGTCACGCCTGAACGGAATCGGTGACGTGAAGATGTTCGGTATCGGCGACTACTCGCTGCGTATCTGGCTCGATCCGAACAAGACCGCGTCACGCAACCTGACCGCCACCGACGTGGTCAATGCGGTGCGTGAACAGAACCGCCAAGTGGCGGCCGGCCAACTGGGTTCACCGCCTGCACCCAACGCCACCAGCTTCCAGATGTCGATCAACTCCCAGGGCCGCCTGGTCACCGAAGAAGAGTTCGAGAACGTGATCGTCCGCAGTGGTGCGGACGGCGAAATCACCCGCCTCAAGGACATAGCCCGGATTGAACTGGGCTCCAACCAGTACGCCTTGCGCGCCTTGCTCAACAACCAGGAAGCGGTGGCGATGCCGATCTTCCAGCGCCCGGGTTCCAATGCCATCGACGTTTCCGATCAGGTGCGGGCGAAGATGGCCGAGCTGAAGAAGAGCTTCCCGGAAGGCATGGACTACGAGATCGTCTACGACCCGACCATCTTCGTGCGCAGCTCGATCGAGGCGGTGGTCCATACGCTGTTCGAAGCGTTGATCCTGGTGGTGCTGGTGGTGATCCTGTTCCTGCAAACCTGGCGCGCCTCGATCATTCCACTGGTCGCCGTACCGGTGTCGCTGATCGGTACCTTTGCCGTGATGCACCTGTTCGGTTTTTCCCTTAATGCCTTGTCGCTGTTCGGCCTGGTATTGGCCATCGGCATCGTGGTCGACGATGCGATCGTCGTGGTGGAGAACGTCGAGCGCAATATCGAGACAGGGCTCGATCCGGTCGAAGCGACGCAAAAAGCCATGGGCGAGGTGACCGGCCCGATCATCGCTACAGCGTTGGTGTTGTGCGCGGTGTTCGTCCCGGCGGCGTTCATTTCCGGCCTGACGGGGCAGTTCTACAAACAGTTCGCCCTGACGATCGCGATCTCCACGGTGATCTCTGCGTTCAACTCGCTGACCTTGTCGCCGGCATTGGCGGCGGTTTTGCTCAAGTCCCACAGTGCACCCAAGGACCGCTTTTCGAGGATTCTGGATCGCCTGTTCGGTGGCTGGCTGTTCAAGCCCTTCAACCGGCTGTTCGAAAGGGCCGGCAACGGGTATGTCGGGACCGTGTCCAAGGTCATCCGTGGCAGCAGCGTGGCGTTGCTGGTCTATGCCGGTCTGATCGCCTTGACCTACATGGGCTTCAGCACCACGCCGACCGGGTTCGTGCCGACCCAGGACAAGAAGTACCTGGTGACCTTCGCGCAATTGCCGGATGCGGCCAGCCTGGATCGCACCGAGTCGGTGATCCGCCGCATGAGCACCATCGCCATGAACGAACCGGGCTTCGACAGCGCCGTGGCCTTCCCGGGCTTGTCGATCAACGGTTTCACCAACAGCCCGAACGCCGGTATTGCCTTCATCGGCTTGAGCGCTTTCGATGAACGCAAAAGTCCGAGCCTGTCCGCCGGGGCGATTTCCGCTTCGCTGAACGCCAAGTTCGGTGGCATTCAAGACGCCTACATTGCGGTGTTCCCGCCGCCGCCCGTTCAAGGCCTGGGCACCATTGGTGGCTTCCGCCTGCAGATCGAAGACCGCGGCAACCTGGGGTACGACGAGCTGTACAAGGAGACCATGAACATCATCGGCAAGAGCCGCAGCGTGCCGGAACTGGCCAACCTGTTCACCAGCTACACGGTGAATGTGCCCCAGGTTGAGGCCGCCATTGATCGCGAAAAAGCCAAGACCCACGGCGTGGCGATCAACGACATTTTCGACACGCTGCAGGTGTACCTGGGTTCGCTGTACGCCAACGACTTCAACCGTTTTGGCCGTACCTATCAGGTCAACGTCCAGGCTGAGCAACAGTTCCGCCAGGAGCCGGAGCAGATCGGTCAGTTGAAGGTGCGCAACGACCGTGGAGAGATGATTCCACTGGCCACCTTCGTCAAGGTCAGCCCGACGTCGGGGCCCGACCGGGTCTCGCACTACAACGGTTTCGTCACCGCAGAAATCAACGGCAGCGCGGCCCCGGGCTACAGTTCCGGCCAGGCGCAGGCGGCGATTGAAAAGCTGTTGAAGCAAGAGCTGCCCAACGGCATGACCTACGAGTGGACCGACCTGACCTACCAGCAGATCCTCTCCGGCAACACCGCGTTGCTGGTGTTCCCGCTCTGCGTCCTGCTGGCGTTCCTGGTGTTGGCGGCCCTGTATGAAAGCTGGAGCCTGCCGCTGGCGGTGATCCTGATCGTGCCGATGACCCTGCTGTCGGCGATTGCCGGGGTGATCATCTCCAAGGGCGACAACAACATCTTCACCCAGATCGGCTTGATCGTGCTGGTGGGGCTGGCGTGCAAGAACGCGATCCTGATCGTCGAGTTCGCCAAGGACAAACAGGACCAGGGCCTGTCGCCGCTGGACGCTGTTCTCGAAGCCTGCCGCCAGCGTCTGCGCCCGATCCTGATGACGTCGTTCGCATTCATCATGGGCGTCATCCCGCTGGTGACGTCCACCGGCGCCGGCTCCGAGATGCGTCGGGCCATGGGGGTTGCCGTGTTCTCCGGGATGCTCGGGGTGACCTTCTTCGGTCTGTTGCTGACACCGGTGTTCTACGTCCTTATCCGTCGCTACATCGAACGTAAAGCCGCGCGCCAGGCGGCCCGCGCTCAATCGCTCAAGGCCATTGATCCGGAGGCACACTGATGAAGGCTTTCAAGCTGTTTTTACCGAGTTTGCTGGTCACCGCGTTGGCCGCCTGCACCGTCGGGCCGGATTACAAGACCCCGGACACGGCGCCGGCCCATGTCGCCTCGGCCAAAGGGGCCAACTACGATCAAACGCGTTTCGAAACGGTGTGGTGGCAGCAATTCGATGACCCCACGTTGAATCAGCTGGTTGGTAAAGCGCTTAACGGCAACCGCGATCTGCGCGTGGCCTTCGCCCGCTGGAAAGCCGCACGGGCCATTCGCGATGACATCAGCAACGACAACCTGCCGGTGGTCACCAGCCGGGTCAGCAGCCAGCAAGGCAAGTCGCAGGTGCCGGGTCTGACCGAGCAGCGGGTCAACACCGATCGCTACGACCTGGGCCTGGACATGGCCTGGGAGATCGACCTGTTCGGGCGCATCCAGCGCGAACTGGAATCCAGCGATGCCCGGGAAGACGCCACGGCGGCGGAGCTGTACCAACTGCGGGTGAGCATGATCGCCGAGTTGGTGGATGCCTATGGTCAGCTGCGGGGTGCGCAACTGCGGGAAAAAATCGCCCTGGCCAACCTGAAGAACCAGAGCGAATCGCGCAGCGTCACGGTGAGCCTGCGTGACGCGGGCGTGGGCAATGAGCTCGACGTGGTGCGTGCCGATGCCCGCCTGGCGGCTGTCGAGGCGAGCGTGCCGCAACTGCAGGCGGAGCAGGTGCACCACAAAAACCGCATCGCCACGCTGCTGGGTGAACGCCCGGACACGCTGGGCATCGACTTGAGTCCGAAGGACTTGCCGGCCATCGCCAAGGCGTTGCCGGTTGGCGACCCCGGCGAGCTGTTGCAGCGGCGCCCGGATGTGCGCGCGGCAGAGCGCCGCCTGGCGGCTTCAACGGCGGATGTCGGCGTGGCCACCGCCGACCTGTTTCCACGGGTGAGCCTGAGCGGCTTCCTCGGGTTCATCGCGGGGCGCGGTTCGCAGATCGGTTCCAGCGCCGCCCGCGCCTGGAGCCTGGGCCCGAGCATCACCTGGGCCGCGTTTGACCTGGGCAGTGTGCGGGCGCGCATTCGTGGCGCAAACGCCGAGGCCGAGGGTGCATTGGCGACCTATGAGCAACAGGTGCTGCTCGCCCTGGAAGAGTCGGAAAACGCCTTCAGCGACTACGGCAAGCGCCAGCAACGCCTGCTGTCGCTGATCCGGCAAAGCGAGTCGAGCCGTGCCGCGGCCGACCTGGCGGCGACCCAATACAAGGAAGGGGTGGTGGACTACCTGGTGTTGCTCGACGCACAACGCGAGCGCCTGAACGCCGAGGATGCCCAGGCACTGGGTGAAACCGACCAGTACCGGGCCATTGTGGCGATCTACAAATCCCTGGGCGGCGGATGGGACAGCGGCGACACCCGGCTCGCGAAAAACAACTGACAAACCCGTTGTTGCTTTTGTAGGAGCGAGCTTGCTCGCGATGGACGTTAACGAAAACGCGTGCTTGCTGGCTAAGCGCGGTGTTCTTGAGACCATCGCGAGCAAGCTCGCTCCTACAGGGTTAGTGGGTGTACGCAGTATTTGTGGACTACCGAATCTACTGTGGGAGCGGGCTTGCCCGCGAAAGCGGTAGTTCAGCCACCGATGATGTTGGCTGTGCCGGCCTCTTCGCGAGCGAGCTCGCTCCTACAGGGTTAGTGGGTGTACGCAGTATTTGTGGACTACCGAATCTACTGTGGGAGCGGGCTTGCCCGCGAAAGCGG
>NZ_JAVAJJ010000037.1:0-6661 GCF_052112305.1 Pseudomonas sp. QLc11A
GCCGGCGCCGCCCAGGCGAATGGCCAAACCCCATTTTTCAGCGTGCCGGCTGACCAGCACCTCGCGCACGGCGCCGGCCTCGAGCATGGCGCGTAAGGTTTCTTCCTGGATTCCAGCCCGCATCGATTCGACCTCTATGTTCGCGTCCCATGAACGAGGGTTCGTTCACCCCTGTGAGATATCGCACAGGAGCAGAGCGATAGCGCTCTGCGCGCATGTTCGCATCCCCGAAAAAACCAAAGTTCCAGCGTGGAACTTCGTGTTGCTCAACGCCCCTTTGAGCCGCAGGCGAATGGGCAAGATGTGAAGGGGCCGGTAGGCCCACTTCACCTATCTTGCCCGTCCTTTCAGCCAGCTCGGTGTGTTCTCCGGCCTAACCACCATCCGTTGCTGAACAAGGCTTCGCGCATTGTTTAACGCTTACTTGGCCGTTCTGCAGCGTTGTTTTGTGCCTCTTCATGAGCCGCCGCGAGAGCCGCTAAGCGCTGTCTGCGCGTGACTTCATCCGCCGGCCGCGTGACGAAAATAGGCAGTTCCAGGACTGTGTCCTGGGCGTCTCCCGGCTCAATAAATCGCGGCACCGCATCCAGGTTTTTCATTTCCATGCCCCCCAAGTGTTAATAGTTGCCCCCCAAATGTTGATAGTGGCCACTCAGTTGTGAGTAGTGGCCACTCATGCTTGCCCACTGCCTCTGCCGCCGGGCGATCGCCATTCTTTAGAGGTTCCGTTTGCCTTAGGCACGAGACTGCAAAGTCAGCTGGAAGCCGCGGCGCTTGATCTCCTCGATCAGCTCATCCAGCGACACACCCTGGAGCAGATCAGCCGTCTCTTCCACCACCACCGCCGCCTCGCTCAAGGGCTTCACACGTTGCAGGTACGCCTCGATTTTCATCGCCGTTCCCTCGCTAGGACGAGCGTGATGGCCTTTGCCCGGCTCGGTTTCATAACGCTGGACCATGGTCTTGGAGATCCCGGCGCCTTCGGCTACTTGCTCCTGGGTCAGACCGCGCTGGATACGGGCGCGGCGCAATTCTTCATGGTAGACGGTGTTGCTGATGGCTTTAGATGCGTTCATCTGATTTCTTCCTAAGTGGTTAGCTTTCTAATTTGTCACTGTAAGGGGACGAAACCAATTCTAACAAAGCCAAATCACGTGTCAAGGTGACTTTTTTATCTTTGATTGTTTCCTTTTTACTCCGTTGAATCCACCTACGTGCTTACGCACTTACGCTTTTGCGTACTTACGTAAAGTGCGTTGCCCGCTTTGCGGATTTTCGCGTCCGCGAAAATCCGCAAAGTTACACGCTGGAACTTTCCTACCGGAAGGCTGGTGGCACGCTCATAGGAAGGGCTTCGCGTAAAACCCCTCACTAGGGCGCTGGTGGACCAGTCCCCACCCCTCTGGTGTCCACCAGGCACAAAAAAGCCCACCAGGGTGGGCTTGGATGACGGGGGCCATTTAACGAATGTCCCGTTATACGCAACAGAAACCGTCTCATTTTCTATACTTATTGCAGCACTCCTCAAACCTGCCTTTAAAACCGACATCTACCATGTAATTTATTTTTTCAGGAGACAACCACCCAATAACGGTGAAAATGTTGTCGTACTCCCTTTCAAGAGATGCGATCGCTTGATTTAAGCTTTTTACCTTTTTACCTTTCCATACCGGCTCGTGATGATAGAGCCTGTTCCTATACACATTAATTCTTTTTAGCTCTGAAAAAATCTCTTTTACAGATTTCCCATTACGACCAGGAAAAATATTATCTAACTCATATTGCCAAAAGTGATATGGGTTAGATTGAGAGGTCGCATGGATTGGCTCAAGCATATGAACCCAAAAGCCAAACATCATGTTTGAAACCAAATCATCTTCGGTATAGTTCGCGGCGCCTTTTTTTCCAGCATTGACCAATGATTTGGTCTTCGCTGACAACACAATTTTCTTTGATTCGTCAGAAATTGGCAAAATATCATACCAATTTTTGCCATTTTTCTCGTCTTTTGGGAATCTATTGTAAAGCGCTGTCTGGATTGAATTTCTCAAACAGATCTCGATTACCTGAATAGGAACGAAAAAATGAGAAGACATTTCTTGTAAGGAAAAATATGCATCGATAAGTTCTTTTGAATCTGTTTTAAAGCCTATGTTTGTGTATGCAGACACCCTAGCAATAGAAAGGCAGCTAATTATTTTTTTGATTATATCTTCATTCATCTTCCTGACGCCTTTTCCACATCTTAGCCATGTCTATTTTATCTCTTACCATAGGGGCTGTCTGATCTAAAATTAATGCCAATGGCTTTAAATTATAAACATTACGCCCTTTATACTGGCTGCTTCGCTTTGTGCTTTGAACTTCAATTATTTTCAAAAGCTCCATTTTATCAATTGAACGCTGCACAGTCCTTTTCGAAACGCCCATTCTTTTTGCAATGGCATCTTGAGAAGGATAAACCTTGTCAGAAGGCTTCCACCAGTGAGATAGCAAGTTAATCAAGATATTCATGTCAACGGGATTCAAGCCCAAATCAGCCTGTAAAAACAACAATGCGGTTGGCACAGGCGTCCACCCCAAGGAGAGAGCTCCCTGACCCCATTTCGCTTCTAGCTCGGCTTCAGAACGTAAATTTTTCATCGAGGCCTCAAAAAGTTTTTACAGTCACACATTATGAATATACATATAGGGTGACACCAGCGCACCTTTAACACGATCATAATTAACGATATTGTCCCCTCACGACCAGAAAAAAACGTCTGGCTCGAACTGATAGCCCTGCAATCGGCTGGCTCGAAAGAGATAAAGATCGCATCGGCGGGATTACTAAAGCCCACCCCCTACAAGGGGTGGGCTTTTCCTTTTCTGGGTCTTTATCGTGGCCCGTAAAGCTCTTCTACGTACCACCAAGCGTACTGTAGAAGACCTATCTGAACGGTCTCCCTGGCCTTTCCTACCCAATCAATCATTTTTATCTCTCTATCCAGGTTTTGCGTGGAGAACAAACGCCCAAAGAATTGGATTTGTCCTCGTTACGTCAGACGCTTGCAGTACTGATTACTCGCTTTTTACGTAACCGGGATGCACTGGATTTTTATTGGCGGTCTTTCGTTAGCTTTGATGTGGGGTTGCCATGCGCAGACTAAATCACCTGTTGAAAGGCGTGGAATACCCCAATGACTGGTCCGGTTTATGACTAGGGCCTTTATGGGGGAGAGATTCCGGGCTTGTAGGTAGGACTGATATGCGAGTTGCCAACTCTCCATTTTAAGCTTGTTTTTCTTGTTTTTCCTTGTTTTAGCAACCATCAAAGCATTGATTTACAAGGGTAAATCACCACTAAACAGGGAGAGATTCCGGGTTAAACAGGGAGAGATTCCGGGTTAAACAGGGAGAGATTCCGGGTTAAAGGGGAGAGATTCCGGGTGTTTTCCACAGACAAATCAGGGGGGCGTTTGTCTCACACAAATACAGGGAGAGGGAGTTGACCTACTCCCTCTCCCCAAATACCCTATCAGGGAGAGATTCCGGGTGTGATGGAGAGGGCAATGGTTGAGAATAAGGTTACTCAGTCGAACAAGCTGGTCGAAGCATCACACACGCTAACGCTCAACGAGAAGCGCCTTGTACTAGCGGCAGCATCCCTGATTGACTCACGCAAACCACTCCCCAAGGATGGTTATTTGACAGTCCGTGCCGACAGCTTCGCTGAGGTTTTCGGTATAGACGTTAAGCACGCCTATGAAGCCTTAGATGATGCTGCAACCAGGCTGTTCAACCGCGACATTCGCCGCTATGTCAAAGGTAAGCTCGTAGAGCGCATGCGTTGGGTTTTCCACGTGAAATACAAGGAAGGTCAAGGCTGCGTCGAGCTAGGGTTCTCCCCGACAGTGTTGCCACATCTAACCATGCTCAACAAGGAATTCACCAGCTACCAGCTCCGTCAGATTGGCAGCCTATCTAGCTTCTACGCTGTCCGTCTTTATGAGCTGATGAGCCAGTTCGTAAAGCTCAAAAAACGGAACTGTACCCTGGAGCAACTACGGGAAATGCTCGACCTTGGCGACAAGTACCCAAACGTCAAAGACCTCCGACGCTGGGTCATAGATCCTGCCTTAGCAGAGCTTAATAAAAACACCGATTTAGCTGTTTCGGTCGATCCCCAACGGAAAGGCCGGAAGATCGTCGGGTTCTTGTTTGCGATCACTAAGAACGATCAGATGACACTGCAACTTCAATGAGTGCCATTCGACAGTGAGCACATATTTACAGTGCTAAACTACCGGCACCCTACAGACAGAACCCGACACTGCCCTACATGGCGAAATTAACCATCGGCCGCATGGCAAATCTCTATGGTTTGCACCGTTCCACCCTGCATGAAGCCGTGGCCAAGGGCCGTGTAACAGCGGGTATCGACGGCAAAGGCCAGAAAGTGATCGACCTGTCTGAAATGATCCGGGTTTACGGTGAACCGCCAGGCTCCACCCGACACTCCCCTACACCAACTCCCGACACCTCCCCGACACCCCTTTTCGACACCCTGCACCCTCTCCTGGAAGAGCTGCGTTTGTTGCGCGAAGAAGTTCGAGAGCTGCGCGAGACGATGCGCTTGCTCGAACACAAACCCGAGGTTGCTCCAGCACAACCGAAAACGGCCGCCCCTTCAGGTCCTCAAGAGCCCGCCACCTGGGCCAGTTTGTTCAGCGCCTTGGACGAATGAGCTAACCGTTTTCCGAATCGGAAACTCGCCATTCAAAGAGGGAAGGATTCCGGCTGTTCCACCGCAAGCCCCTGCACAGTTGACGTTCATACCGCTGAAAGGGGGAAAGATTCCGGCTACGCGAAAATCCAGCGCTCGTTGAGAGAAAATGCACACGCCGAAATCCCTCAAATGCCGAGAGCGAGGCAGAGGGTTTACGCCAAGGTACCTTTGCCCTGCTGGCCAAAAGTACAAAAGGCCCACATCAAAAGTTTCCGCATGCGAAAACTTCTTGGCCCGCGCGCATTTTCGCGGACGCGAAAAACTAAAGTCCCAGCGTGGAACTCCGTGTACGACCAAGGCAGCTAATGGCCCCCTTTGAGCCGCAGGCGAATGGGCAAGACGTGAAGGGGCCGGTAGGCCCCCTTCACCTGTCTTGCCCGCCTTTCCCCCAGGCTCAGGCCGTTTGCACTCCATTCCGCAGGCGTTCCCTTGGCGGTCTTATCACGTTGTTCTGCGTGCCATCAGCCGTTGCCTACCTGGTATCAACACTTGAGGGGCCAAATCTCAATTTCTTGGTGTTCCGTGCGGATTTCTCGCAGGCGAGAAATCCTAGGCTGGGATCTGGAAATTTCTAAAAAACATGCAAAGTCCCGCTTCTGACACGCGAAAACGTGCCTTCTAATAGGTGTCCACTCATTACAGCGGACACCTCATATGCTGATTCACACCAAAGCGTTTCTGTACGAAGCCCTGATCAATGTCATGACCTCCCTCCTGCTCGATCTGCTGCACCGGGTGTTTGACCTGGTGCGATCGGCATCGGCCTGCCAGGCCATCTTGGCGCCGGCGCTGTGTGGGCTGACGTGAGACTACAGCTCGACGGCAAAGCCCTTGATGCCCAGGGCTTCGGCAAAACGGCCTACAGCGGTCAGACTGGCCCATGTTCGCAGAGTACGGGGCTGACGACGGGGCAATCCACCTAGCGGTTTTTTCATGAGACAAAAAAAACCGCCTCAGCCGAAGCTGAAGCGGTCGATCTTGGCGACCTTATTTCAGATCGTCGAAGCGGTCTCGCAGCAATTCGAAAACGTGATGCACACGCAGACAAACCACCACGAAGTCCCACGCACGTTTGAACTTAAACATGCTTGGCCCTCCCGTAGTTGGGCCATACCTCCAGCGCGCTTATCCCGGAACACGCGCGCCTTTTGGAAACACACCAAGCGTTCCCTATGAGGTGGCTAAGCCGATGGCCTCTCGCTTTCATCCGGCACAGATTCCAAGGCCCGTGTGGAGAGGTCCAGCTTCGCGTTCGTCTGAACGTGAAGCTGGCCCGATGTTAACGAATTTTTTCCAGCCGTGGTGCGGCGAAATGGCTCACAGATCGGTCGGCATGGACCGTTTTTCGGTGGAAGCGAGGGTTTACAGGGCTTTGGCCGGTGAAGATTTTTTTTCGTAAATTTTGGCTTTGATTTTTTTTGCTCAAAAAACATACAAAAACCCGCCAGCCCTTGCCTACCGCCGTCCTCAACGGACGCCCGGACCATCACCAATCGTTAATGATTGCGCGGGGTGGCACCAGCTTGTAATCTCTTGCGGACACCAAGCGTTCCCTGTGAGCGAGTCAGCCCGGCCCCTAACCGGACTGGCAGGAAAAGCCGCCCTCCTAAGGCGGCTTTTTTTTGCCCGCGATTCCGCGCCATGACGCGTCACAGCTCGACGGCAAACCCTTTGATGCCCTGGGCTTCGGCAAAGCGGCCGACCGCCGTCAAACTGGCCCAGGTGCGCAGCGTTTCGCGTCGCGAGCGCACCGGTAGCCAGCGACTGCCGGCGCCGCCCAGGCGAATGGCCAAACCCCATTTTTCAGCGTGCCGGCTGACCAGCACCTCGCGCACGGCGCCGGCCTCGAGCATGGCGCGTAAGGTTTCTTCCTGGATTCCAGCCCGCATCGAT
>NZ_JAVAJJ010000038.1:0-2764 GCF_052112305.1 Pseudomonas sp. QLc11A
TGTCGTTGACATCGTTGACCGTGGTGGTCACTGGCGTTGTGTTTGGCGACACCAGTTCCAGGTTACCGCCCACTGCGTCCTTGATGGATTCAGTGACGGTGGTCGGGCCTTGGTAGACGTCGTTGCCGACGCTGACCGGCAGGCTACCGGAGCTCTGGCCTTCGGCGATGGTGATGACCTTGCCGCTGTCGAGGGTCACGGTGACCGGACCGTTCTGCGCAGTGACCGGTTTGCCCTGGGCATCGGTCAGCGTCGCGGTGTAGGTAAAGGTGCCGTTTTCGTCCACGCTCGGGGTGGCGGTCAGGGTTACGGTGGTGGTGTCGTTGACGTCGTTGACCGTGGTGGTCACTGGCGTTTTCACCGGATCGATGGACTCGAGGTTGCCGCCGTCGGCCGATTTAATGGACTCGGTGACGGTGGTCGGGCCTGTGTAGACGTCGTTGCCGACGCTGACCGGCAGGCTGCCAGAACTCTGGCCTTCAGCGATGGTGATCACCTTGCCGCTGTCGAGGGTCACGGTGACCGGGCCGTTCTGCGCGGTGACCGGTTTGCCTTGGGCATCGGTCAGCGTGGCGGTGTAGGTGATGGTGCCGTTTTCATCCACGCTCGGGGTGGCGGTCAGGGTTACGGTGGTGGTGTCGTTGACGTCGTTGACCGTGGTGGTCACTGGCGTTTTCACCGGATCGATGGACTCGAGGTTGCCGCCGTCGGCCGATTTAATCGACTCGGTCACGGTGGTTGGGCCTGTGTAGACGTCGTTGCCGACGCTGACCGGCAGGCTGCCAGAACTCTGGCCTTCAGCGATGGTGATCACCTTGCCGCTGTCGAGGGTCACGGTGACCGGGCCGTTCTGCGCGGTGACCGGTTTGCCTTGGGCATCGGTCAGCGTCGCGGTGTAGGTGATGGTGCCGTTTTCATCCACGCTCGGGGTGGCGGTCAGGGTTACGGTGGTGGTGTCGTTGACGTCGTTGACCGTGGTGGTCACTGGCGTTTTCACCGGATCGATGGACTCGAGGTTGCCGCCGTCGGCCGATTTAATCGACTCGGTCACGGTGGTTGGGCCTGTGTAGACGTCGTTGCCGACGCTGACCGGCAGGCTACCGGAGCTCTGACCTTCGGCGATGGTGATCACCTTGCCGCTGTCGAGGGTCACGGTCACTGGACCGTTCTGCGCGGTGACTGGTTTGCCCTGGGTATCGGTCAGGGTGGCGGTGTAGGTGATGGTGCCGTTTTCGTCCACGCTCGGGGTGGCGGTCAGGGTCACCGTAGTGGTGTCGTTGACATCGTTGACCGTGGTTTCCACCGGGGTCTTTATCGGGTTGATCGCTTCGAGGTTGCCGCCCACCGCGTCCTTGATGGATTCAGTAACGGTGGTCGGGCCGGTGTAAACGTCGTTGCCCACGGTCACTGGCAGGCTGCCAGAACTCTGACCTTCAGCGATGGTGATCACCTTGCCGCTGTCGAGGGTCACGGTCACTGGACCGTTCTGCGCGGTAACCGGGGCACCGTTCTTGTCGGTCAAGGTCGCGGTGTAGGTGATGGTGCCGTTTTCATCCACGCTCGGGGTGGCGGTCAGGGTCACCGTAGTGGTGTCGTTGACGTCGTTGACCGTGGTTTCCACCGGGGTCTTGATCGGGTTGATCGCTTCGAGGTTGCCACCCACTGCGTCCTTGATGGATTCAGTGACGGTGGTTGGACCGGTGTAGACGTCGTTGCCAACCGTGACCGGCAGGCTGCCGGAGCTCTGGCCTTCGGCGATGGTGATGACCTTGCCGCTGTCGAGGGTCACGGTGACCGGACCGTTCTGCGCGGTGACCGGTTTGCCCTGGGCATCGGTCAGGGTCGCGGTGTAGGTAATGGTGCCGTTTTCATCCACGCTCGGCGTCGCGGTCAGGGTCACCGTGGTGGTGTCGTTGACGTCGTTGACCGTGGTGGTCACTGGCGTTGTGTTTGGCGACACCAATTCCAGGTTGCCACCCACCGCGTCCTTGATGGATTCAGTCACGATGGTCGGACCGATGTAAACGTCGTTGCCGACGCTGACCGGCAGGCTGCCGGAGCTCTGACCCTCGGCGATGGTGATGATCTTGCCGCTGTCCAGGGTCACGGTCACCGGACCGTTCTGCGCAGTGACCGGTTTGCCTTGGGCATCGGTCAGGGTGGCGGTGTAGGTGATGGTGCCGTTTTCGTCCACGCTCGGGGTCGCGGTCAGGGTCACCGTGGTGGTGTCAATCGAGTCAGTGATGGATGTTACTGCCGGTTCTTTACTCGGCACCAGGTTCTCGAAATTGCCGCCTGTGGTACCAGTGATGGTGGTGCTGACGGTGCTGCCGTTGACATAGACGTCATTGGCGGGGGTCCCAACCACGACGGTGCCGGTGGTCTGGCCCGCGTCGATGGTAATGACAGAACCGTTGCTCAAGGTCACGGTCATCGGCGTGCCGGCCGGGTTGGTCAGGGTCGCGGTGTAGGTGATCTGGCCGCCTTCGGTGATGTTGCCGGTGGCCGTCAGGGTCAGCTCGGTGTTGTCCACGGAATCGGTGATGGTGGTCACGGCTGGCGCGGTGTTCGGCACCAGGTTCTCGAAATTGCCGCCCGTGGTACCAATGATGGTAGTGCTGACGGTGCTGCCGTTGTCATAGACGTCATTGGCGGGGGTCCCAACCACGACGGTGCCGGTGGTCTGGCCCGCGTCGATGGAAATGACAGAACCGTTGCTCAAGGTCACGGTCATCGGCGTGCCGGCCGGGTTGGTCAGGGTCGC
>NZ_JAVAJJ010000039.1:0-2325 GCF_052112305.1 Pseudomonas sp. QLc11A
CCGTGGTGGTCACTGGCGTTGTGTTTGGCGACACCAGTTCCAGGTTACCGCCCACTGCGTCCTTGATGGATTCAGTCACGATGGTCGGACCGGTGTAAACGTCGTTGCCGACGCTGACCGGCAGGCTACCGGAGCTCTGGCCTTCGGCGATGGTGATGACCTTGCCGCTGTCGAGGGTCACGGTCACTGGACCGTTCTGCGCGGTGACCGGTTTGCCCTGGGCATCGGTCAGGGTCGCGGTGTAGGTAATGGTACCGTTCTCGTCCACGCTCGGGGTCGCGGTCAAGGTCACCGTGGTGGTGTCGTTGACATCGTTGACCGTGGTTTCCACCGGGGTCTTGATTGGGTTGATCGCTTCCAGGTTGCCGCCGTCGGCCGATTTAATCGACTCGGTCACGGTGGTCGGACCGGTGTAAACGTCGTTGCCCACGCTGACCGGCAGGCTACCGGAGCTCTGGCCTTCGGCGATGGTGATGACCTTGCCGCTGTCCAGGGTCACGGTGACTGGACCGTTCTGCGCGGTAACCGGGGCACCGTTCTTGTCGGTCAGCGTGGCGGTGTAGGTGATGGTGTCGTTTTCATCCACACTCGGGGTGGCGGTCAGGGTCACGGTGGTGGTGTCGTTGACGTCGTTGACCGTGGTGGTCACTGGCGTTGTGTTTGGCGACACCAATTCCAGGTTGCCACCCACCGCGTCCTTGATGGATTCAGTCACGATGGTCGGACCGGTGTAAACGTCGTTGCCGACGCTGACCGGCAGGCTGCCAGAACTTTGGCCTTCGGCGATGGTGATCACTTTGCCGCTGTCCAACGTCACGGTGACTGGACCGTTCTGCGCGGTAACCGGGGCACCGTTCTTGTCGGTCAGCGTGGCGGTGTAGGTGATGGTGTCGTTTTCATCCACACTCGGGGTGGCGGTCAGGGTCACGGTGGTGGTGTCGTTGACGTCGTTGACCGTGGTTTCCACCGGGGTCTTGATCGGGTTGATCGCTTCGAGGTTGCCACCCACTGCGTCCTTGATGGATTCAGTGACGGTGGTCGGACCGGTGTAGACGTCGTTGCCGACGCTGACCGGCAGGCTGCCGGAGCTCTGGCCTTCGGCGATGGTGATCACCTTGCCGCTGTCCAACGTCACGGTCACCGGACCGTTCTGCGCGGTGACCGGTTTGCCCTGGGCATCGGTCAGGGTCGCGGTGTAGGTGATGGTGCCGTTTTCGTCGACGCTCGGGGTGGCGGACAGGGTCACGGTGGTGGTGTCGTTGACGTCGTTGACCGTGGTGGTCACTGGCGTTTTCACCGGATCGATGGACTCGAGGTTGCCGCCCACTGCGTCTTTGATGGATTCAGTGACGGTGGTTGGGCCGGTGTAGACGTCGTTGCCGACGCTGACCGGTAGGCTGCCAGAACTCTGACCTTCGGCGATGGTGATGACCTTGCCGCTGTCGAGGGTCACGGTGACCGGACCGTTCTGCGCAGTGACCGGTTTGCCCTGGGCATCGGCCAGGGTCGCGGTGTAGGTGATGGTGCCGTTCTCGTCCACGCTCGGGGTGGCGGTCAGGGTTACGGTGGTGGTGTCGTTGACGTCGTTGACCGTGGTGGTCACTGGCGTTTTCACCGGATCGATGGACTCGAGGTTGCCGCCGTCGGCCGATTTAATCGACTCGGTCACGGTGGTTGGACCGGTGTAGACGTCGTTGCCCACGGTCACTGGCAGGCTACCGGAGCTCTGGCCTTCGGCGATGGTGATGACCTTGCCGCTGTCGAGGGTCACGGTGACCGGACCGTTTTGCGCGGTGACCGGTTTGCCCTGGGCATCGGTCAGGGTCGCGGTGTAGGTGATGGTGCCGTTTTCGTCGACGCTCGGCGTCGCGGTCAGGGTCACGATTGTGGTGTCGTTGACGTCATTGACCGTGGTTTCCACCGGGGTCTTGATTGGGGTGATCGCTTCGAGGTTGCCGCCCACTGCGTCCTTGATGGATTCAGTGACGGTGGTCGGGCCGGTGTAGACGTCGTTGCCGACGGTCACTGGCAGGCTACCGGAGCTCTGGCCTTCGGCAATGGTGATGACCTTGCCGCTGTCCAACGTCACGGTCACTGGACCGTTCTGCGCGGTGACTGGTTTGCCCTGGGCATCGGTCAGGGTCGCGGTGTAGGTGATGGTGCCGTTTTCGTCGACGCTCGGGGTGGCGGACAGGGTCACGGTGGTGGTGTCGTTGACGTCGTTGACCGTGGTGGTCACTGGCGTTTTCACCGGATCGATGGACTCGAGGTTGCCGCCGGCGGCCGATTTAATCGACTCGGTCACGGTGGTCGGACCTTGGTAGA
>NZ_JAVAJJ010000040.1:0-2240 GCF_052112305.1 Pseudomonas sp. QLc11A
GGTGACTGCGTACCTTTTGTATAATGGGTCAGCGACTTATTTTCAGTGGCGAGCTTAACCGAATAGGGGAGGCGTAGCGAAAGCGAGTCTTAATAGGGCGTCTAGTCGCTGGGAATAGACCCGAAACCGGGCGATCTATCCATGGGCAGGTTGAAGGTTAGGTAACACTGACTGGAGGACCGAACCGACTACCGTTGAAAAGTTAGCGGATGACCTGTGGATCGGAGTGAAAGGCTAATCAAGCTCGGAGATAGCTGGTTCTCCTCGAAAGCTATTTAGGTAGCGCCTCATGTATCACTGTAGGGGGTAGAGCACTGTTTCGGCTAGGGGGTCATCCCGACTTACCAAACCGATGCAAACTCCGAATACCTACAAGTGCCGAGCATGGGAGACACACGGCGGGTGCTAACGTCCGTCGTGAAAAGGGAAACAACCCAGACCGTCAGCTAAGGTCCCAAAGTTATGGTTAAGTGGGAAACGATGTGGGAAGGCTTAGACAGCTAGGAGGTTGGCTTAGAAGCAGCCACCCTTTAAAGAAAGCGTAATAGCTCACTAGTCGAGTCGGCCTGCGCGGAAGATGTAACGGGGCTCAAACCATACACCGAAGCTACGGGTATCATCTTCGGATGATGCGGTAGAGGAGCGTTCTGTAAGCCTGTGAAGGTGAGTTGAGAAGCTTGCTGGAGGTATCAGAAGTGCGAATGCTGACATGAGTAACGACAATGGGTGTGAAAAACACCCACGCCGAAAGACCAAGGTTTCCTGCGCAACGTTAATCGACGCAGGGTTAGTCGGTCCCTAAGGCGAGGCTGAAAAGCGTAGTCGATGGAAAACAGGTTAATATTCCTGTACTTCTGGTTATTGCGATGGAGGGACGGAGAAGGCTAGGCCAGCTTGGCGTTGGTTGTCCAAGTTTAAGGTGGTAGGCTGAGATCTTAGGTAAATCCGGGATCTTAAGGCCGAGAGCTGATGACGAGTTACCTTTTAGGTGACGAAGTGGTTGATGCCATGCTTCCAAGAAAAGCTTCTAAGCTTCAGATAACCAGGAACCGTACCCCAAACCGACACAGGTGGTTGGGTAGAGAATACCAAGGCGCTTGAGAGAACTCGGGTGAAGGAACTAGGCAAAATGGCACCGTAACTTCGGGAGAAGGTGCGCCGGTGAGGGTGAAGGACTTGCTCCGTAAGCCCACGCCGGTCGAAGATACCAGGCCGCTGCGACTGTTTATTAAAAACACAGCACTCTGCAAACACGAAAGTGGACGTATAGGGTGTGACGCCTGCCCGGTGCCGGAAGGTTAATTGATGGGGTTAGCTAACGCGAAGCTCTTGATCGAAGCCCCGGTAAACGGCGGCCGTAACTATAACGGTCCTAAGGTAGCGAAATTCCTTGTCGGGTAAGTTCCGACCTGCACGAATGGCGTAACGATGGCGGCGCTGTCTCCACCCGAGACTCAGTGAAATTGAAATCGCTGTGAAGATGCAGTGTATCCGCGGCTAGACGGAAAGACCCCGTGAACCTTTACTATAGCTTTGCACTGGACTTTGAATTTGCTTGTGTAGGATAGGTGGGAGGCTTTGAAGCGTGGACGCCAGTTCGCGTGGAGCCATCCTTGAAATACCACCCTGGCAACTTTGAGGTTCTAACTCAGGTCCGTTATCCGGATCGAGGACAGTGTATGGTGGGTAGTTTGACTGGGGCGGTCTCCTCCTAAAGAGTAACGGAGGAGTACGAAGGTGCGCTCAGACCGGTCGGAAATCGGTCGTAGAGTATAAAGGCAAAAGCGCGCTTGACTGCGAGACAGACACGTCGAGCAGGTACGAAAGTAGGTCTTAGTGATCCGGTGGTTCTGTATGGAAGGGCCATCGCTCAACGGATAAAAGGTACTCCGGGGATAACAGGCTGATACCGCCCAAGAGTTCATATCGACGGCGGTGTTTGGCACCTCGATGTCGGCTCATCACATCCTGGGGCTGAAGCCGGTCCCAAGGGTATGGCTGTTCGCCATTTAAAGTGGTACGCGAGCTGGGTTTAGAACGTCGTGAGACAGTTCGGTCCCTATCTGCCGTGGACGTTTGAGATTTGAGAGGGGCTGCTCCTAGTACGAGAGGACCGGAGTGGACGAACCTCTGGTGTTCCGGTTGTCACGCCAGTGGCATTGCCGGGTAGCTATGTTCGGAAAAGATAACCGCTGAAAGCATCTAAGCGGGAAACTTGCCTCAAGATGAGATCTCACTGG
>NZ_JAVAJJ010000042.1:0-1641 GCF_052112305.1 Pseudomonas sp. QLc11A
TGCCGCTGTCGAGGGTCACGGTGACCGGACCGTTCTGCGCGGTGACCGGTTTGCCCTGGGCATCGGTCAGGGTCGCGGTGTAGGTGATGGTGCCGTTTTCATCCACGCTCGGGGTGGCGGTCAGGGTCACCGTGGTGGTGTCGTTGACATCGTTGACCGTGGTGGTCACTGGCGTTTTCACCGGATCGATGGACTCGAGGTTGCCGCCGGCGGCCGATTTAATCGACTCGGTCACGGTGGTTGGACCGGTGTAGACGTCGTTGCCCACGGTCACTGGCAGGCTACCGGAGCTCTGACCTTCAGCGATGGTGATCACTTTGCCGCTGTCGAGGGTCACGGTCACTGGACCGTTCTGCGCAGTGACCGGTTTGCCTTGGGCATCGGTCAGCGTCGCGGTGTAGGTGATGGTGCCGTTCTCGTCGACGCTCGGGGTCGCGGTCAGGGTCACCGTGGTGGTGTCGTTGACGTCGTTGACCGTGGTTTCCACCGGGGTCTTGATCGGGTTGATCACTTCGAGGTTGCCGCCGTCGGCCGATTTAATCGACTCGGTCACGGTGGTTGGACCGGTGTAGACGTCGTTGCCCACGGTCACTGGCAGGCTACCGGAGCTCTGACCTTCAGCGATGGTGATGACCTTGCCGCTGTCGAGGGTCACGGTCACTGGACCGTTCTGCGCGGTAACCGGGGCACCGTTCTTGTCGGTCAGGGTCGCGGTGTAGGTGATGGTGCCGTTTTCATCCACGCTCGGGGTCGCGGACAGGGTCACGGTGGTGGTGTCGTTGACGTCGTTGACCGTGGTGGTCACTGGCGTTGTGTTTGGCGACACCAGTTCCAGGTTACCGCCCACCGCGTCCTTGATGGATTCAGTGACGGTGGTCGGGCCTTGGTAGACGTCGTTGCCCATGCTGACCGGCAGGCTGCCGGAGCTCTGGCCTTCAGCGATGGTGATGACCTTGCCGCTGTCCAGGGTCACGGTCACCGGACCGTTCTGCGCAGTGACCGGTTTGCCCTGAGCATCGGTCAGCGTGGCGGTGTAGGTGATGGTGCCGTTTTCATCCACGCTCGGGGTGGCGGTCAGGGTCACGGTGGTGGTGTCGTTGACGTCGTTGACCGTGGTTTCCACCGGGGTCTTGATCGGGTTGATCGCTTCAAGGTTGCCGCCGTCGGCCGATTTAATCGACTCGGTCACGGTGGTCGGGCCTTGGTAGACGTCGTTGCCCACGCTGACCGGCAGGCTGCCGGAGCTCTGACCCTCGGCGATGGTGATGATCTTGCCGCTGTCCAACGTCACGGTCACCGGACCGTTCTGCGCGGTGACTGGTTTGCCCTGAGCATCGGTCAGCGTGGCGGTGTAGGTGATGGTGCCGTTCTCGTCCACGCTTGGGGTCGCGGTCAGGGTCACCGTGGTGGTGTCGTTGACGTCGTTGACCGTGGTTTCCACCGGGGTCTTGATTGGGTTGATCGCTTCCAGGTTGCCGCCGTCGGCCGATTTAATCGACTCGGTCACGGTGGTTGGACCGGTGTAGACGTCGTTGCCCACGCTGACCGGCAGGCTGCCGGAGCTCTGGCCTTCAGCGATGGTGATGACCTTGCCGCTGTCGAGGGTCACGGTGACCGGACCGTTCTGCGCAGTGACCGGTT
>NZ_JAVAJJ010000043.1:0-1554 GCF_052112305.1 Pseudomonas sp. QLc11A
GTTGGTGAAACCATCAGCTTCTCCTACACCGTGGTGGCCAGCGACGACAGCGGCGCAGGGAATGCGACCTCGGCACCGCAGACGGTGACGATCACCCTGACCGGGACCAACGACCAGCCGACGCTGAGCATCGACGACACGACCGGCGCGATGAACGAAGGCAATGGCACAGCCACGCTGAGCGACAGCGGGGCGCTGAGTTTTGCCGATCTGGACAGCAACGACGTCGTGACGGTCAGCCAGACCGCCAACAACGACATCGCCTGGAGCGGCGGCACCCTCGGTGCGGCGCAAGCCGCGGCACTGGTGGCCGGCTTCTCGGTCGATCAAACCGGCTGGAACTACAGCAGCAGCGAGAACCTGGACTTCCTGAGCGTTGGTGAAACCATCAGCTTCTCCTACACCGTGGTGGCCAGCGACGACAGCGGCGCAGGGAATGCGACCTCGGCACCGCAGACGGTGACGATCACCCTGACTGGCACCAACGACGCGCCCGTGCTCAGTTTCGCAACGGGCAATGATGCCGGCGCGGTGCAGGAAGACATCAAACTCAGCGTCACTGGCCAGCTCAGCTCGACCGACATCGATCACGACGCCACGACCAGTTGGAGCATCAATGGCTCGTCAACCGGCACCTACGGCTCGATCGCCGTCGATAATAGCGGCCAGTGGACCTACACCCTGGCCAACGGCACCAATGGGGTCGCCAGTGCGGTGCAGTCGCTGAAGGCGGGCGAGAGCCATGATGAGGTGTTTACGGTGCAGGTCAGCGACGGCCTCGGCGGCGTCGACACCCAACTGGTGACTATCACCGTCACCGGCAGCAACGACGCTGCCGTGCTGTCCTCGGCCAGCGTTACGCTGAGCGAAACCAATGCTCCGCTGACCACCGGCGGCAGCCTGACCATTAGCGATATCGACAGCCCGGAAAGCTTCCAGGCGCAGTCCAACACCGCCGGCAGCTACGGCCTGTTCTCCATCGGCACCGGCGGTGCCTGGACCTACGTCGCCAGCTCCGCCCACAACGAGTTCGCCGCCGGCACCACCTACACCGACACCTTCGCGGTGAGCAGTGCCGATGGCACCCTCACTTCGGTCACCGTGAATATCCTCGGCACCAACGATGCGGCCGTGCTGTCCGCCGACATCGCCCACCTCACCGAGACTAATGCCGCCGTCGACATTTCCACCACCGGCACCCTGACCATCAGCGACGTCGACAGCGCCGCCACCTTCGTCGCCCAAACCAACACCGCCGGCAGCTACGGCCAGTTCTCCATCGGCACCGGCGGTGCCTGGACCTACGTCGCCAGCTCCGCCCACAACGAGTTCGCCGCCGGCACCACCTACACCGACACCTTCGCGGTGAGCAGTGCCGATGGCACCCTCACTTCGGTCACCGTGAATATCCTCGGCACCAACGATGCGGCCGTGCTGTCCGCCGACATCGCCCACCTCACCGAGACTAATGCCGCCGTCGACATTTCCACCACCGGCACCCTGACCATCAGCGACGTCGACAGCGCCGCCACCTTCGTCGCCCAAACCAACACC
>NZ_JAVAJJ010000044.1:0-725 GCF_052112305.1 Pseudomonas sp. QLc11A
GGCACCACGTTGTAAACCGTTTCGTCGTAGTCCCTGGTCGGTGCGCGGTACGTTTGCCAGTCAGGCAGATCGCCCTTGGCCTTGTCGTTGAACGGCGACACCTGTTTCACCGGCGCGGCGAACCGGGCGCCCTGTTCCAGGAACGGGGTGCTGAAGTTGCTGTGGTACAGCGCCTGGTATTCCTTCGGATAGTCGCCGTTGTTGGTCAGGGTGTCGTTGAGGGCGAACACTACGCTGCCGGGTTCGGTGACCAGTTCGGTCGCGACGGAGAAGTCGACTTTCTTGAACGCCTGCTCTTTCAGCTCGCCGCGCAGGGTGATGGCGTATGGCGGTTTTTCATCGATGTGCAGGGTGACTTTGTTCGCGGGGATATTGGCGGCGCGACCGTGCAGGGTCAGCAGTTCGCCGTTGTCGATGCCGGGGTGGCCGACCCATTCGTAGCCGCAGCGAGTGACCAGTTCGTTGAAACCTTCCAGCCAGCCCAGGCCACCACGACCGTTGAGTTCGATGAAGGATGGATTGACCACTTCCTTGACCGGTGAATCCCAGCCCATGCGCACATCGCCGACCGAGGCTTGCAGGACGTTCATTCCGCGAGTCGGCACTACCGAAAGTTTCATCGTGCCGTTATCGATGTCGACGATGCTGACGCCCTCCTGCCGACCGCCGTGCAAGGTGCGCAGGGTAACGCTGAAGGGTTTGTCGGTTTTTATGCCGAGTTGCTG
>NZ_JAVAJJ010000045.1:0-691 GCF_052112305.1 Pseudomonas sp. QLc11A
GCTAGTCTAACCTTCGGGAGGACGGTTACCACGGTGTGATTCATGACTGGGGTGAAGTCGTAACAAGGTAGCCGTAGGGGAACCTGCGGCTGGATCACCTCCTTAATCGACGACTCAGCTGCTCCATAAGTTCCCACACGAATTGCTTGATTCATTGAAGAAGACGATAGAAGCAGCTTTAAGCTCCAAGCTGATAGCTCAACGCTAACAGTTACGCGCTCGAAATTGGGTCTGTAGCTCAGTTGGTTAGAGCGCACCCCTGATAAGGGTGAGGTCGGCAGTTCGAATCTGCCCAGACCCACCAATTTTGTATGGGGCCATAGCTCAGCTGGGAGAGCGCCTGCCTTGCACGCAGGAGGTCAACGGTTCGATCCCGTTTGGCTCCACCATTAACTGCTTCGAAAGTTTGAGAGTTTAGAAATGAATATTCTGCAATGAATATTGATTTCTAGTCTTTTGATTAGATCGTTCTTTAAAAATTTGGGTATGTGATAGAAAGATAGACTGAACGTTACTTTCACTGGTAACGGATCAGGCTAAGGTAAAATTTGTGAGTTCTCTTAGTTGAGAAATTCGAATTTTCGGCGAATGTCGTCTTCATAGTATAACCAGATTGCTTGGGGTTATATGGTCAAGTGAAGAAGCGCATACGGTGGATGCCTTGGCAGTCAGAGGCGATGAAAGACGTGGT
>NZ_JAVAJJ010000046.1:0-597 GCF_052112305.1 Pseudomonas sp. QLc11A
GGCTCCCACTGCTTGTACGCATACGGTTTCAGGATCTATTTCACTCCCCTCTCCGGGGTTCTTTTCGCCTTTCCCTCACGGTACTAGTTCACTATCGGTCAGTCAGTAGTATTTAGCCTTGGAGGATGGTCCCCCCATATTCAGACAAAGTTTCTCGTGCTCCGTCCTACTCGATTTCATGACTAAGAGATTTTCGCGTACAGGGCTATCACCCACTATGGCCGCACTTTCCAGAGCGTTCCGCTAATCTCAAAGCCACTTAAGGGCTAGTCCCCGTTCGCTCGCCACTACTAAGGGAATCTCGGTTGATTTCTTTTCCTCAGGGTACTTAGATGTTTCAGTTCCCCTGGTTCGCCTCTTGCACCTATGTATTCAGTACAAGATAACCATCTTATGATGGCTGGGTTCCCCCATTCAGACATCTCCGGATCAAAGTCTGTTTGCCGACTCCCCGAAGCTTTTCGCAGGCTACCACGTCTTTCATCGCCTCTGACTGCCAAGGCATCCACCGTATGCGCTTCTTCACTTGACCATATAACCCCAAGCAATCTGGTTATACTATGAAGACGACATTCGCCGAAAATTCGAATTTCTCAA
>NZ_JAVAJJ010000047.1:0-585 GCF_052112305.1 Pseudomonas sp. QLc11A
ATGACTGGGGTGAAGTCGTAACAAGGTAGCCGTAGGGGAACCTGCGGCTGGATCACCTCCTTAATCGACGACTCAGCTGCTCCATAAGTTCCCACACGAATTGCTTGATTCATTGAAGAAGACGATATAGAAGCAGCCTTGGGGTTGTAGCTTAGTTGGTTAGAGCGCACCCCATGCTCTGTGGTTAAGAGCAGGGTGAGGTCGGCCTTAGCAGCTCGAAATTGGGTCTGTAGCTCAGTTGGTTAGAGCGCACCCCTGATAAGGGTGAGGTCGGCAGTTCGAATCTGCCCAGACCCACCAATTTTGTGTGGGAAACGCCTGTAGAAATACGGGGCCATAGCTCAGCTGGGAGAGCGCCTGCCTTGCACGCAGGAGGTCAACGGTTCGATCCCGTTTGGCTCCACCACTACTGCTTCTGATTGTATAAAGCTTAGAAATGAGCATTCCATCGATGATGGTGAATGTTGATTTCTAGTCTTTGACTAGTTCGTTCTTTAAAAATTTGGGTATGTGATAGAAAGATAGACTGAACGTTACTTTCACTGGTAACGGATCAGGCTAAGGTAAAATTTGTGAGTTCTCTTA
>NZ_JAVAJJ010000048.1:0-562 GCF_052112305.1 Pseudomonas sp. QLc11A
CTGGCGACGTAGGTCCAGGCACCGTCGGTGCCGATGGAGAACTGGCCGTAGCTGCCGGCGGTGTTGGTTTGGGCGACGAAGGTGGCGGCGCTGTCGACGTCGCTGATGGTCAGGGTACCGGCGGTGGTCAGCGCAGCATTAGTCTCGGTGAGGTTGGCGATGTCGGCGGACAGCACGGCCGCATCGTTGGTGCCGAGGATATTCACGGTGACCGAAGTGAGGGTGCCGTCGGCACTGCTCACCGCGAAGGTGTCGGTGTAGGTGGTGCCGGCGGAGAACTCGTTGTGGGCGGAGCTGGCGACGTAGGTCCAGGCACCGTCGGTGCCGATGGAGAACTGGCCGTAGCTGCCGGCGGTGTTGGTTTGGGCGACGAAGGTTGTGGCGCTGTCGACGTCGCTGATGGTCAGGGTACCGGCGGTGGTCAGCGCAGCATTAGTCTCGGTGAGGTTGGCGATGTCGGCGGACAGCACGGCCGCATCATTGGTGCCGAGGATATTCACGGTGACCGAAGTGAGGGTGCCGTCGGCACTGCTCACCGCGAAGGTGTCGGTGTAGGTGGTGC
>NZ_JAVAJJ010000049.1:0-555 GCF_052112305.1 Pseudomonas sp. QLc11A
AGGGCAAACCGGTCACCGCGCAGAACGGTCCGGTGACCGTGACCCTCGACAGCGGCAAGGTGATCACCATCGCTGAAGGCCAGAGCTCCGGCAGCCTGCCAGTGACCGTGGGCAACGACGTCTACACCGGCCCGACCACCGTCACTGAATCCATCAAGGACGCGGTGGGTGGCAACCTGGAATTGGTGTCGCCAAATACAACGCCAGTGACCACCACGGTCAACGATGTCAACGACACCACCACGGTGACCCTGACCGCCACCCCGAGC
The DNA here is from genome assembly GCF_052112305.1 of Pseudomonas sp. QLc11A. Taxonomy (NCBI): domain Bacteria; kingdom Pseudomonadati; phylum Pseudomonadota; class Gammaproteobacteria; order Pseudomonadales; family Pseudomonadaceae; genus Pseudomonas; species Pseudomonas sp. QLc11A. The sequence goes on from NZ_JAVAJJ010000049.1 coordinate 270, forward strand.
GTGGATGAAAACGGCACCATCACCTACACCGCGACGCTGACCGATGCCCAAGGCAAACCGGTTACCGCGCAGAACGGTCCGGTCACCGTGACCCTCGACAGCGGCAAGGTGATCACCATCGCTGAAGGCCAGAGCTCCGGTAGCCTGCCGGTCAGCGTCGGCAACGACGTCTACCAAGGTCCGACCACCGTGACCGAGTCGATTAAATCGGCCGCCGGCGGCAACCTCGAGTCCATCGATCCGGTGAAAACGCCAGTGACCACCACGGTCAACGACGTCAACGACA
>NZ_JAVAJJ010000050.1:0-520 GCF_052112305.1 Pseudomonas sp. QLc11A
CCAAGGCCCGACCACCGTGACCGAGTCGATTAAATCGGCCGACGGCGGCAACCTTGAAGCGATCAACCCGATCAAGACCCCGGTGGAAACCACGGTCAACGACGTCAACGACACCACCACCGTGACCTTGACCGCGACGCCGAGCGTGGATGAAAACGGCACCATTACCTACACCGCGACGCTGACCGATGCCCAAGGCAAACCGGTCACTGCGCAGAACGGTCCGGTGACCGTGACCCTCGACAGCGGCAAGGTCATCACCATCGCTGAAGGCCAGAGCTCCGGCAGCCTGCCGGTCAGCGTCGGCAACGACGTTTACACCGGTCCGACCACCGTGACTGAATCCATCAAGGACGCGGTGGGCGGTAACCTGGAACTGGTGTCGCCAAACACAACGCCAGTGACCACCACGGTCAACGACGTCAACGACACCACCACCGTAACCCTGACCGCCACCCCGAGCGTGGATGAAAACGGCACCATCACCTACACCGCGACCCTGACCGATGCCCAGGGCAAA
>NZ_JAVAJJ010000051.1:0-498 GCF_052112305.1 Pseudomonas sp. QLc11A
TCACTGGACCGTTCTGCGCGGTGACCGGTTTGCCCTGGGCATCGGTCAGGGTCGCGGTGTAGGTAATGGTGCCGTTTTCATCCACGCTCGGCGTCGCGGTCAGGGTCACGGTGGTGGTGTCGTTGACATCGTTGACCGTGGTGGTCACTGGCGTTGTGTTTGGCGACACCAGTTCCAGGTTACCGCCCACTGCGTCCTTGATGGATTCAGTCACGATGGTCGGACCGGTGTAGACGTCGTTGCCGACGCTGACCGGCAGGCTACCGGAGCTCTGGCCTTCGGCGATGGTGATGACTTTGCCGCTGTCGAGGGTCACGGTGACTGGACCGTTCTGCGCGGTAACCGGGGCACCGTTCTTGTCGGTCAGGGTCGCGGTGTAGGTGATGGTGCCGTTCTCGTCCACGCTCGGCGTCGCGGTCAGGGTCACGGTGGTGGTGTCGTTGACGTCGTTGACCGTGGTGGTCACTGGCGTTGTGTTTGGCGACACCAATTCCAGGT
>NZ_JAVAJJ010000052.1:0-479 GCF_052112305.1 Pseudomonas sp. QLc11A
ACCACGTCTTTCATCGCCTCTGACTGCCAAGGCATCCACCGTATGCGCTTCTTCACTTGACCATATAACCCCAAGCAATCTGGTTATACTATGAAGACGACATTCGCCGAAAATTCGAATTTCTCAATTAAGAGAACTCACAAATTTTACCTTAGCCTGATCCGTTACCAGTGAAAGTAACGTTCAGTCTATCTTTCTATCACATACCCAGATTTTTAAAGAACGAACTAGTCAAAGACTAGAAATCAATATTCACGCTGGAATACTCATTTCTAAACTCTAACGAAACAGACCACCTTAAAGGCTGGCCTCTCGTCTTCTTCAATGAATCAAGCAATTCGTGTGGGAGCTCATGGAGCAGCTGAGTCGTCGATTAAGGAGGTGATCCAGCCGCAGGTTCCCCTACGGCTACCTTGTTACGACTTCACCCCAGTCATGAATCACACCGTGGTAACCGTCCTCCCGAAGGTTAGACTAGC
>NZ_JAVAJJ010000053.1:0-462 GCF_052112305.1 Pseudomonas sp. QLc11A
CAACGGCAGCACCGTCAGCACTACCATCACCGGTACCACAGGCGGCAATTTCGAGAACCTGGTGCCGAACACCGCGCCAGCCGTGACCACCATCACCGATTCCGTGGACAACACCGGGCTGACCCTGACGGCCACCGGCAACATCACCGAAGGCGGCCAGATTACCTACACCGCGACCCTGACCAACCCGGCCGGCACGCCGATGACCGTGACCTTGAGCAACGGTTCTGTCATTTCCATCGACGCGGGCCAGACCACCGGCACCGTCGTGGTTGGGACCCCCGCCAATGACGTCTATGTCAACGGCAGCACCGTCAGCACTACCATCACCGGTACCACAGGCGGCAATTTCGAGAACCTGGTGCCGAACACCGCGCCAGCCGTGACCACCATCACCGATTCCGTGGACAACACCGGGCTGACCCTGACGGCCACCGGCAACATCACCGAAGGCGGCCAGAT
>NZ_JAVAJJ010000054.1:0-449 GCF_052112305.1 Pseudomonas sp. QLc11A
TGGTTTGGGCGACGAAGGTGGCGGCGCTGTCGACGTCGCTGATGGTCAGGGTACCGGCGGTGGAAATGTCGACGGCGGCATGGGTCTCGGTGAGGTTGGCGATGTCGGCGGACAGCACGGCCGCATCGTTGGTGCCGAGGATATTCACGGTGACCGAAGTGAGGGTGCCGTCGGCACTGCTCACCGCGAAGGTGTCGGTGTAGGTGGTACCGGCGGCGAACTCGTTGTGGGCGGAGTCGGCGACGTAGGTCCAGGCACCGCCGGTGCCGATGGAGAACTGGCCGTAGCTGCCGGCGGTGTTGGTTTGGGCGACGAAGGTTGTGGCGCTGTCGACGTCGCTGATGGTCAGGGTGCCGGTGGTGGAAATGTCGACGGCGGCATTAGTCTCGGTGAGGTGGGCGATGTCGGCGGACAGCACGGCCGCATCATTGGTGCCGAGGATATTCACG
>NZ_JAVAJJ010000055.1:0-422 GCF_052112305.1 Pseudomonas sp. QLc11A
GGTGTCGTTGACGTCGTTGACCGTGGTTTCCACCGGGGTCTTGATCGGGTTGATCGCTTCAAGGTTGCCGCCGTCGGCCGATTTAATCGACTCGGTCACGGTGGTCGGGCCTTGGTAGACGTCGTTGTCCACGGTCACTGGCAGGCTGCCGGAGCTCTGACCCTCGGCGATGGTGATGACCTTGCCGCTGTCCAACGTCACGGTCACCGGACCGTTCTGCGCGGTGACTGGTTTGCCCTGGGCATCGGTCAGCGTGGCGGTGTAGGTGATGGTGCCGTTCTCGTCCACGCTCGGCGTCGCGGTCAGGGTCACCGTGGTGGTGTCGTTGACGTCGTTGACCGTGGTTTCCACCGGGGTCTTGATTGGGTTGATCGCTTCCAGGTTGCCGCCGTCGGCCGATTTAATCGACTCGGTCACGGTGG
>NZ_JAVAJJ010000056.1:0-416 GCF_052112305.1 Pseudomonas sp. QLc11A
CCGCCCACTGCGTCCTTGATGGATTCAGTGACGATGGTCGGACCGGTGTAAACGTCGTTGCCGACGCTGACCGGCAGGCTACCGGAGCTCTGACCTTCGGCGATGGTGATGACCTTGCCGCTGTCCAACGTCACGGTCACTGGACCGTTCTGCGCAGTGACTGGTTTGCCCTGGGCATCGGTCAGCGTGGCGGTGTAGGTGATGGTGCCGTTTTCATCCACGCTCGGGGTGGCGGTCAGGGTCACCGTAGTGGTGTCGTTGACATCGTTGACCGTGGTTTCCACCGGGGTCTTGATCGGGTTGATGGACTCTAGGTTGCCGCCGTCGGCCGATTTAATCGACTCGGTCACGGTGGTTGGACCGGTGTAAACGTCGTTGCCGACGGTCACTGGCAGGCTGCCGGAGCTCTGACCTTC
>NZ_JAVAJJ010000057.1:0-381 GCF_052112305.1 Pseudomonas sp. QLc11A
CGGCTTTCTCGATGAAGGACGGTTCGGCCTTCATGATGTCTTCGAAGAAGATGTTCGGCGACTTGCCACCCAGCTCCACGGTGGACGGAATGATGTTTTCGGCGGCGCATTTCATGATGTGCGAGCCAACCGGGGTCGAGCCGGTGAAGGCGATCTTGGCGATGCGTTTGCTGGTGGCCAGGGCTTCGCCGGCTTCTTTGCCGAAGCCTTGCACGATGTTCAGCACGCCCGGTGGCAGCAGGTCGCCGATCAGTTCGACCAGCACGGTGATGCCCAGCGGGGTTTGCTCGGCGGGCTTGAGTACCACGCAGTTACCGGCAGCCAGGGCTGGAGCGAGTTTCCACGCGGCCATCAGGATCGGGAAGTTCCACGGGATGATCT
>NZ_JAVAJJ010000058.1:0-380 GCF_052112305.1 Pseudomonas sp. QLc11A
TTACTACGATCTGATCGTCACCTTCGCCAACGGCCGCACGGTCACGGTGGGAACCCAGCTTTATTCCGCTGATCCGAATGGGGAGTACGGCGTGCAGGAGTTCCGCTTCGCCGACGGTAGCGTATGGGATAGAGCGACTTTTTATAGCCATCTGCCGATCATCAACGGCGACGAGTTCGACAATATCCTTAACGGCGATGCGCGCAACGAAGAGCTCAACGGCCTCGGCGGCAACGACTCGCTGAACGGCCACGACGGTGATGACACGTTGAGCGGCGGTGAAGGTGATGACACGCTGAACGGCGGTAACGGCAACGACACATTGCTTGGCGACAACGGAGCCGACACGTTGGATGGTGGTAATGGCAACGACACGCTGA
>NZ_JAVAJJ010000059.1:0-378 GCF_052112305.1 Pseudomonas sp. QLc11A
AGAAGCTGATGGTTTCACCAACGCTCAGGAAGTCCAGGTTCTCGCTGCTGCTGTAGTTCCAGCCGGTTTGATCGACCGAGAAGCCGGCCACCAGTGCCGCGGCTTGCGCCGCACCGAGGGTGCCGCCACTCCAGGCGATGTCGTTGTTGGCGGTCTGGCTGACCGTCACGATGTCGTTGCTGTCCAGATCGGCAAAGCTCAGCGCCCCGCTGTCGCTCAGCGTGGCTGTGCCATTACCTTCGCTCATCGCGCCGGTCGTGTCGTCGATGGTCAGCGTCGGCTGGTCGTTGGTCCCGGTCAGGGTGATCGTCACCGTCTGCGGTGCCGAGGTCGCATTCCCTGCGCCGCTGTCGTCGCTGGCCACCACGGTGTAGGAGA
>NZ_JAVAJJ010000060.1:0-375 GCF_052112305.1 Pseudomonas sp. QLc11A
TGATCGCTTCGAGGTTGCCACCCACTGCGTCCTTGATGGATTCAGTGACGGTGGTCGGACCGGTGTAGACGTCGTTGCCGACGCTGACCGGCAGGCTGCCGGAGCTCTGGCCTTCGGCGATGGTGATGACCTTGCCGCTGTCCAACGTCACGGTCACCGGACCGTTCTGCGCGGTGACCGGTTTGCCCTGGGCATCGGTCAGGGTCGCGGTGTAGGTGATGGTGCCGTTTTCGTCGACGCTCGGGGTGGCGGTCAAGGTCACCGTGGTGGTGTCGTTGACATCGTTGACCGTGGTGGTCACTGGCGTTGTGTTTGGCGACACCAGTTCCAGGTTACCGCCCACTGCGTCCTTGATGGATTCAGTCACGATGGTCG
>NZ_JAVAJJ010000061.1:0-369 GCF_052112305.1 Pseudomonas sp. QLc11A
GACCAGTTGATGTTGGCTCGGGGCTATGCGTCCGGCGGCAATGGTAACGACATCCTCGATGTGCGCACGGCGCTGGTCGGTGCTGCTGTGAACTTGAGCGGTGACGCGGGCAGCGACATCTACCGCGTCGGCAATGCCACGAATACCGTCATCAACGATTACCGTATCGGCAGCGCCGACCTCAACGTGGTCGAGTTCGCCGTTGGCATCGATCCGGCCAGCTTGCAGTTATCGCGCAGCAATTACTACGATCTGATCGTCACCTTCGCCAACGGCCGCACGGTCACGGTGGGAACCCAGCTTTATTCCGCTGATCCGAATGGGGAGTACGGCGTGCAGGAGTTCCGCTTCGCCGACGGTAGCGTATGG
>NZ_JAVAJJ010000062.1:0-360 GCF_052112305.1 Pseudomonas sp. QLc11A
GGTTGATGTCGCGGGTCCAGAGGCCGGCGCCGAGGCCGAACTCGGTATCGTTGGCGATGGCCAGGGCTTCGGCTTCGTCCTTGAAGGTGGTGATGCTCACCACCGGGCCGAAGATTTCTTCCTGGAATACACGCATCTTGTTGGTGCCCTTGAGCAGGGTCGGCTGGATGTAATACCCGCTCGCCAGGTTGCCCTCGAGTTTTTCCACCTTGCCGCCAGTCAACAGTTCGGCACCTTCGCCCTTGGCGATTTCCAGGTACGAAAGGATCTTGTCGAATTGCTGCTCGGACGCCTGGGCGCCGACCATGGTGTCGGTGTCCAGCGGGTCGCCGCGCTTGATTTGCAGGACCTTCTTCATCA
>NZ_JAVAJJ010000063.1:0-345 GCF_052112305.1 Pseudomonas sp. QLc11A
CGATGGTGATGACCTTGCCGCTGTCCAACGTCACGGTCACTGGACCGTTTTGCGCGGTGACCGGTTTGCCCTGAGCATCGGTCAGGGTGGCGGTGTAGGTGATGGTGCCGTTCTCGTCCACGCTCGGGGTCGCGGTCAGGGTCACGGTGGTGGTGTCGTTGACGTCGTTGACCGTGGTAGTCACTGGCGTTGTGTTTGGCGACACCAATTCCAGGTTGCCGCCCACTGCGTCCTTGATGGATTCAGTGACGATGGTCGGACCGGTGTAAACGTCGTTGCCGACGCTGACCGGCAGGCTACCGGAGCTCTGACCTTCGGCGATGGTGATGACCTTGCCGCTGTCCA
>NZ_JAVAJJ010000064.1:0-336 GCF_052112305.1 Pseudomonas sp. QLc11A
CCAGGTACGAAAGGATCTTGTCGAATTGCTGCTCGGACGCCTGGGCGCCGACCATGGTGTCGGTGTCCAGCGGGTCGCCGCGCTTGATTTGCAGGACCTTCTTCATCACCACTTGCATGAATTCGTCATAGATCGACTCTTGCACCAGCGCACGGGAAGGGCAGGTGCAGACTTCGCCCTGGTTGAAGAACGCCAGCACCAGGCCTTCAGCGGCTTTCTCGATGAAGGACGGTTCGGCCTTCATGATGTCTTCGAAGAAGATGTTCGGCGACTTGCCACCCAGCTCCACGGTGGACGGAATGATGTTTTCGGCGGCGCATTTCATGATGTGCGAGC
>NZ_JAVAJJ010000065.1:0-331 GCF_052112305.1 Pseudomonas sp. QLc11A
GGTGTGGCTTGATCGTGTGATCAATGCAAAACCCTGTGGGAGCGGGCTTGCCCGCGAAGGCGGGCGCACAGACAACATACTTTTCAAATTGATAATAAAAAACCCGGAAGCTCTCACTGTCCGGGTTCTTATCATTCCAGCAGCAATCAGCGGTTGAACCGCTCCACCAACGAATACTGGGTATTCGCAGTCTTGGTCAGCTCTTCACTCAACAACGCCGAGTTCTGCGCCTGTTCCGAGGTCTGGTCCGCCAGCGCCGAGATGTTACTCCCACAGTGATCTGTGGTGTGGCTTGATCGTGTGATCAATGCAAAACCCTGTGGGAGCGGGC
>NZ_JAVAJJ010000066.1:0-327 GCF_052112305.1 Pseudomonas sp. QLc11A
TTCCAGGAAGAAATCTTCGGCCCGGTGGTGAGCATCACCACCTTCAAGGACGAAGCCGAAGCCCTGGCCATCGCCAACGATACCGAGTTCGGCCTCGGCGCCGGCCTCTGGACCCGCGACATCAACCGCGCCTACCGCATGGGCCGCGCCATCAAGGCCGGTCGTGTGTGGACCAACTGCTACCACCTGTACCCGGCGCACGCCGCGTTCGGCGGGTACAAGAAGTCCGGCGTCGGCCGTGAAACCCACAAGATGATGCTTGATCACTATCAGCAGACCAAAAACCTGCTGGTGAGCTACGACATCAATCCGTTGGGCTTCTTCTAA
>NZ_JAVAJJ010000067.1:0-323 GCF_052112305.1 Pseudomonas sp. QLc11A
GCGGTGTAGGTGATGGTGCCGTTCTCGTCCACGCTCGGCGTCGCGGTCAGGGTCACGGTGGTGGTGTCGTTGACGTCGTTGACCGTGGTGGTCACTGGCGTTGTGTTTGGCGACACCAATTCCAGGTTGCCACCCACCGCGTCCTTGATGGATTCAGTGACGGTGGTCGGACCGGTGTAGACGTCGTTGCCGACGCTGACCGGCAGGCTGCCGGAGCTCTGGCCTTCGGCGATGGTGATGACCTTGCCGCTGTCGAGGGTCACGGTGACCGGACCGTTCTGCGCGGTGACCGGTTTGCCCTGGGCATCGGTCAGGGTCGCGGT
>NZ_JAVAJJ010000068.1:0-321 GCF_052112305.1 Pseudomonas sp. QLc11A
CGCGGTAGATGTCGCTGCCCGCGTCACCGCTCAAGTTCACAGCAGCACCGACCAGCGCCGTGCGCACATCGAGGATGTCGTTACCATTGCCGCCGGACGCATAGCCCCGAGCCAACATCAACTGGTCGTCGCCGTCATCGCCGTTCAACTGATCGAAACTGCCATCCGTGCCGCCTGTCAGCACGTCATTGCCAACACCGCCTCTCAGCGTGTCGTTGCCATTACCACCATCCAACGTGTCGGCTCCGTTGTCGCCAAGCAATGTGTCGTTGCCGTTACCGCCGTTCAGCGTGTCATCACCTTCACCGCCGCTCAACGTGT
>NZ_JAVAJJ010000069.1:0-310 GCF_052112305.1 Pseudomonas sp. QLc11A
CCGTGGTGGTCACTGGCGTTGTGTTTGGCGACACCAATTCCAGGTTGCCACCCACCGCGTCCTTGATGGATTCAGTCACGATGGTCGGACCGGTGTAAACGTCGTTGCCGACGCTGACCGGCAGGCTACCGGAGCTCTGGCCTTCGGCGATGGTGATGACCTTGCCGCTGTCCAGGGTCACGGTCACTGGACCGTTCTGCGCGGTGACCGGTTTGCCCTGGGCATCGGTCAGGGTCGCGGTGTAGGTAATGGTGCCGTTTTCATCCACGCTCGGCGTCGCGGTCAGGGTCACGGTGGTGGTGTCGTTGAC
>NZ_JAVAJJ010000070.1:0-309 GCF_052112305.1 Pseudomonas sp. QLc11A
GATCGACCGAGAAGCCGGCCACCAGTGCCGCGGCTTGCGCCGCACCGAGGGTGCCGCCGCTCCAGGCGATGTCGTTGTTGGCGGTCTGGCTGACCGTCACGACGTCGTTGCTGTCCAGATCGGCAAAGCTCAGCGCTCCGCTGTCGCTCAGCGCGGCTGCACCATTGCCTTCGTTCATCGCCCCGGTCGTGTCGTCGATGGTCAGCGTCGGCTGGTCGTTGGTCCCGGTCAGGGTGATCGTCACCGTCTGCGGTGCCGAGGTCGCATTCCCTGCGCCGCTGTCGTCGCTGGCCACCACGGTGTAGGAGA
>NZ_JAVAJJ010000071.1:0-304 GCF_052112305.1 Pseudomonas sp. QLc11A
CACACGCGTCATCGTTAACGACCATCGCCGGCAAGCCAGCTCCCACAAAGGACCGCGCCCACGCTGAAACTGTAGGAGCCAGCTTGCTGGCGATGGACTCAAGTGCGCCGCGTTTATCCAGACCACATGCGTCATCGTTAACGACCATCGCCGGCAAGCCAGCTCCCACAAAGGACTGCGCCCACGCTGAAACTGTAGGAGCCAGCTTGCTGGCGATGGACTCAAGTGCGCCGCGTTTATCCAGACCACATGCGTCATCGTTAACGACCATCGCCGGCAAGCCAGCTCCCACAAAGGACTGCGC
>NZ_JAVAJJ010000072.1:0-304 GCF_052112305.1 Pseudomonas sp. QLc11A
CCACCCACCGCGTCCTTGATGGATTCAGTCACGATGGTCGGACCGGTGTAAACGTCGTTGCCGACGCTGACCGGCAGGCTACCGGAGCTCTGGCCTTCGGCGATGGTGATGACCTTGCCGCTGTCCAACGTCACGGTCACTGGACCGTTCTGCGCGGTGACTGGTTTGCCCTGGGCATCGGTCAGCGTGGCGGTGTAGGTGATGGTGCCGTTTTCATCCACGCTCGGGGTGGCGGTCAGGGTCACGGTGGTGGTGTCGTTGACGTCGTTGACCGTGGTGGTCACTGGCGTTGTGTTTGGCGACA
>NZ_JAVAJJ010000073.1:0-303 GCF_052112305.1 Pseudomonas sp. QLc11A
TGACCACCACGGTCAACGACGTCAACGACACCACCACCGTAACCCTGACCGCCACCCCGAGCGTGGATGAAAACGGCACCATCACCTACACCGCGACCCTGACCGATGCCCAGGGCAAACCGGTCACTGCGCAAAACGGTCCGGTCACCGTGACCCTCGACAGCGGCAAGGTCATTACCATCGCTGAAGGTCAGAGCTCCGGCAGCCTGCCGGTGACCGTGGGCAACAACGTCTACACCGGTCCGACCACCGTCACTGAATCCATCAAAGACGCAGTGGGCGGCAACCTCGAGTCCATCGATC
>NZ_JAVAJJ010000074.1:0-300 GCF_052112305.1 Pseudomonas sp. QLc11A
TGCCCACGGTCACTGGCAGGCTGCCGGAGCTCTGGCCTTCAGCGATGGTGATCACCTTGCCGCTGTCGAGGGTCACGGTCACCGGACCGTTCTGCGCGGTGACCGGTTTGCCCTGGGCATCGGTCAGCGTCGCGGTGTAGGTAATGGTGCCGTTTTCATCCACGCTCGGGGTCGCGGACAGGGTCACGGTGGTGGTGTCGTTGACATCGTTGACCGTGGTGGTCACTGGCGTTGTGTTTGGCGACACCAGTTCCAGGTTACCGCCCACTGCGTCCTTGATGGATTCAGTGACGGTGGTCG
>NZ_JAVAJJ010000075.1:0-295 GCF_052112305.1 Pseudomonas sp. QLc11A
AAACCCTGTGGGAGCGGGCTTGCCCGCGAAGGCGGGCGCACAGACAACATACTTTTCAAATTGATAATAAAAAACCCGGAAGCTCTCACTGTCCGGGTTTTTATCATTCCAGCAGCAATCAGCGGTTGAACCGCTCCACCAACGAATACTGGGTGTTCGCAGTCTTGTTCAGCTCCTCACTCAACAACGCCGAGTTCTGCGCCTGTTCCGAGGTCTGGTCCGCCAGCGCCGAGATGTTACTCCCACAGTGATCTGTGGTGTGGCTTGATCGTGTGATCAATGCAAAACCCTGTGG
>NZ_JAVAJJ010000076.1:0-289 GCF_052112305.1 Pseudomonas sp. QLc11A
AGATGTCGCTGCCCGCGTCACCGCTCAAGTTCACAGCAGCACCGACCAGCGCCGTGCGCACATCGAGGATGTCGTTACCATTGCCGCCGGACGCATAGCCCCGAGCCAACATCAACTGGTCATCGCCATCATCGCCGTTCAACTGATCGAAACTGCCATCCGTGCCGCCTGTCAGCACGTCATTGCCGACACCGCCTCTCAGCGTGTCGTTGCCATTACCACCATCCAACGTGTCGGCTCCGTTGTCGCCAAGCAATGTGTCGTTGCCGTTACCGCCGTTCAGCGTGTC
>NZ_JAVAJJ010000077.1:0-285 GCF_052112305.1 Pseudomonas sp. QLc11A
TCTTGATCGGGTTGATGGACTCTAGGTTGCCGCCGTCGGCCGATTTAATCGACTCGGTCACGGTGGTTGGACCGGTGTAAACGTCGTTGCCGACGGTCACTGGCAGGCTGCCGGAGCTCTGACCTTCAGCGATGGTGATGACCTTGCCGCTGTCCAACGTCACGGTCACTGGACCGTTCTGCGCGGTGACCGGTTTGCCCTGGGCATCGGTCAGGGTCGCGGTGTAGGTAATGGTGCCGTTTTCATCCACGCTCGGCGTCGCGGTCAGGGTCACGGTGGTGGTGT
>NZ_JAVAJJ010000078.1:0-280 GCF_052112305.1 Pseudomonas sp. QLc11A
CTGCTGCTGTAGTTCCAGCCGGTTTGATCGACCGAGAAGCCGGCCACCAGTGCCGCGGCTTGCGCCGCACCGAGGGTGCCGCCGCTCCAGGCGATGTCGTTGTTGGCGGTCTGGCTGACCGTCACGATGTCGTTGCTGTCCAGATCGGCAAAGCTCAGCGCCCCGCTGTCGCTCAGCGTGGCTGTGCCATTGCCTTCGTTCATCGCGCCGGTCGTGTCGTCGATGCTCAGCGTCGGCTGGTCGTTGGTCCCGGTCAGGGTGATCGTCACCGTCTGCGGTG
>NZ_JAVAJJ010000079.1:0-273 GCF_052112305.1 Pseudomonas sp. QLc11A
TGTCGCCAAACACAACGCCAGTGACCACCACGGTCAACGACGTCAACGACACCACCACCGTGACCCTGACCGCCACCCCGAGCGTGGATGAAAACGGCACCATCACCTACACCGCCACGCTGACCGACAAGAACGGTGCCCCGGTTACCGCGCAGAACGGTCCGGTGACCGTGACGTTGGACAGCGGCAAGGTGATCACCATCGCCGAAGGCCAGAGCTCCGGCAGCCTGCCGGTCAGCGTCGGCAACGACGTTTACACCGGTCCGACCATCG
>NZ_JAVAJJ010000080.1:0-272 GCF_052112305.1 Pseudomonas sp. QLc11A
ATGACCTTGCCGCTGTCGAGGGTCACGGTGACCGGACCGTTCTGCGCGGTGACCGGTTTGCCCTGGGCATCGGTCAGGGTCGCGGTGTAGGTGATGGTGCCGTTTTCATCCACGCTCGGGGTGGCGGACAGGGTCACGGTGGTGGTGTCGTTGACATCGTTGACCGTGGTGGTCACTGGCGTTGTGTTTGGCGACACCAGTTCCAGGTTACCGCCCACTGCGTCCTTGATGGATTCAGTGACGGTGGTCGGGCCTTGGTAGACGTCGTTGCC
>NZ_JAVAJJ010000081.1:0-269 GCF_052112305.1 Pseudomonas sp. QLc11A
GTGGTCACTGGCGTTTTCACCGGATCGATGGACTCGAGGTTGCCGCCGGCGGCCGATTTAATCGACTCGGTCACGGTGGTTGGACCGGTGTAGACGTCGTTGCCCACGGTCACTGGCAGGCTACCGGTGCTCTGACCTTCAGCGATGGTGATGACCTTGCCGCTGTCCAACGTCACGGTCACTGGACCGTTTTGCGCGGTGACCGGTTTGCCCTGAGCATCGGTCAGGGTGGCGGTGTAGGTGATGGTGCCGTTCTCGTCCACGCTCGG
>NZ_JAVAJJ010000082.1:0-265 GCF_052112305.1 Pseudomonas sp. QLc11A
CCGGAGTGGACGAACCTCTGGTGTTCCGGTTGTCACGCCAGTGGCATTGCCGGGTAGCTATGTTCGGAAAAGATAACCGCTGAAAGCATCTAAGCGGGAAACTTGCCTCAAGATGAGATCTCACTGGGACCTTGAGTCCCCTGAAGGGCCGTCGAAGACTACGACGTTGATAGGTTGGGTGTGTAAGCGCTGTGAGGCGTTGAGCTAACCAATACTAATTGCCCGTGAGGCTTGACCATATAACACCCAAGCAATTTGATGCTCC
>NZ_JAVAJJ010000083.1:0-264 GCF_052112305.1 Pseudomonas sp. QLc11A
GAGCTATGGCCCCGTATTTCTACAGGCGTTTCCCACACAAAATTGGTGGGTCTGGGCAGATTCGAACTGCCGACCTCACCCTTATCAGGGGTGCGCTCTAACCAACTGAGCTACAGACCCAATTTCGGGCTGCTTCTTATCGTCTTCTTCAATGAATCAAGCAATTCGTGTGGGAACTTATGGAGCAGCTGAGTCGTCGATTAAGGAGGTGATCCAGCCGCAGGTTCCCCTACGGCTACCTTGTTACGACTTCACCCCAGTCAT
>NZ_JAVAJJ010000084.1:0-264 GCF_052112305.1 Pseudomonas sp. QLc11A
GTTTCGGGTCTATTCCCAGCGACTAGACGCCCTATTAAGACTCGCTTTCGCTACGCCTCCCCTATTCGGTTAAGCTCGCCACTGAAAATAAGTCGCTGACCCATTATACAAAAGGTACGCAGTCACCTAACAAAGTAGGCTCCCACTGCTTGTACGCATACGGTTTCAGGATCTATTTCACTCCCCTCTCCGGGGTTCTTTTCGCCTTTCCCTCACGGTACTAGTTCACTATCGGTCAGTCAGTAGTATTTAGCCTTGGAGGAT
>NZ_JAVAJJ010000085.1:0-264 GCF_052112305.1 Pseudomonas sp. QLc11A
GCGAAGGTGTCGGTGTAGGTGGTGCCGGCGGCGAATTCGTTGTGGGCGGAGCTGGCGACGTAGGTCCAGGCACCGTCGGTGCCGATGGAGAACTGGCCGTAGCTGCCGGCGGTGTTGGTTTGGGCGATGAAGGTGGCGGCGCTGTCGACGTCGCTGATGGTCAGGGTGCCGGTGGTGGAAATGTCGACGGCGGCATTAGTCTCGGTGAGGTGGGCGATGTCGGCGGACAGCACGGCCGCATCATTGGTGCCGAGGATATTCACG
>NZ_JAVAJJ010000086.1:0-264 GCF_052112305.1 Pseudomonas sp. QLc11A
GTTTCGGGTCTATTCCCAGCGACTAGACGCCCTATTAAGACTCGCTTTCGCTACGCCTCCCCTATTCGGTTAAGCTCGCCACTGAAAATAAGTCGCTGACCCATTATACAAAAGGTACGCAGTCACCCAACAAAGTGGGCTCCCACTGCTTGTACGCATACGGTTTCAGGATCTATTTCACTCCCCTCTCCGGGGTTCTTTTCGCCTTTCCCTCACGGTACTAGTTCACTATCGGTCAGTCAGTAGTATTTAGCCTTGGAGGAT
>NZ_JAVAJJ010000087.1:0-263 GCF_052112305.1 Pseudomonas sp. QLc11A
TCGCGGTCAGGGTCACCGTGGTGGTGTCGTTGACGTCGTTGACCGTGGTTTCCACCGGGGTCTTGATTGGGTTGATCGCTTCCAGGTTGCCGCCGTCGGCCGATTTAATCGACTCGGTCACGGTGGTCGGACCGGTGTAGACGTCGTTGCCCACGCTGACCGGCAGGCTACCGGAGCTCTGGCCTTCGGCGATGGTGATGACCTTGCCGCTGTCCAGGGTCACGGTGACTGGACCGTTCTGCGCGGTAACCGGGGCACCGTTC
>NZ_JAVAJJ010000088.1:0-260 GCF_052112305.1 Pseudomonas sp. QLc11A
AACCGGTCACTGCGCAGAACGGTCCGGTCACCGTGACCCTCGACAGCGGCAAGGTCATCACCATCGCTGAAGGCCAGAGCTCCGGCAGCCTGCCGGTCAGCGTGGGCAACGACGTCTACACCGGTCCGACCACCGTCACTGAATCCATCAAGGACGCAGTGGGCGGTAACCTGGAACTGGTGTCGCCAAACACAACGCCAGTGACCACCACGGTCAACGACGTCAACGACACCACCACCGTGACCCTGACCGCGACGCCG
>NZ_JAVAJJ010000089.1:0-260 GCF_052112305.1 Pseudomonas sp. QLc11A
GGTGAGCAGTGCCGACGGCACCCTCACTTCGGTCACCGTGAATATCCTCGGCACCAATGATGCGGCCGTGCTGTCCGCCGACATCGCCCACCTCACCGAGACTAATGCCGCCGTCGACATTTCCACCGCCGGCACCCTGACCATCAGCGACGTCGACAGCGCCACAACCTTCGTCGCCCAAACCAACACCGCCGGCAGCTACGGCCAGTTCTCCATCGGCACCGACGGTGCCTGGACCTACGTCGCCAGCTCCGCCCACA
>NZ_JAVAJJ010000090.1:0-258 GCF_052112305.1 Pseudomonas sp. QLc11A
TGCCCACGCTGACCGGCAGGCTGCCGGAGCTCTGGCCTTCAGCGATGGTGATGACCTTGCCGCTGTCGAGGGTCACGGTGACCGGACCGTTCTGCGCAGTGACCGGTTTGCCTTGGGCATCGGTCAGCGTGGCGGTGTAGGTGATGGTGCCGTTTTCATCCACGCTCGGGGTGGCGGTCAGGGTCACCGTGGTGGTGTCGTTGACATCGTTGACCGTGGTGGTCACTGGCGTTTTCACCGGATCGATGGACTCGAGGT
>NZ_JAVAJJ010000091.1:0-256 GCF_052112305.1 Pseudomonas sp. QLc11A
GCTAACCAATACTAATTGCCCGTGAGGCTTGACCATATAACACCCAAGCAATTTGATGCTCCTAGTTGAAAAGACGAAAGAGACCAGATTGCGGTGTGTGAAGACGAAACGAACCGAAAGTTCGAAATGCTCACAAAACACCGAACTCTATTACATACCCAATTTGCTGAAGCGAGGCCAACCGGTCACGACTCAGTACCCGAATTTCTTGACGACCATAGAGCATTGGAACCACCTGATCCCATCCCGAACTCAG
>NZ_JAVAJJ010000092.1:0-255 GCF_052112305.1 Pseudomonas sp. QLc11A
TGGTTTGGGCGACGAAGGTTGTGGCGCTGTCGACGTCGCTGATGGTCAGGGTACCGGCGGTGGTCAGCGCAGCATTAGTCTCGGTGAGGTTGGCGATGTCGGCGGACAGCACGGCCGCATCATTGGTACCGAGGATATTCACGGTGACCGAAGTGAGGGTGCCGTCGGCACTGCTCACCGCGAAGGTGTCGGTGTAGGTGGTGCCGGCGGAGAACTCGTTGTGGGCGGAGCTGGCGACGTAGGTCCAGGCACCGT
>NZ_JAVAJJ010000093.1:0-255 GCF_052112305.1 Pseudomonas sp. QLc11A
CCATCGGCACTGCTCACCGCGAAGGTGTCGGTGTAGGTGGTGCCGGCGGCGAACTCGTTGTGGGCGGAGCTGGCGACGTAGGTCCAGGCACCGCCGGTGCCGATGGAGAACTGGCCGTAGCTGCCGGTGGTGTTGGTTTGGGCGACGAAGGTGGCGGCGCTGTCGACGTCGCTGATGGTCAGGGTGCCGGTGGTGGAAATGTCGACGGCGGCATTAGTCTCGGTGAGGTGGGCGATGTCGGCGGACAGCACGGCC
>NZ_JAVAJJ010000094.1:0-255 GCF_052112305.1 Pseudomonas sp. QLc11A
CCACAGGCGGCAATTTCGAGAACCTGGTGCCGAACACCGCGCCAGCCGTGACCACCATCACCGATTCCGTGGACAACACCGGGCTGACCCTGACGGCCACCGGCAACATCACCGAAGGCGGCCAGATCACCTACACCGCGACCCTGACCAACCCGGCCGGCACGCCGATGACCGTGACCTTGAGCAACGGTTCTGTCATTTCCATCGACGCGGGCCAGACCACCGGCACCGTCGTGGTTGGGACCCCCGCCAATG
>NZ_JAVAJJ010000095.1:0-255 GCF_052112305.1 Pseudomonas sp. QLc11A
GCCGAGGATATTCACGGTGACCGAAGTGAGGGTGCCGTCGGCACTGCTCACCGCGAAGGTGTCGGTGTAGGTGGTGCCGGCGGCGAATTCGTTGTGGGCGGAGCTGGCGACGTAGGTCCAGGCACCGCCGGTGCCGATGGAGAACTGGCCGTAGCTGCCGGCGGTGTTGGTTTGGGCGACGAAGGTTGTGGCGCTGTCGACGTCGCTGATGGTCAGGGTACCGGCGGTGGTCAGCGCAGCATTAGTCTCGGTGAG
>NZ_JAVAJJ010000096.1:0-255 GCF_052112305.1 Pseudomonas sp. QLc11A
CTGACGAGAGATCGAAAGCGCAAGTGGTTGAAGTTGTTAAGGATTCCTTGAAAACTTCTGAAAAAAATCACTTGACAGCAAATGAGGCTGCTGTAGAATGCGCGCCTCGGTTGAGACGAAAGATCTTGACCAACCGCTCTTTAACAACTGAATCAAGCAATTCGTGTGGGTGCTTGTGGAGTCAGACTGCTAGTCAACAGATTATCAGCATCACAAGTTACTCCGCGAGAAATCAAAGATGTAACCAACGATTGC
>NZ_JAVAJJ010000097.1:0-251 GCF_052112305.1 Pseudomonas sp. QLc11A
CACCCTTATCAGGGGTG
The DNA here is from genome assembly GCF_052112305.1 of Pseudomonas sp. QLc11A. Taxonomy (NCBI): domain Bacteria; kingdom Pseudomonadati; phylum Pseudomonadota; class Gammaproteobacteria; order Pseudomonadales; family Pseudomonadaceae; genus Pseudomonas; species Pseudomonas sp. QLc11A. The sequence continues at coordinate 18 of NZ_JAVAJJ010000097.1, forward strand.
CGCTCTAACCAACTGAGCTACAGACCCAATTTCGAGCTGCTAAGGCCGACCTCACCCTGCTCTTAACCACAGAGCATGGGGTGCGCTCTAACCAACTAAGCTACAACCCCCAAGGCTGCTTCTATATCGTCTTCTTCAATGAATCAAGCAATTCGTGTGGGAACTTATGGAGCAGCTGAGTCGTCGATTAAGGAGGTGATCCAGCCGCAGGTTCCCCTACGGCTACCTTGTTAC
>NZ_JAVAJJ010000098.1:0-249 GCF_052112305.1 Pseudomonas sp. QLc11A
TCTTGATCGGGTTGATGGACTCTAGGTTGCCGCCGTCGGCCGATTTAATCGACTCGGTCACGGTGGTTGGACCGGTGTAAACGTCGTTGCCGACGGTCACTGGCAGGCTGCCGGAGCTCTGACCTTCGGCGATGGTGATGACCTTGCCGCTGTCGAGGGTCACGGTGACCGGACCGTTCTGCGCGGTGACCGGTTTGCCCTGGGCATCGGTCAGGGTCGCGGTGTAGGTGATGGTGCCGTTTTCATCCA
>NZ_JAVAJJ010000099.1:0-249 GCF_052112305.1 Pseudomonas sp. QLc11A
CGAAGCGCCAAGGAAGTTGAAAAAGAGGTGTTGACAGCAGCGAGTAACGCTGTAGAATTCGCCTCCCGCTGACGAGAGATCGAAAGCGCAAGTGGTTGAAGTTGTTAAGGATTCCTTGAAAACTTCTTAAAAAAATCACTTGACAGCAAATGAGGCTGCTGTAGAATGCGCGCCTCGGTTGAGACGAAAGATCTTAACCAACCGCTCTTTAACAACTGAATCAAGCAATTCGTGTGGGTGCTTGTGGAG
>NZ_JAVAJJ010000100.1:0-243 GCF_052112305.1 Pseudomonas sp. QLc11A
CCACCACCGTGACCCTGACCGCCACCCCGAGTGTGGATGAAAACGGCACCATCACCTACACCGCCACGCTGACCGACAAGAACGGTGCCCCGGTTACCGCGCAGAACGGTCCAGTCACCGTGACCCTCGACAGCGGCAAGGTCATCACCATCGCCGAAGGCCAGAGCTCCGGTAGCCTGCCGGTCAGCGTCGGCAACGACGTTTACACCGGTCCGACCATCGTGACTGAATCCATCAAGGACG
>NZ_JAVAJJ010000101.1:0-243 GCF_052112305.1 Pseudomonas sp. QLc11A
AATCCATCAAGGACGCGGTGGGTGGCAACCTGGAATTGGTGTCGCCAAACACAACGCCAGTGACCACCACGGTCAACGACGTCAACGACACCACCACCGTGACCCTGACCGCCACCCCGAGCGTGGACGAAAACGGCACCATCACCTACACCGCGACCCTGACCGATGCCCAGGGCAAACCGGTCACCGCGCAGAACGGTCCGGTGACCGTGACGTTGGACAGCGGCAAGGTGATCACCATCG
>NZ_JAVAJJ010000102.1:0-241 GCF_052112305.1 Pseudomonas sp. QLc11A
GAGGGTGCCGCCGCTCCAGGCGATGTCGTTGTTGGCGGTCTGGCTGACCGTCACGGCGTCGTTGCTGTCCAGATCGGCAAAACTCAGCGCCCCGCTGTCGCTCAGCGTGGCTGCGCCATTGCCTTCGTTCATCGCGCCGGTCGTGTCGTCGATGCTCAGCGTCGGCTGGTCGTTGGTCCCGGTCAGGGTGATCGTCACCGTCTGCGGTGCCGAGGTCGCATTCCCTGCGCCGCTGTCGTCG
>NZ_JAVAJJ010000103.1:0-240 GCF_052112305.1 Pseudomonas sp. QLc11A
CGATGGTGATCACCTTGCCGCTGTCCAACGTCACGGTCACCGGACCGTTCTGCGCGGTGACCGGTTTGCCCTGGGCATCGGTCAGGGTCGCGGTGTAGGTGATGGTGCCGTTTTCGTCCACGCTCGGCGTCGCGGTCAGGGTCACGGTGGTGGTGTCGTTGACGTCGTTGACCGTGGTGGTCACTGGCGTTGTGTTTGGCGACACCAGTTCCAGGTTACCGCCCACTGCGTCCTTGATGG
>NZ_JAVAJJ010000104.1:0-239 GCF_052112305.1 Pseudomonas sp. QLc11A
TGTCGTTGACATCGTTGACCGTGGTGGTCACTGGCGTTGTGTTTGGCGACACCAGTTCCAGGTTACCGCCCACTGCGTCCTTGATGGATTCAGTGACGGTGGTCGGGCCTTGGTAGACGTCGTTGCCCACGCTGACCGGCAGGCTACCGGAGCTCTGGCCTTCGGCGATGGTGATGACCTTGCCGCTGTCCAGGGTCACGGTGACTGGACCGTTCTGCGCGGTAACCGGGGCACCGTTC
>NZ_JAVAJJ010000105.1:0-238 GCF_052112305.1 Pseudomonas sp. QLc11A
TGTCCGCCACCCCGAGCGTGGATGAAAACGGCACCATCACCTACACCGCGACCCTGACCGACAAGAACGGTGCCCCGGTTACCGCGCAGAACGGTCCGGTGACCGTGACCCTGGACAGCGGCAAGGTGATCACCATCGCCGAAGGCCAGAGCTCCGGCAGCCTGCCGGTCAGCGTCGGCAACGACGTTTACACCGGTCCGACCATCGTGACTGAATCCATCAAGGACGCGGTGGGTGG
>NZ_JAVAJJ010000106.1:0-237 GCF_052112305.1 Pseudomonas sp. QLc11A
TCACGATGGTCGGACCGGTGTAAACGTCGTTGCCGACGCTGACCGGCAGGCTGCCGGAGCTCTGGCCTTCGGCGATGGTGATCACCTTGCCGCTGTCCAACGTCACGGTCACCGGACCGTTCTGCGCAGTGACCGGTTTGCCTTGGGCATCGGTCAGGGTCGCGGTGTAGGTGATGGTGCCGTTTTCATCCACGCTCGGGGTGGCGGTCAGGGTCACCGTGGTGGTGTCGTTGACAT
>NZ_JAVAJJ010000107.1:0-231 GCF_052112305.1 Pseudomonas sp. QLc11A
TGGCGGACAGGGTCACGGTGGTGGTGTCGTTGACGTCGTTGACCGTGGTGGTCACTGGCGTTTTCACCGGATCGATGGACTCGAGGTTGCCGCCCACTGCGTCTTTGATGGATTCAGTGACGGTGGTCGGACCGGTGTAGACGTCGTTGCCGACGCTGACCGGCAGGCTGCCGGAGCTCTGACCCTCGGCGATGGTGATGACCTTGCCGCTGTCCAGGGTCACGGTCACCG
>NZ_JAVAJJ010000108.1:0-228 GCF_052112305.1 Pseudomonas sp. QLc11A
ACCGGACCGTTCTGCGCAGTGACCGGTTTGCCTTGGGCATCGGTCAGGGTCGCGGTGTAGGTGATGGTGCCGTTTTCATCCACGCTCGGGGTGGCGGTCAGGGTCACCGTGGTGGTGTCGTTGACATCGTTGACCGTGGTGGTCACTGGCGTTGTGTTTGGCGACACCAGTTCCAGGTTACCGCCCACTGCGTCCTTGATGGATTCAGTCACGATGGTCGGACCGGTG
>NZ_JAVAJJ010000109.1:0-226 GCF_052112305.1 Pseudomonas sp. QLc11A
ATCGGCGATGCATCGTTTCACTGCTGAGTTCGGGATGGGATCAGGTGGTTCCAATGCTCTATGGTCGTCAAGAAATTCGGGTACTGAGTCGTGACCGGTTGGCCTCGCTTCAGCAAATTGGGTATGTGATAGCTTCGGTGTTTTGTGAGTCTTTCGAACTTTCGGTTCGTTTCGTCTTCACACACCGCAATCTGGTCTCTTTCGTCTTTTCAACTAGGAGCATCAA
>NZ_JAVAJJ010000110.1:0-221 GCF_052112305.1 Pseudomonas sp. QLc11A
CGGCGTCGCGGTCAGGGTCACGGTGGTGGTGTCGTTGACGTCGTTGACCGTGGTGGTCACTGGCGTTGTGTTTGGCGACACCAGTTCCAGGTTACCGCCCACTGCGTCCTTGATGGATTCAGTGACGATGGTCGGACCGGTGTAAACGTCGTTGCCGACGCTGACCGGCAGGCTACCGGAGCTCTGACCTTCGGCGATGGTGATGACCTTGCCGCTGTCCA
>NZ_JAVAJJ010000111.1:0-216 GCF_052112305.1 Pseudomonas sp. QLc11A
CGATGGTGATGACCTTGCCGCTGTCCAACGTCACGGTCACTGGACCGTTTTGCGCGGTGACCGGTTTGCCCTGAGCATCGGTCAGGGTGGCGGTGTAGGTGATGGTGCCGTTCTCGTCCACGCTCGGCGTCGCGGTCAGGGTCACGGTGGTGGTGTCGTTGACGTCGTTGACCGTGGTGGTCACTGGCGTTGTGTTTGGCGACACCAATTCCAGGT
>NZ_JAVAJJ010000112.1:0-213 GCF_052112305.1 Pseudomonas sp. QLc11A
CCTGGACCTACGTCGCCAGCTCCGCCCACAACGAGTTCGCCGCCGGCACCACCTACACCGACACCTTCGCGGTGAGCAGTGCCGATGGCACCCTCACTTCGGTCACCGTGAATATCCTCGGCACCAATGATGCGGCCGTGCTGTCCGCCGACATCGCCCACCTCACCGAGACTAATGCCGCCGTCGACATTTCCACCACCGGCACCCTGACCA
>NZ_JAVAJJ010000113.1:0-207 GCF_052112305.1 Pseudomonas sp. QLc11A
TGCCCACGCTGACCGGCAGGCTGCCGGAGCTCTGGCCTTCAGCGATGGTGATGACCTTGCCGCTGTCGAGGGTCACGGTGACCGGACCGTTCTGCGCAGTGACCGGTTTGCCTTGGGCATCGGTCAGGGTCGCGGTGTAGGTGATGGTGCCGTTTTCATCCACGCTCGGGGTGGCGGTCAGGGTCACCGTGGTGGTGTCGTTGACAT
>NZ_JAVAJJ010000114.1:0-207 GCF_052112305.1 Pseudomonas sp. QLc11A
AATCCATCAAGGACGCAGTGGGCGGTAACCTGGAACTGGTGTCGCCAAACACAACGCCAGTGACCACCACGGTCAACGACGTCAACGACACCACCACCGTGACCCTGACCGCGACGCCGAGCGTGGATGAAAACGGCACCATTACCTACACCGCGACCCTGACCGATGCCCAGGGCAAACCGGTCACCGCGCAGAACGGTCCAGTGA